>DASYZC010000034.1:0-7658 GCA_035949735.1 Candidatus Acidiferrales bacterium | reverse complement strand
GCCACCACGTCCTTGATCTGGTCCTCGGACAGGGTGCTCTTGAACGGCGGCATGTTGTTTTTGCCGTCCGCGATCTGCGTGATCATCTGCGCGACGGTCATCTTCTGGACGGCATCCGAATGGAGATCGGGGGCCTTCAGGCTCTTCCCGGTTGGCGTGCCGGTTCCGTCCGCACCGTGACACACCACACAATTCGACTTGAAGGTCTGCGCGGCCGCGTCATCGGCTGCGCGCGCGGATGGAGCTAAGCAGAAAAAAGCTAGAGCGATCGTGGCTCCCGCCAAAATCGCAAAACCGCCAACTCGAACTGCCCTCTTTGCAGAAGCTTCAGTGCTGGAACTTGTATCGAAAGTGGCTCGCGTTACGGATTTGCACTTATCCATCGATCCTCCTGAGGCGTTTTTGAAATCAATATCGATTGCCTAGGTCTATGCCAACTCCCTTAACTACAATACCGACGAGCATTATTTTGCACTAGCGTACCACCGTCTGCAAAGCGAAACCTCGCCACAGCACAGGCAATCCCGATCGCGGCGGCTCAGCAGACCGCCGATCCAAACCTTGTATTATGATGCGTCAAGCGGCGATTGCGGCGTTTTTAGACTGGTCCTCCAAGGTGACGCGTCTGCAATGACTGGCGGACCCCCAAAGAAAGGGGTCCGAGGCATATCAAACAAGAATCGCCCACAAAAGCCGCGCGTTCCGGTTTGCCGCCAAGCAATCACCAAACTATTGTAGGATATGAACCAAGTTCGGGGCGTAGCGCAGCCTGGCTAGCGCGCCTGGTTCGGGACCAGGAGGTCGGTGGTTCAAATCCACTCGCCCCGACCATTCTTTTCAATCAGATATTCCCCACGGAGACGATGCGATCAGAAATGTCCGCTACTGCTTCTGGGTTGCCTTGGGCCTCGGTTTCACCGCCTACTTCGTCCGAGATTTCCTCCCCAGAAGGCACAAAGCCGTTGCGTAGTGATTCAGTCGCCAGATGGAGCGGCTAGGTTTTCAAAACTGCGGTCTTTGAGGAAATCGTCGAGGCCCCAGCGCTTTACTTGATCGAACACCTCTGTAAACTCTTCCCGCGGGATCGACTTGTAAACGAAACGCTCACCGCGCCCGAACCGGCTGAAGTCCCAAGGGTGACTCTCAAATTCAGGCGGAACTGCGTACTTCCACAAAGGCAGATATTTCGGTAGATCTGCTTCGAGTGCGCGTTCCGCGCGATCCAGCGCGCGCAGATAACCCTGCACGACTTCCGGCGGAGAATTTTCGGGAACCCACCACAGTGTGTGGAACGTATCTTCCATCACCTTCCGTAGCCCGAGCTGCTCTGCCATGGCGATCTGCGGAGGCAGAAGACTGGCGGCCTCAACTTCACCATCGAGCAGTGCTTTCAGACGCGCGCCGAAGCCTCCGACATTGCTCGTCTTGATATGCTCGAGCGGCAAATATTTTTCAAGGCGATAGGGCACGTTGAAGTGGCTGCCGGCGCGCATTCCAACGGCGATAGGAACGTCCTTCAGATCCTTCGGGCCGCGGATGGATGAATCAGGCCGCACGAAGATGGCCCAGGGCGACACGCCGTAGCCGTCGGCCACGAACCTGCCCATCCCGGCGCTGGCGTTGCATATGCTCCCCCAGACGCACGCGCCCTGGATCACTTCTTTTCCCTCAGCGTAGGGTTTGTCCTGCGGCCGGCCGAAATAGGGTAAATCCTTTCAACTCGACTGCGTTCCGCGAAACGTCTTCCAGTCAAACTCCACGTGCAAACCCTCCGCTGCGAAGTATCCTTCCTGCGACGCAACGAAATCATTAAGCCCCATCCCCTTAGGGGCGACCTTCACATTTCTGAGACTCGTTGTTGTCATGACCATCTCCTTCTCTCCGGATCACCACCGCGCTCACGGGCGGCCTGAATTATCCTCCATGGTGAACGAAAACAAGTAGCTCGCTACATCCATTTATCGATCGAAACGCTCTTCCCGTAGCTAAAGTTCGCCACTTGTGAGACAGGATCGGTCGAGCCCCCGATGACCACCACGCTGATGCGGTTGGGGTGCGGAAATTTCGGGATCACCGCATCGTCCGGCAGCTTGTACCATGTTGCGAAAGGCTCGACGCCCTTCAGCGCCTGCCCGTACTCGAACAGGTATGACCAGTTCCTGTCGCGGTATTCCTTGGCGGTTTGCGTTGCGTTCTTGTAGAAATAGTCGATCAGCTTTTCTTTCGTGTCGTAGCCCTGCTCCTTCAAGCTATTGGCGCAGATCGGCTCACACAGGAGGAGCGCGCCAAAGAAGCCGGTGAAGTTGTAGAACAAATCGACGTATTGCTGGTCGAAATGCGGAGTGCCGCCCACGCCGCTGCCCTTTCCGACTTGTCCCGCAGAGACACTGAGGCCGCTGAACATACTCACGACGTTCTCTTCTTTTTTGAAGCCATGTTGCACGTCGAAGGGCTCCCACGGACTGGCTTCTTCGTTCTCGGCCATTATGAGGTTTAAGTAATTGAGCGTATTTCCCATGTCTCCCATATACGTTTCTCCGGGAATGCCCGCATTTCCCAGATTCTTTGAGACCAAGGTCCACGCCCGGCCGATCGCGGCGTTAGCGTGTGCAAACGGGCCAAGCGCCCCTATTCCATAATTCATGTTGAGCTTATTGCGGATGGGCCCATTAACCAGAGCGCCGTAGGCAAGGTCGTTCGTCGAGCTGATCAGAGAAATGACTCCGGACGACGCAATCGCCAGAATAACCGGCAAGTGCTCGGGCTTTGCTCCCGCCATCACGGCGTTGATCGCCGCGTGCCTCACCGTGAACGTCCAGGCGGCAAAAGCCTCCGTGCCACCTCCCGCCGCCAGTTTGCCGACCAGTTCATCCGGATGGTGGCTTGTACCCTTCAGCATTTCGTCGACAGCTTCCTCCGTGGGAATGATGATGGGGAGGAAATCCGTGTAGCCGTTGTTCCGGTAGAATTCCTGCAGATTCTTCGCCGTGTCCGGCTCGAACGTGGGCGGCCCGACTGAGGGAGTTTCCTTTCCCGTTTTCGTGTCGGCCGCGGTAAGAGGCATCGTCAGCGCGTTGATGACCTCCTGCATCATCGGCTTTTGGGTGGCCGGATCGGGACCGTTCATGTATCCCCAAAGCTGTTCCGGAGATTTTCCCCATACGGGGTGCGGACTGAACACCAAACGTAGGCGCGGCATTCCGCGCTTGGCGGCGTTCGTTTTGCACTCCTGTTTAAACGCCACCGTCACGACGGGGGACGTCGGGATTCCCATTTTCTCAAGCGTTACGCAGTGACCGACGGTCGCTGGGGCGCAGGTGCTTCAATGGCCCACACCCATAATCACGGCGGCGCCAGCAGTCTTTACTTCCGCCCACAATTTCGGATCGTCCTGCGGGTAGTCACCGTCCTTCCGCCGGTAGATCGTCTTCACGCTGGGCATGTTTTCCCTGAACCACCGCTGCATCTCCTGAAAAAACACGTTGCCGTTATTGAAGCCGATGTCCACCATATAAATGGTTTTATTGTCAAGGGAGCCGAAGCGCGGCGCCAGAGGTAAAAGCGTGATGGCCGGCGGCATACCCTTGGGATTGAGTCCGACGATCTTAGGTTCCGCGTTAGCCCCAGCCTCTTTCTTATTCGTCTTGCCTTCCGCGACCGCGGTCGATCCTGCTAAAAGTGCGGGCGACATTCCCAGCGCCTGCAACAGCCTTCTTCTATTTATTTTCATCAAAACCTCCCATGACGAGCCGATCCAATCCGCTACGGCGGTGGTTCACCCTCCAAAATAGCCGTCAGGTGGCACACGGCTCAGCACCCGGCGCAGTGAGAGTGCCGCATTCTTACCGTTCTTGCAAGGGTGCGGATTCTGACTTTTCTGGGCACCCCAATTCTTAAGTCTCGGTTCCGTCGGTCAGCTGCAAGGTGGAACCACGGTGGGACCTCCCCGCGCCGGGGCACTGAGCGCGAGCGACCCGAGACGCGGGTGGGGGCTCGCAACTCGCGGCGCCAGAGCTGGGTGGGCAGATTATTACTTGACAATAGTGCGCTAATATTTTATGCTTCTATTGCGCTAAATACGCTAAGACTATTATAATCATGAGGAGGAAGTTAAGATGAGTGCCATCACCCGTTGGGATCCATTCCACAACCTTTCAACTCTGCAGGAGCAGGTCAACCGGTTGTTTGAAGGGTCATTGCCGCATCGGTCCGACCAATCAGCCCTGACGACGTGGGCTCCGGCTGTCGACATTTATGAGACGGAGAACGAGTTAGTGCTCAAAGCGGACCTTCCAGACGTCAACGAAAAAGATCTAGATATAAGGATCGAAAGCAACATACTGACTATAAAAGGCGAGCGAAAATTCGAAGAGAAGGTGAAGGAGGACAACTACCTTCGGATCGAGCGGACCTACGGCTCGTTCAGCCGCAGCTTCAGCCTGCCAAGCACGGTAGACAACGGTTCTATCAAGGCAGGCTACAAGAACGGCGTGCTCACGGTTGAGCTGCCCAAGCGGGCGGAATCGAAGCCGAGGCAGGTGAAAATCAACGTCACAAATCATAACTAACTCGAACCTTCGGATTCACCAAAGGGCCAGGAAGCTTTGCTCTGGCCCTTTGTGTCCGGAGGGCAAAGTGAGAAAATCACGACATGCTGCGATTTGACAGACTAACGGTGAAGGCGCAGGAGGCGCTGCAAGCGGCGCAGGAGATGGCCGCGCGCTCCGGGCAGCAGCAGATTGAACCTTTGCACTTGCTCTGGGCTTTGATTGCGCAGGGCGACGGCGTGGTGCGGCCCCTGCTCGACAAACTGGGGGCAGCGCCCGCAATGGTGAGCGGCGAAGTTGAGAAACAGATCGACCGTTTGCCGAAGGTTTCAGGCGTAGCGGAACAGTCGTTAAGCCGTTCATCGAATGAAATTCTGGAGAACGCTTTCAGCGAGGCCGAGCGACTGAAAGACGAATATGTGTCAACCGAGCACATCCTCCTCGCCATTGCCGCGGCGCAGCGCGATGCGGTCGGCCAAATTCTTGCGCGCCACGGCGCGAGCCACGACGCGATTCTGCAGGCGATGACTGCAATTCGTGGCAGCCATCGAGTGACCTCACAAAATCCTGAATCCACATATCGCGCGATCGAACAGTACGCACGCGATCTCACCGAACTCGCGCGGAGAAGCAAACTTGATCCGGTGATCGGGCGCGATGAGGAGATTCGCCGCGTGATGCAGATTCTGGCGCGGCGGACGAAAAATAACCCCGTGCTGATCGGCGAACCTGGAGTGGGAAAGACGGCGATCGTGGAGGGTTTGGCGCAGCGCATTGTTGCCGGCGACGTGCCGGAAGTGCTGAAGCCGAAGCGAATCGTGGCGCTTGATCTTGCCGCGCTGGTGGCGGGAGCGAAATATCGCGGCGAATTCGAAGACCGATTAAAGGCGTTACTCAAAGAAGTGACGGAATCGGACGGACAAATTATTCTGTTCATCGACGAACTTCACACGCTGGTGGGAGCGGGCGCGGCCGAGGGCGCGATGGATGCTTCCAACATGCTGAAGCCGGCCCTTGCGCGCGGTGAATTGCGCGCAATCGGCGCGACCACGCTCAACGAATACCGTAAATACATCGAAAAAGATCCAGCGCTGGAGAGGCGCTTTCAGCCCGTGCAGGTGGGCGAACCCTCCGTGGAAGACACGATCGCGATTCTGCGCGGGTTAAAAGAGCGCTACGAAGTGCATCACGGAGTGCGAATAAAGGATGCGGCAATCGTGGCGGCGGCCATGCTGTCTCAGCGATATATCACGGACCGCTTTTTGCCGGACAAGGCGATTGACCTGGTTGATGAAGCGGCCGCGGGGTTGCGGATGGAAATCGATTCGCTGCCGACCGAGATCGATGAAATCGAACGCCGTGTTTTGCAGCTTGAAATCGAGCGGCAAGCACTGCGAAAGGAATCCGACGCGCACTCGAAGGAAAGGCTCAGTCAAATCGAGAAAGAGTTGAGCACGCTGCGCGAGCAGTCCAATGGTCTGAAGGCCCACTGGCAGACGGAAAAAGATGCGATTACGCGCATCCGCAAACAGAAGGAAGAAATCGAACGCCTGAAGGCGGAAGAACAGCGCTACGAACGCGCCGGCGACCTTTCGCACGTTGCGGAAATTCGGTACGGGAAGCTTTCGGCGGCCGAAAAGGAATTGAGAGCAGCGCAGGATCGCCTTGCGGAATTGCAGAAAGACCATCCGATGTTGAAGGAGGAGGTCGGCGAGGAAGAAATCGCTAAGATCGTGAGTAAGTGGACGGGGATTCCGGTGGGCCGATTGCTGGAAGGCGAGGTTCAGAAACTGATCCACATGGAAGAGCGTTTGCGGCTGCGAGTGGTGGGCCAGGACGCGGCGCTGAGCAGCGTGGCTAATGCAATCCGGAGGAGCCGCTCAGGATTGAGCGATCCGCATCGGCCTATCGGATCGTTTCTTTTCCTGGGGCCGACCGGCGTCGGCAAGACGGAATTGGCGCGGGCGCTGGCCGAATTTTTGTTCGACGATGAACGCGCAATGGTGCGGCTCGATATGTCCGAGTACATGGAAAAACATTCCGTGGCGAGGATGATTGGCGCGCCACCCGGATATGTGGGATACGAAGAGGGCGGGCAACTGACGGAGCAAGTGCGGCGGCGACCTTATTCGGTTGTGCTGCTGGACGAGATCGAGAAAGCGCACCCCGACGTTTTCAACGTGCTGCTGCAAATTCTGGAAGACGGGCGGTTAACCGATGGCAAGGGACGCACTGTGGATTTTCGGAATGCGGTGATTATCATGACCTCCAACGCGGGATCCACGGCGATTTTTGAACTCGCAGAGAAAGATCCCAAAGAGGCCCGGGCACAGGCCCTGGCCGCGCTGCGTGAACTTTTCCGTCCAGAATTTCTCAACCGGATCGACGACATTGTACTGTTCCGGCCGTTGGGCAAAGAGCAGATTGAACGGATCATCGATCTGCAAATGGAGCACGTGGTGAAACTGTTGGCGGAAAGGCAGATCAACCTCAGTCTGACGCCGGCCGCAAAAACGCTGCTCTTCCGCGAGGGCTATGATCCGGCATATGGCGCGCGTCCTATGAAACGGGCGATTCAACGGCTGATTCAAGACGCGTTGGCGCTGAAGATTCTGGACGGCGAGGTGAAACCGGGCGAGGCCGTAGTGGTGGATGCAGATGCGAAGACCGGCGAGATGAAGTTCGGGCAAAAAAAAGCGAAGGCCGACGCAGCATAAGGAAAAGGGCGCAAGGGGTACTGACATGAAAACTCTCAAAACGGCATTTTTGCTGACGGTTCTGACGCTGCTCCTGCTTTTTGTCGGAGACGCGTTCGGCGGGCAGCGAGGCCTCACTCTCGCGCTGATTGTCGCCGTCATCATGAACGGTGGGGCATATTTCTTTTCAGACAAGATCGCCCTAATGTCGAGTGGTGCTCGGCCCGTCACCCGAGAACAGTTACCGAGACTTTATGAAGTGATGGAGCGCCTGGCGGGTAAAGCGAATCTGCCTGTCCCGAAGCTATACATGATTCCCCAGGCTGCACCAAATGCTTTCGCGACCGGCCGAAACCCGAGGCACGCATCAGTCGCAGTAACGCAAGGGCTTATGGAGCTAATGGACGATGAGGAA
>DASYZC010000033.1:0-5207 GCA_035949735.1 Candidatus Acidiferrales bacterium | reverse complement strand
CTCCGCTCAGGATGACGATGAGACAGGGATTGCGGCTAATCTAGATACGCGTGCCTCACCGTAGACGATTTTTCTTTACACCAACAGGTACTTGCGCGAATTCACCCCTCGGTGTAAAGATTTTCTTCGTATCCTCGGACTACGCCAATACAGCCAAATGCTTGGGCAACTCCTGGATTGAGCGCAGCAGTAAGTCCGGACGCGCGGCGCGCAGGCGGACTGCTGTGGGGAACGGCCCCAGAACGCCGATTACGCGCATGCCGGCCCGCCGCGCCATCTCAACGTCTTCCGGGGCATCGCCCACATAGACGCACTCATCCGGCTGCGCGCCCATGCGCTTGAGAGCAAGTTGGAGGGGCGCGGGATGCGGTTTTCTGCGCGATGCGTCTTCGCTGCAAACGCAAGCGTGGAAGTAATTCCGAAAAGCAAATTCCCGAAGCTGCTTGCGAACACGCGCTCCGCTGCCGCTTGTCACCAGGCCTAGGTCGAACCGCCGATCCAGTTCGCGCAGTACCCTCTTTGCACCCGCAAGCAGACGCGGACGCTGGCTGTGGTATGCGGCTCGCCAGAGCCGATCGGCACGCGCCCAGTTCGAGCGCGGAATTCGCGCCGCCCGATAGACGCAATACCAATCGGGAGAATAATGGCGTTCGATCTCTGCGACTCCCCATTCGATCTTGAGCGCGCGAAACATCGCCAAATAGGCGTTCTGGTCGGAAGCGTATGAATCAAGAAGGGTTCCATCCCAATCGAGGAGAACAACTCGGGTTGGGAATATGCGATGGGTCATCAAATGAGGATGGTAGCAGAAGGGGACACCGTATAGCCGGTATGCAGTGCAGCAGGATTTTGCTCGGCCCTGCAGCGACTATTCCCCCGAGGTCCGGACACGCCAGACGGCCGGGTTTTACATCTTGTGGCGATTCCCCTAGAAGCGGCTATGGTTTCTCGGCAGGGAATCGTCCCGTTGGAGAGCGAAATCGTCAAAGCTGGCGGCGTATGCTTTCCAACCCACCATATCCGTTTCCTCGCAGCGCACGATATGAGCGGCGGTGCACATCTGGACGCGGCCACAGCCCAGCGGCCGATCGACCAGCGCGACTTCCAGCTCAATCGACATTCCCGGCTCCATCTCGCGAGGCGCCAGGAAATAGATTCCGCTGGAGCTGATATTCCTGGTCACGAGCGTTACGGGGAAGGGCTCGGTCTTATCGCCTATGCGTGTGAGGCGTAAGGGCAGCGAAAGCGAAGCTCGCGGGTAGCGACGGCGTTCGTCAGCTACACCTATGGCGTGCGTGGGAACGCGAGCAAACCGGCGAGGCCCAGGTTTTCCCGAAATGGCTGTTACGGACTGTGTGTGGCTTTCAACTTCGCGCATCGGCGAAACAACGGGCCGATCATCACGTTGCGGAAGAGCTCCCATGACACTGCCCCCAAGTACTGCTGAATGAGTACCCTAGTTTCGGTTGTCCGAATATGCGGGAGGTGACGCGGCGCGTCAACCCGCCGTCAATTTCTGGTGCCTTATGATATAACCCCTTATTTTCGTCCAAGCCAGCCGGGTTTCCCACAAGTTTTCACACCGAAAATCGGATGGTGGCTCCCTTAATTGTGGGACTAATTTTGGCAGCACAAGCGAGAGTTGATGAAAACATTCTCACGATGCTTCCAAATATGAGCGCGCTTCGCCGGGAAGAAAAATCGAAGCTAGGCCGCTATGGCAAGCGTGCTAGCGACACGAACAGACGGATGGATCATCTTGCATACGCTGGCATTCAGGCCGAAGCGAAATCTGTTGCCTAAGGAAGTTGCCGCCGCAGGAGGGAGAAAGGCCAGAGAGCAGACGCTCAGCCTTGTGGCTTGATCTTTTCTGTTCCCTTCGGCCAGTGAGGTTTGAACTCGGAATCTGAAATGCGCGGATTCAGAACAATTTTCGAATAGCGGACTATGGAATAGTCTCCTGACCCTGCTTCGTCGAACCGTTGTTGGGCTGGAAGCCAGGTCGATTCGTCAAGCCAAATTTGGATTTTCGAGATCTGATTGCGCACGGACGCCGATTTCGGCGTTAATTCGAGTTCGACGGTCTTTTTGTCGTCGAGTCTATCCTCGCTCCCCATCTTGATCGAATAACCCTTTTTCAATTCCGCGCCTTTCGTCCCGAACCCGAGGAGCAAGAACTGGTCCACTAAGTCTCGATTCTTGCCCAGGTTGTATTCCTCAACGCGTTTTAGCCCGGGGTTGTAGATGTAGAGGTTGTCGCCGGTTTTGAGGATGGTGCGTTCGTCCGGGGCTTTCAGTTGGAGCAACATCTTGTCGCCTCTCACGAGGACCGTGCCACTTTCCGTCGAGCGGTCGTTCACCACCACCGTCACCTTGGTGCGCTCGATACTTGCGGAAAGGCTGTGGAAATCTTTCGCCACAGTGTCCAATTGCGCGAGAATGCCGGGTACTGTCGGAGCCGGCCCTTCACGAAGACCCGCCAGAGCCAACAGCGGAGTCATCCATACCGCGATCAAGAAGACAATTGCTGTCTTGCTGCATTTAATCACCCAATCCCCCAGGAAAAAGTATCAAAAAATATCAAAGACGAACGTCCGCGATCATAGCACACCACTATAGAACACTGACGGGATGACATATCGAGCGCGTGCGCATGCACGCTCCTCGCCGCTGAGCGGAGGAAGCGAGCAGACCCCCTTCCGCGTTGCAATCACCGGAGCATGAGGCTAAACTTAGGTCTCCCAGCCAAAACGACAAATTAGGGCTTGACAGGAATTGGCACTCTATGGAGAATGGCTCGCGCGCCAGTTCCTGCCTTCCCTCAGTCGTTCGTGAGTTTCTCCCCTTTCGCATCGCCGGGAATAGTCTGCGAGGAGACCGGTGGCGGAAAAAGATGGCATAGCAGCTAACATGGAGCTCGATCGCGAAGTAATCCGCTGTCAGGTTTGCGGATTGGTTCAATACCGTACACGCACAGGCAACTGTCGACGCTGTCTGCGTTTGCTGCCCCCACGGGTGACGTTCGTGATTCCGACGCCGTCGCCTCAGGATTTACCGGGGGACGATCGCCAATTGTTTGAAAACTGGCCTAACCGCGAAACCGTGGAGAATATTGGCCAGCGGATCAGGCAGTTGCGAGAATCGCGCGGCATGACGCAGAGTCAGCTACAAGCTCGCTCACGCGTTTCCCGCTCATATTTGTCGAGGATCGAAAGCGGTCAGATGACGCCCAGCCTTGGCACTCTAGAGAAGATCGCCGAAGCGTTGGGTGTCGGCCTGAACCGCTTCTTCGTGCCCGAATCGAATGGAGAGACTGTTTTGGAGGATCCGTTCATTCAGGGCCTTCGGCCGTTCTTGCGTCAGCTTGATTGGGCGCAATGGCAGGGCATTCTGAAGAGGTTGCAGGCGATTAGCGAGCACGTGAGCACAAGTCAGATCGCGCGCCCGCTTGCGCCCCAGCCGCCCGAACGAGTGCCTCAGATTGCTCGTAGGCACAGCCAGGGCCATACCTCGGGTCACGGCAGCCAATCGAGTGCCGCAATGCACCGCTAGCGAAACATAAGAAGTCAACCCTCACATACTGCTTGGCGAGGGGGCGCGAGCAACGCCCCCCGGCTGAGTCGGCGCTGAATCAATAGAAGCGCACGCGCACGTCCGTCGATCCCTTTTCGAGATGAACGGAGTCGATGAAGCGAATCTGCCGGTCTTCGTACGTCATGATGAGCGATTGGGTGCGCGTTCCCCCGCCGAAGAACCGAACGCCGCGCAGTAGCCCTCCGGGCGTGACGCCCGTACACGCGAAAATGATCTTCTTGCCTGGCGCGAGATCGGCCGTATCGTAAATACGCTTCGGATCCTTGATTCCCATTTTCGCCACACGCTCCCGGTGTTCGCGTTTGGTGATGACAAGCCGGCCCAAAATCTGGCCATTCAGACAGCGCAGTGCCGCAGCGGTGAGCACACCCTCAGGAGCGCCTCCCGTGCCCATCACGGCGTGCACGCCCATATCCGAAACAGCGGCGCTGATTCCGGCCGAGAGGTCGCCATCCGATATCAACCGAATGCGCGCGCCCGTCTTTCGGATATCCGCGATCAGCTTTTCGTGGCGCGGCCGGTCGAGCACCGTCACCACTAAGTCTTTCACCTTGCGGTCGAGTCGCTTGGCAATTGCCTTTAGATTCTTCTCAGGAGGCGCGTCGAGGTCCACAGCCCCGCGGACCAACGGGCCCACGATGATTTTTTCCATGTAGAGATCGGGCGCATGGAGCAGTCCGCCGTGTTCGCTTGCCGCGAGAACTGTGATGGCATTTGGCTCGCCAGTAGCGCACAGGTTGGTGCCCTCGAGCGGATCGACGGCGATGTCCACGGCAGGGTATTGGTGGTGCTTGTCATGAGAGGCCAAACCCACCTTTTCTCCGATAAAGAGCATCGGCGCCTTATCGCGCTCACCTTCGCCGATTACGATCGTGCCGTCCATGCCAACGGTATCCATCTCCGCGCGCATGGCCTCGACGGCAACCTGATCGGCCTTGTGGCGGTCGCCAAGTCCCATGGTGCGGGCGGAAGCGATCGCCGCGCGCTCGACGACCCGCAAATATTCAAGGCTTAATTCCTGTTCCATGGATCCCCCTTAAGTGAGCGCAGTGAACCTGCCCAGAAGCGCCGGGCGATTCTAATGCAGGCCGAAACGCTGCGCATCCGAATAAATGAAAAGGCGCCGGAAGTCGGCCGATCACACGAACGCCGAAATTCCAGTAATGCGCTCACCGATCACCAGTTTGTGAATGTCGTGTGTTCCTTCGTAGGTGTAGACCGATTCAAGATTGTTCATGTGGCGCATGATGCAGGAATCGTCCACGATACCGTTGGCGCCCAGGATTTCCCGGGCCGTGCGAGCGGTTTCGCGCGCCATCCATACATTATTCATTTTCAGCATCGAAATGTGCGAGGGGTGCGCGCGGCCCTGATCCTTCAAGCGCCCGGATTGCAAAGCGAGAAACTGCGCCTTGGTAATTTCCGTGATCATCCAAACGAGCTTTTCTTGCACCAATTGATGCGACGCGATCGGGCGGTTGTCGAATTGTTTGCGCTGTTTGGCATAGGTGAGCGCCGCATCGTAACAGGCCATGGCTGCGCCGATGGCGCCCCATCCGATTCCATAGCGCGCCTGATTCAGGCAGGATAAAGGACCTTTGAGGCCTTCGACG
>DASYZC010000032.1:0-44105 GCA_035949735.1 Candidatus Acidiferrales bacterium | reverse complement strand
CTGCCTCAATGGAAAGTTTTGATATGATGTGGCTACGCTCCGGAGGCGAAAATGGTCCGGTGACTGTCCCGGCCTTCAAAGCCGGCGATTCGGCTCCCAGCGAGTCGAATGGTGGGTTCGACTCCCACACGCTTCCGCCATATCTGACTCTTTCGGAACCACTTGGTCTCTGCCCGAGGGAACATGAGGGAACACTACGGCCTCTTCATGTTCCTGTTGGGAGCAAAAGCCGAACCAGTTTGCTGTTCGCTTTTCGCAGCCGTTCCGGTACAGCCCTGGTGTATATATTCATCGTCGTGCGGATGTCCGCATGACGAAGCAATTCCTGCTGTACCTTAACGTCCGTGCCATGCTCGTTGAGCAGAGTCGAATACGTGTGCCGAAATGCATGCCAACCGAGTCTCCCAACTCCGACCCTTTCTCCCGCCCGCAACAGCCAGCGACGTTGTGCGCTCCAAGGGTGAGATGGCATTCCCGTACGCTTACTAGCGAATAGCCACTCGCTTTCTTGAAGAGAGGAAGGGAGCCTTCGCCGATATTCTCGCAAAAGTTTTTCTAAAGCGAGATCAACCGGCATGGGCCTCCTTGAGTTCTCCGTCTTGGGTTCCCCAACATGGCCAAATACCCAGGACCGTCGAATCTGGACTTGGCGTGCTTCCCAATCGAAGTCACGCCATTGCAATCCGAGAACCTCACTGATCCGCAGTCCCAGACACCCAGCCACAACGCACATCGTGCGATAGGGCTCCGGGATGTGTTCGAGAACCTGTCGGAACTGTTCAATCGTCAGCACGGCTGGCTGACGCACACGCTTCGAAACGTCTTTTACTCGCACGAAGCCCATGGGGTTAGCTTGATACGGGAGCAACTCCCATCGCATCGCGCAGTTGAAGACGATCCGCATTTGATTCTTCAAGTGTCCCTTGCTTTTTGGTGCGAGGTCGAGTCCCTTGAGCCACTGCTCGACAGCCAGTGGCTTAATTTGTTTCAACGCGTACTCGCCCCATTTCGGCTTGATATGGTTCCTCAGCCACGATTGATAGCTTCTCGCAGTCGAGTGACGGTCTGGCAACTCCTCCGCGAGGTACCGCTCTATCACCGCACCGAAGGTGACTGCACCAGCGTTTGGATTGTCTACGTTAATCCCAAGCAAGAGTGCCTGCGCCGCCCTCCGGGCTTGAGACTCGGTAGCATGTTGTTCGACAGTTCCGACAATGAGACTTTTGTGGCAGCTGGTCCCATCCACCAAATGCTCCCGATAACGCAGTACCCAAACATCCGGGCCCTTCTTTCTTAGTTTTCTTTCCACACTTCCGAACTGATACCGTTGCCGCTTATGTTCCATTGGATTTCTCCTGGTCTAAGCGACACGGATGGCAAGCTGACTGTACATGAGAACGCATCCAGATTTCCAGATCAGAAGCACGGAATCTCCAATGCCGAAAATAGCGATAGGCAGGTATGCGTCCTTCTCGTGCCCATCGCTCGACAGTTTTAGGATGAAGTCCCCCGAGGACAACTGCGGCGGCGGCGCAGTCGAGAAGCGGTTCAACAGCTTGATGTGCCTCTGTGGTCTCAGCGGAGCGCAAACCGAATCTTTCGGCTGGCGGTGATCCCGTTTTCTGTTCCGCGTTTCCGGGAAGCTCTTCAGATTTCAACGACGACGGATTTACTGTAAGGCGCAAGCCATGCACTCTTGGCGAGTCTGGGTTCTTGCGCGCGCCGAGTTGGGCCGTGCGGGGTTTCATTTGACTTTCTCTGAATTCTCCCTTACTTTCGTATTCAGCTTGACTTTCTGTGGACATTGTAATACGTTTGCAACTCTAAAATACAGATGCAACTTTAATGCGCAGGGTTGCATCCTACCCTACGAATCGGAGGGATTCACGGATGCCCAAGAAACCCGACAACGAGCACAGGCCCTTGCAACAGCAAACTATCTCCGTCCGCATCAGCGACGCCTTGCGCTCTCGATTGGAGCGTGCCAAGGAACTCATGTCCTCGAAGACCGGAGAGAGCGTTACGACTTCCGATGTCGCCAAGCAATTCCTCGAATCGGCCCGCGAAGACCGACTGGAAGTTGTGGACCTGATGGCCCAGCCGACCGAGACGCTTCTCCAGATTCGCAGGAAGGGAGAAGCGCAGCACGTTTTATCGCGTGCGGAATGGGCCGTCCTCGCCTACTTTGTGCAGCAGGGTTTGGAGGCGTTTTCCGACCGAACTCCCAATCCTGTTTCGCGCGAATCCCTGACCACAGTTCTGGATGCGTTTCTCGCGGTGTATGAACTGCGGAAGGAACGCACTTCAAAGCTCGACGAGTATTACCTTGGCAATCTGCCCGCCGAGTATCGGCCCGCCAAAGCGAAGGACGCTGACGACCAAGCCTCTCCTGAAATCGTGCGCCGGACGGTGCTTGAAACTCGCAAACGATTGAACGACGCGGGAACCAAGTGGGAGCCGTTGCTGGCCGCGCGAAATCTTCATGTGATTCTGGAAGAAGAAAAGCTCTCCGGGGCCGAGCCTCTCGACCGTGCCCTTCGCCCGTTCTGGCCTACTCTCTGGCGACTGGCAGCGCGAGGCCACTACTTCTTGAAGCAAGAACCGCTCCGACTGCCTTCTACTGCGAAGGAGTCTTTCTATCAGCCTCCGATCCCGTCTGTTAAGGAAGGCGAATATTCGCTTTCGTTCGCCCGTGGTGAGGGCAGCAAATTCTCTCTGCTTCTGAGCTTCCCCGGCGCTCGTGGTCCGCAGTATCCGATCAGCGGATATCCCAAGATCACGGAGTTCCGCGCCATGCTGGCAGCATTGCCCGATGGCACTCGGCGCTGGAATGGCGAGCATTTCTTCGGGTATGTCTCTGCCTCCGAGGAAGGCAAGGGGAAGGAAGATGTTTGGTTTCGTGCGCACGCGAACGGCATCACGTTCGGCTTCTCGGAGAAAGAATGGAAGTCGGTGCAGGTTTTGTTTCGGCGCGCCTGGGAAATCCCCGAGGTGCGTATGGCCTGGGACGAACTGGCGCTCGAATACGGTGAACTTTGAAGATGCGCTGCTTCGCAGCGGGAGTTTTCTGGACACGCCACCCCAAATTGGGTGCTGCAAAGCGCCGCGCGGCGCTCTTGGTTAACGTGTTCTCGCGGCGCGAGTTAGCAAATTGCGGGCGCTGGCCGTTAACTTCCGGCGCTCCGCGTTAACTTACTGATTTTACTCGTCGATGCGTGAATGGCTTGTTTTCGATGAAGTTTCTTCCAGGAGGTCCTTCCTATGCCAGCCGATCAACTGCGTAACCGCACCGTGGGCTGCAAGATGAGCGATGCCGAATACGAACAGCTTCTTGCCGTCGCGGAGCGTGAAGGTTTGACGCTGGGCGAGTGGTGCCGCGACGTGCTGTTAGAGCGGGCGAATGGACGCAAAGCAAAGCCGGTCGAAGAGACCCTGCTCGCAGAAGTGATTGCACTGCGGACGATCCTCCTGAATGCGTTTTACAAACTGGCCCAGGCAGAGGCTCTGACACCAGACGAAATGCAGAGGCTGATTGAGCGAGCCGACCAGGACAAATTCCGCAAGGCACAGGAGCGCCTCGCGGCGGCTGCAACAGGGGGTGCGGAATGAGCCGGGAATGGGGCCGAAATCAGTATGCGGGCGAGTGGCCGAATCCCAAGGCCGCATGGACGATGGTCACACTGTTTCTAGCATTACTCAGTCTGGCTGCGATCTGCGCCTACCGTTACGCCTATGTGCTGACACCCTTGCAGCACTTCTATCTGAAGACGTATATCCGCAGCGGACTCCGCGCTGAGATTAACCTCTCAAAAACTGACCGATACGTGCTGCTGAATGTCGTGGGCAAGAAGGGCAGCAGGTTGGCGCTCGACGAAGAGGTAATGCCGGTCACAACTGCCAGCGGCGAGAGCACGTTTGCACTGACCGAAGATGCAATGAAATTGGGAGACCGGCGGCTTGTATTCCAACAGGGACAATACGACAACGCAAGACTCCATGCGTTCTTGGGTCACTGGATTTACCGCGATCAGAGCTTCACAGAGTTTCTGAGGACAGCCCTCTGGGGTGGCTTGGGAGTGTTCTTTGTAGGCTTGCTCATCGCCATCCCAAAGGATGCGGCGCGCGCCCGCGCGCGTAAAGAGGGGCGACGGTTGAAGGGGCCGGAACTGGTAACTGTGCGCAAATTCAATCGAAGGAATCGCTCAGACGGCATCGGTTTCGAGCAGACACAGACTTTCCTACAGAGAGTGTTCGGCCAGGTGCGAACTCTGAGGCTCCCTCGCGCCATCGAGCCGAGCCACATCCTCATCATGGGCGATACCGGTACCGGCAAGAGCACTCTGATCCGAAGAATCTTGTCGCAGATTGAAGAGCGCGGCGAGACGGCCATCGTTTACGATCCGGCGCTTGATTACACGCCGGAGTTCTACGCACCCGAGCGGGGCGACGCGATCCTCAATCCGCTGGATGCGCGCATGCCCTACTGGAGTCCCGGCGACGAGTTGAGGCACGACGCAGAGGCGCTGACTTTAGCTGAGTCCCTCTTCCCCGACCGGCACAACGAGAATCCGTTCTTCGTGGAAGGCCCGAGAAAAATCTTCGCGCACCTTCTGACCTTCAGGCCAACCCCCGAGGAGATGGCTTGGTGGATGTGCCATGGGGAAGAAATCGACCGGCGGGTGAAAGGCACCGAGTATGCGGCGATGATCGACCGGCAGGCACCGGCGCAACGGAGCGGCGTGCTGGCGTCCCTGAACATGATCGCCGACACCCTGAAGCTGCTTCCCTCAGAAAAGGAAGCGACGGCGCGATGGAGCGCGGCAGAGTGGTCGAAACAGAGGAAGGGTTGGCTCTTCCTCACGAGCACGCCCGAAACGCGCAAGCGCCTTATTCCTCTGACCAGCTTATGGCTTGACACGCTGGTATTGCGTCTCATGAATCAGGGAACGGGGAACCAAGGGCAAACGAGGCCAAGCAAGGTCTGGTTCGTTTTGGACGAACTCGCCAGCTTGCAGCGGTTGCCGCAACTGCATACGGCGATCACCGAAAACCGCAAGTCGAATAATCCGGTTGTGCTCGGCTTCCAGGGACGGAGCCAGCTTGAAACGCGCTACGGGCATGAAGCCGAGGCGATGCTGTCGCAGCCCGCGACGAAAATCTTCTTGCGCACCAGCGAGTGCCGTGCAGCGGAGTGGATTTCCAAAACCATCGGCGAGATCGAGATCGAACGCTTGCGGGAAAGCCGTTCGAGTGGACAAATGGGACGGCAGCGGAACACCAAAAGCTACAACCTGGAACGGCAGGTCGAGCCGCTGGTAATGGCCTCGGAGATCAGTGGCCTTCCGTCGCTGCGGGGCTACCTCAAGAACGAGAATCTCGTGGTGCGAATCAGTTTTCCCTTCCTCGAACTGCCGGGCAAGCAACCGAAATACGTCGAACGACCGATCAAGATGCGGACTGAAGCACCGCCAAAAACAGCGGCGGCAAAAGTTGGAACGACCGAGACGCCCGAGCAGAAACTCACGCAGCATGAAGTAAAACAAGACCGGGAGCGTCAATTGACGCGATCCGGCCCGAGTCAAGAACACTTCTTCGAATAGGCCAACACGTGCTGACCATCTCCAAACCGTTGAGTGCGAGCCAGGCGCAGGAGTATCACGCGGAAGAGTTCGGCAACGCCCGCGAGAACTATTACACGCAGGGCGACCAGATACGCGGCGAGTGGCATGGAAGGCTTGCCGAGCAGTGGGGCCTCAAGGGTGAGGTGCGCGAGGAGCACTTCCAACGTCTCTCGGAAGGCCAGCACCCGATCACGGGCGAGCAGCTCGTCCGCCACAAAGGGGTGCGGGAATACGTGAACGAACACGGGCAGAAAATACGAACCATGGAACATCGCGCCGGATGGGATGCGACGTTCTCCGCACCGAAGAGTGTGTCGCTGACTGCGCTTGTCGGAGGGGACGAGCGTGCGAGAGCGGCGCATCAAGAAAGCGTGGCCGTGGCACTGGACGAGCTAGAACGATACGTCCAAGCCCGAATCGGCGGGAACCTCCCAGCAGAAACAACCGGCAAATGGGTTGCAGCGAAATTCGAGCATGACAGCGCGAGACCCGTGGACGGCTACGCCGCCCCGCAACTGCATACGCATGTGGTTTTCTTCAATCTCACGGAAACCGAGGGTGGAGAAACCTACGCGCTACAGCCACGGGAACTCTACAAGACGCAGCAGTATGCAACGGCGGTGTACCGCTCGGAGTTAGCCGCACGGCTCAAAGCAATGGCTACGAAATCGAACACGGAAAGAGCGGCCAGCCGGAAATCAACGGCTATTCCCAAGAATATCTCGCAGCATCAAGTCCGCGCCGCCAGCAGATCGAAGAGCATCTGGCGAAAGAGAATCAGCGAGGAGCGGACGCCGCGCAAATCGCCGCACACAAGACTCGGGAAGCGAAGCTCGATAGTTCTCGGGAACAGATGCAGCAGTGCCACCGGCAGATGGCGGACGCATTCGGGAACCAGCCAGAGCGTGTGCTGGGATTAGCCAGGGAAAGAGCAAAACAAATTGAGGAAGGTACTCCTCATATAACAACACAGTCTGCGGTTACGTTCTCGAAAGAGAGGAATCTGGAGCGAGAGGCCGTAGTCGAGGAACGTGAGCTGCTGCGGGATGCTCTGAGGCGTTCGATGGGAGACGGGACACTGACTGACGTTAGGTTCGAGTTCGAGAGACGCATCAACGCTGGCGAATTCATCGAACTGGAAAAGAAAACGGGCGCACCAGGCCGAGTATTCACAACCAAAGAGATGATTGATTATGAGCGGGACACCATCCAACTAATGCACGAGGGGCAGAACAAACACTCGGCCATTGTGAGCGCCGATACGTGCAGAGAAGTCGAGAAAGACTATCCGCATCTGAGTCAGAGCCAACAAGCAGCGGTTGAGCAAATCCTCGCGAACCGAGACCAGATCACGGCACTGGAAGGCGTCGCCGGCACAGGCAAGACAACTTCGCTGACCGCAATCCGCCAAGCTGCAATGCAGGAAGGCTACAAGGTTGAAGGGTTCGCCCCAACATCACGCGCGGCTCAGAATCTCGCCGAGGCGGGAATCGAATCGAGTACGTTGCAGCGGCACCTTGCACGGAGCGACGAAGAACACGACGGACAAAAGCGCCTCTACGTTCTGGACGAATCTAGTCTTGCGAGCACGAAGCAGATGAACGAATTCCTGCATAGCCTCAAAGAGAGAGACCGTGTGCTGTTGGTGGGAGATATACGCCAGCACCAGGCTGTCGAAGCCGGAACACCGTATCAGCAGCTACAGGAAGCCGGAATCCAGACGGCACGGCTTGACGAGATCGTCCGGCAGAAAGACCCGGCGCTCAAAGAAGTAGTGGAGCATCTCTCGCGAGGCCAAGTACGAGAAGCAATCGAGAAGCTCGACACCCAGGGCCGCGTGCATGAGATTCCCGACCACAAGGAGAGGCTTGCAGAAATCGCCCGCGAGTACGTGAAGAAACCGGAAGGCACACTGGTGGTGTCGCCTGATAATCAATCGCGGATGGAAATTAATGAAGCGATCCACGAAGCAATGCAGAGCGCGGGCCAGGTGGATCACAGGGAGTACTCCGTGAAAGTGCTAATCGCGCGGCAGGAGATCACAGGAGCAGACCGAAAATGGGCAGAACAATACGAGCCGGGTGACACGGTGCGCTACACCAAGGGCAGCAAGACGCACGGCATCGAACCAGGAGAGTACACGCGAGTCGAGCGCGTGAATGCGAAGGACAATCTGCTCACCGTCAAACGAGAGACCGACGAGCAACTCAGTTACGATCCACGCCGTCTGCAAGGCGTGACGATCTACCGCGAGACAGAGCGCAGTTTCGCGCAAGGCGACCGCATACAGTTCACCGCGCCGAATCGAGAGCAACACGTCGCCAACCGCGAGCTTGGCACAATCGAGAAAATCGACGCGAGCGGCGATCTGCGAATCCGCCTCGACACAGGCCGCGCCGTTGCGTTCAACATCAGAGAGAATCCCCATATTGACTTTGGATATGCCGTGACAAGCCACAGCAGCCAGGGACAAACCGCCGTGCGCGTGCTCATTCATGTAGACACCGAGAGTGCCGGAGAACAACTCGTCAATCGGCGATTGGCTTACGTTGCAGTGTCCCGTGCGCGCTACGACGCGCAAATCTACACAAACGATAAGACCAATCTTGCCGAGACTCTAAGCCGCGATGTATCGCACCAATCCGCCTTGGACCAGAGTCGTACGACAGCGTCATCCCCCGCACAGAAGATTGGGTCCTCCTCCTCACTCAGCCAAGCCGCCGAGCAGACAATCACGCAAGGTCTGACCGTGGGGCGCTAGTGGCACTCATGACTTTGAGGTGGTGCTGGTATTTCCGATCGAACACGTTTAATCTATTTGACAGAGGCTCATTACAATGACCATCCGGGTTGACCTCAGCCCAGAAACCGAAGCTCGTCTCGTCGCTGAGGCACGTGCTCAGGGCTTACCTTTGGAAGAGGTTGCTGAACGGCTTCTCAAAGATGCTCTAATTGAACGTCCTGCGTCTCGCGGCGCGATGAGCATCGAAGAATTTCATCGGATGCTCGACGCCATGGCAGAAGGCTCCGAAAGGCTGCCAGATTTAACCACTGAAAACTTTTCGCGCGAAAGTTTCTATGAGGATCGGCTAGATGGCAGAGACGCCGTACCTCGTCGATAGTAATGTCCTTCTCCGCTGGGTGAAACCAGACCACAGCGACTATCCTGCAATAGTTTCAGCGACCGATGCCATTCTTCGGCACGACGGCGTTCTCTGTTACACGTCCCAGAATGTCGCCGAATTTTGGAATGCGTGTACTCGCCCCGTGGATCGCAACGGCTATGGCCTTTCCCCCCAAGACACAGACCGCAGGGCAAGGTTTTTCGAGGAAAGGCTCCGCTTGCTCCCGGACAGCCTGGCGATTCACGAAGAGTGGCGCAAACTTCTCGTGACGCAGAATGTTTCTGGCGTGCAGGTTCATGACGCGCGGTTGGTCGCGGCGATGCGCGTCCATGGCGTCAAGCGCATTTTGACGTTCAATCACAAGGACTTCGCCCGCTACACCGATATTGAAGCCGTCCACCCACGCACCGCGTCTCTTAGGTAAATCATCCTCGTGATGTTTGGCAGGCAATCCGACAGCTTACTTAACTTGAACCCCTAGCCGTGCCCATTTAGACTTCCTCCCGAGACCCACCAACTCGGAAGGAGCGGATTTTGCCGACTTCGCCCGGCTCGTTCAAGACGACGACTGAGAGACTGATTCGCCGATTTGAATCAGATCGAACTCACTATCTGTCGAAGAGCTATTCCGAGGCTCAGGCGCGCGTTGATTTCATCACGCCCTTTTTCAAGGCACTTGGCTGGGACGTTGAAAACGAGGAGGGTCTCGCGCACCACGCGCGCGAAGTCGTCGTCGAAGCAGCAGAAGATACTAGAGGCCGTCCCGACTATGGTTTCCGAGTATCGGGCCAGACGAAATTTTTTGTAGAGGCTAAAGCTCCATCCGAGGAGCTGGATACCGCCAAGCACATCATTCAGGCCAAAACCTACGCCTGGAATACAAAGCAGGTCTTCCTTGTCGTGCTCACGGATTTCGAGGAGTTTCGTTTCTACGATGCTTCGATCAAGCCAGATGCGCGGAACCCTGACGAAGGACTGCTTCTAAAGCTCAGATACACCGAGTATATCGCAAGCCTGGACAAACTTTGGGAATTCTCTAGAGAACGAGTGCTAGCCGGGTCGCTTGAGACGATGCTGCCTCGCGACCGGCGCACGCAGCGCCTCCGCATACCAGTCGATACGGCCTTCCTCGATGAAATGACCGGCTGGCGCGAGGAACTCGCAAAGAATATTTACAAAAACAATCCCGGCCTCACGGCCAAACAGTTGAATGAGATTGTCCAGCGGTTGCTCGACCGCATTGTTTTCATCCGCATCGCTGAGGACCGCCGCGTTATCGAAAAGAACCAATTGCGCGATGTTGTGGAGGAATGGAAAGCACGTGGCGGGAAGCTCCACATCTTTGATTGGCTGAATGACCTGTTCCACCGGGTCAACGAGGATTTTAATGGTGAAATCTTTAAGCCGCACCTTTCCGAGGAAATCAAAATTGAGTCGGACGTGCTGGCGCACATTATCGAGCGCCTCTACCCGCCGAAAAGCCCCTACCGCTTTGACGTGATCGGCGTCGAGCTTCTCGGCTCAATCTACGAGCGCTACCTTGGCAAGACCATCCGGCCCACGGCCAAGCAAGTCCGTGTCGAAGAGAAGCCGGAAGTCCGCAAAGCGGGCGGCGTTTATTACACGCCCGAATACATTGTGAAGTACATCGTCCAAACCACAGTTGGCAAGGTCATCGAGGGCAAGTCGCCCAAGCAGATTGAGAAAATACGCATCCTCGACCCCGCATGTGGTTCCGGCTCATTCCTTATAGGAGCTTTTCAGTGCCTCATCGACTATCACGTGCGCTACCTGACGGAGCATCCGAAGGAAGCTCAAGTTCATCCATTATTCCCTGACGTGATCAAAGACGCGAACGGCGAACCTCGCCTTTCCGTTATTCGAAAGGCGAAGATATTGAAGAACAATCTCTTCGGAGTCGATATCGACCCGCAGGCCGTCGAGATCACCATGATGAGCTTGTACCTCAAAGCTCTGGAAGGTGAGCGCGCGCAACTTCCGCCTAAACAGCATCTTCTGCCTGAACTCAAATACAACGTCATCTGCGGGAATTCTCTGATCGGGCCGGACATCTACGAACAAGGCACGCTTTTCGGGGACGCTGACCGCGACCGCATAAACGCATTCGATTGGAATTCCGAGGGCGCGGGCTTCGAACGAATTATGAAGGATGGCGGCTTCGACTGTGTAATCGCGAATCCCCCGTACATTCGAATTCAAACATTACAGGAGTTTTCGCCAATTGAGGCCGACTACTTGAAGCGACGCTATATCACGGCGAGTTCTGGCAACTTCGATATTTACGTCTGTTTTGTCGAGAAAGGCCTGTCAGTTCTCCACGACTCTGGGAGGCTTGGATTCATTCTCCCCAGCAAGTTCTTCCAGACTGACTACGGCAAACCGCTGAGAGAATTGTTGGTGAACAAGTGGGCCATAGAGAGCGTAGTCGATTTCTCCCATCTTCAGGTCTTCGACGGCCCAACAACGTACACTTGTCTCCTTTTTCTCACTCGCGCATCGCGGCAGACCGTGCAGTACACGAGAATCGAGGATGCGGCCAAGTTGCCATCGCTCCAGGGGCAGCCGTCCGCGGTGCCCGTCACAGAATTATCTTCGGGGCCATGGGTTTTCGCGGGCCGTCGCGAACGCAGAATTTTTGAAAAGATGGAGAGTCATTCGATTCGCTTAATCGACCTCCCTTCGGAAATCTCGCGCGGATCGAGTTCCGGCGCTGACAACGTGTTCATTGTGCAGAGAACCGAGAGGAGTGGGGTATACGCGTCGAAAGACGGCCAAACTGTACGTTTGGAACCTGGTATCTTGCGCATCCCCCTCTATGCTACAGGGTTTAGTCGGTATTACTTCGGACCTGAGAGCGATGAGCGAATCATTTTTCCATATCGGGTTAACGACGGCTCGTCTAGCCTCATCGAGGAAAGAGACCTAAAACGAGAGTTTCCTCGCGCATTCGACTATTTGCGGACCAGGCGGCACCTGTTGGATGCGCGCAAACAATTCACGACGTGGTTCTCGTACAGTGCACCACGAAACCTCTCACTGCACGACAGCGCAGACCTATTGGTGCCCCTCCTTGCCGACCGAGGACTCTTCTCCGAATTTCCGGGTGGCCAGCATCGCTTCTGCATGATGGCAAGCGGCGGCTTCAGCATTAAAGCGGCCGAAAGCGTGCGACTTTCGCCCAAATACTTGCTCGGGCTGTTAAACTCAAAGTTGCTCTTTACTTACTTGAAATCCAAGAGCAATGTCTTTCGAGGTGGCTGGATCACTTGCACGAAGCAATATGTCGGACCGTTACCTATCCGATTCACGGACAAAGATCGACACGACCAAATCGTGGCCCTAGTCGAACGGATGCTGGAAATGAACAGAAAAAAGCATTCTGGCAAGCTCGCGCCTTCGGACACACAGCGTTTGGACTGCGAAATCGCCGCCACCGACGTGGAGATTGAGGATGTGGTATTGCAAATCTATGGTATTACGAGCGAGGAACGGAAAATCATCGAGGCACAACAATAAAGAGGAGGAACTTGCGCACAAAGCATTCGCCGTTCAGGCAGCTAAGCCGCTGAGGAAATCCTCTATGCCGTGCGAAAGCAGGTGTTCAGCGAGTGTCCGGCACCCACGCTTGCACTTCGGGTCTTGCAGAAGCGTCCAGCCAAGTCCCGCGAGGGCGAGCGCCCAGATATATTGATTTTTCATGCGAGGTATTTTACCACAACCTGGAGTCTTGTCTGCGCCCGAAATCGCTCCGAAGAATGCTTGCAGCGACAGCCTAGCTACAAAATCTCAGGGATAACTGTTGAACAGCGAACAATCATAGAGTCATCGCTGGAGGCGGATGGATGTCCGAAGGCTATTTGGTGGGGATGCCCGAGCGGGAACACGAAGCCTGCCGCCGATTGGTTGAGATGTCTTTCCTATCGGACGGACTATTTCGTTCGCTGGGGCTGCAAGCATCATTCTCGTGGTTCATTCTGCAAATCAGGAAGGAAAGGCTTGTTCCTGCTCTGCGCGGGGACGTAGATATCCTTGCTGGTCCACTTAGTTGGACCGACGCTGAAGCCTTTCACGCTCTTGTTTCTGAGGAAAGAGCAAATGCGCAAGGAGGGCGTCACGACTCGTGGAATTATCAGCTCGCCGCCATAAGGATGGCGCGCGCGGGAGGGATTACCTGGCCTCCCGCTACGGGTCATCTCGTCGGCGTGGAGGCAAAGTGTGCTTATTTGGATCCACACACCGAGCGGATTTCGGAGGAAGCTCTCAGATCAACAAAGTCGTCTCCCAGCAAGTCTGACAAGATCAGAAGGCAGGTTGAAAGCTTGTTGGATATGGAACTTAACCACGCTGTGCTGCTGGATATCATCGCCAATCCACCAGTCGCTGGACCTGACGGAGGAGCTTGGATATCTGCACTTGCCGTAGCCTCCGAATCGACAAGCGCAATGTCTTCGACACTGGGCAAGAGGTTGCCGGAGGAATGTGAAGCTGCCCACTGGGTTTGGTCGAGCGGCGCTGTCGTCGGCGGTGACGAATTCCATCGAGGTGCAGGCGCTCCGCTACAACTCAGGGCCAGCAGAGGTAATTCGCGCCTAGTGAAAGTGGTCGCAACCCGGTCGATGCGGGAGGAAATGGAAGTACGTCTGACAGAGATACTCTCAAAGTTTCCTACGCCGTTTGGTTTCCCCGCAATCTTCGTGGATTGTAAAGATTGCGGCAAACTCCATGGGATCTCCTGGGATGGGGCGGCCTGCCAAAGCACCTGAGGGCGATGCGGCCCTCTGAGCAGGATATGAACGCCAAGGGCGCAAGCGTACCAAAGCGCAAGCACGACGACGTGGTGGCACTCGCCGACGGCCATGCGGTGTGCGCCACTTTCTGACGGCCACAGGCCTCGGACAAACACAGTCGGTTCCTCCCTAAGACTTCACTGATATAATCCCGCGTGTGTGGATTATCTGTCCCCAATGTCGTAACCGCTTCCAAGATGTGCCCGGCGATTTGAAACAGTATTCCTGTGCCAACTGTGGAAATCGGAATCTTATCCGTGTTCGCACCGAACAGGAGCAGTCCAGAGATGCCCTCGCTGGCATGGCAGCCGGGGCAGCAGTTGGAGCTGCAATCGGCGAACTACCCGGAGCTTTGGTTGGCGGTATCATAGGACTTGTTCTCGGGCTTCTGCGCACACCCACCATAGAGCAAGTCAAAAAGTGAGCCAAGCCTATATCATCCTCATCGCATCCGCACTCGGAATGGCCGTGTATGCGGGGTGCGCGATTAAAACCCACAAGTTTCTCAAGGCGGATGATCTTCTTACATTTGCGTTGTGGTGCGCCGCGACGGTTACGGGCATATTCGCGTTTGCCGGTGCTTTTAAGCTGAGCAAGCAGTCAGGGCAAGAAACAAACGGTCTCTATGTGGGGATATTCGGGCTGTGTTTGGTCTGGCTCTCGGTTCAGAAAGTAGTTGAGATGACCCGAGAGCTGTTTGTTAAGCCTCCATCGCCCCCTACTCCTGGTCCCACCGAGAGTAAGAGTAATGGACCACAGCAGTCGTAAGAGTGCCTCCGGTAGGAAGGCTGGATGGCCTTGTCTCGTGTACGCGCCGTGTACTTCACTTGGGCGAATTCGTTGTTCTTGGCGTTTCTCGCGTTTAATGAAAACAGAATAAGTTACGTGTGACCACTCGGCGGTATTCCGTCGAGTTAGAGACCTTCTCTCGACTCGTCCTCCGCGAGCAACGGTCGCGCCAGGCAAACAACGACCTGTCACGCCCGTTGCGACCCGCTCCAGCCGCGAATACCAATCCACTTCCTCTATGTCCTTCCGGTGAGTGCGTTTCGATTCGGTCCCTGTGTCTGGTTGAAGGGACCGAATCTCAACTCACCGAAAGGACAAGAAGATGAAATCAGAACAAATCAAACAAATCACAAGCAAGGCAATCGAGGAGCTAATCGCGGCGCTCAATTCCGGTCGTAGCGAAGCTCTAACGAATTATCTCGCAGCAATGGGCAGATTCCACCGCTACAGTTTTTTCAACGTGATGCTTATCGCGCGAGCCTGCCCGCAAGCGACACGCGTGGCGGGGTATCAGACTTGGAAATCCTTGGGACGTTACGTCACGAAGGGCGAAAAAGGAATCATGATCCTTGCCCCTGTCTTTCGTCGCCGGAAGGACGAAAACAACCAAGTGGGGAATCTCAACCCGGATAGTAACGACTCCCGCGCGTTGGTTGGCTTCCGCGCTGTTTATGTTTTCGATGAAAGCATGACCGCAGGGGAGCCGGTACCCCAAATCGGCAGCGTAAACGGCGATCCGGGCTGTTATCGTGAGCGACTCGAACATTACATCAGCGAGCAAGGAATTACGCTGGAGTATTCAGCGGAAATCGCACCGGCCAAGGGCGTGTCAGAAGGCGGAAAGATTACGGTGCTGCCCAACCAGTCACCGGCTGAGACCGTGGCGACGCTGATGCATGAAATAGCCCACGAACGGCTTCATCGCGCCGACCGCCGCGCGAGCACTACAAAACGCATCCGCGAAACGGAAGCCGAGGCGGTCGCATTCGTGGTTTGCCAAGCCATCGGCCTTGAGACCGGAACGGCGAGCGCAGATTACATTTCTCTATGGAATGGTGACGCCGCTGTGCTGCTTGAGAACCTCGAACTCGTGCAGCGCACGGCTACGGAAATCATAGCTGCAACCACGCCCGACCAGCCTACGCCTCCCGATAGCGGGGGCTAGGCTGTCGGGCCGACCGAGCAGGAGTCCAGCAACTCTGCAAACCTGGGTGTTCCGGTGTACGCGTGAAACCGAGTTAGCAGGAGATGGCGAGCTTCTCCCTCTTGACCCCGCACGATGCTGAGAATCCACCGCGAATCCTTCTCACCCTCAAGGTAGGCAAGAATGCAGTTGCGGAACCATTTCTGAGCATACTCTGTTACGGGTCGCATTCGAATCATTGCTCACCTTCCAGTCACTTACTTGTCCCTATGAATTGGATTCCATCTAGCGTCCTGCGGAAAGTCTTGCTCGTTGAAGAACAGTTGTCAACCCTTGGTTGAATGAATACAACGAAGTGCTGCTACACTACAGCTCTAAAGACTGTGGATGCGAAGCTCGTTTTTCAAAACAACCGACTCCCCGACGAACCATGATCCCGCAAGTACATTTCAACTTCGGCCCCACATCGTTCGACCGTTTTTACCAGCTTTCCTTGCCGTTGATCCCTGGTGGCGTGTTCATTGGTGGGTTGTTGTTGGCGCATCCAACCCTGGGTTTTTCTCTGCGCGATGCCCTTGGGCTGAGCCAGTACGCGGAACTCCTCGCACTCATCTTTGCGGCCTACGTGGTCGGCTTCGTGCTGTTCGCGTCAAGTGCAATTCTTGCGGGAATTGCGTCGGGAATCGCTCAGGGATTGGTCTTTCGCTCCTGGAAACCCACGCGTTGGAGTTGGTTACTCTCTCAATGTACAGTATGGCGTAAGGTCACAGCCAAGTTTCTCGGCGAGGAGCTTGCGCCAAAGCTTCCTGAAAATCAGCCAGCCTCGTCGGTGATGGAAAAAATCAAGGCCCCAATGAAGGACCTCGCCGACAAACAGCAGCACGATGCGCTGTGGGAAGAATGGTACAGAATCCTTCAGGATTATCTGTTACGGGATGTCCCTGTTATCTCCAACGATATGATGTTCATTGGGGTGGGGATTCAGGCAACCGGGTGGGCGGGTGTTGCTCTGTGCTTCGTCAACGCTTCCGCGCGCCACTGGGCTGTGTACGTGTTGGCCTCAGTTTTCATCCTGTTTGGCGCTCTGTTTCCCTTCCTGGCGACGCTCAACTACTTGGGCACCGAACGGTTGAGCTATTGGGACTTCACGGCGCGACTGCTGGCCGAAGTCCGAACGCGGGAGATGCAAAAAAGCAAAGTCAATCACCAAGAAGAATCTCAATCATGACATCCTTGCTCGCGCGCAGTCGTTCGCGCGAGTTGACAAGTAGGGATGCCTGACCTACATTCTCACTATGGCCTTTGTTCTTGGTGCACTGAACGCTTGGCTGCTACCGAACGGTGCGACCAGGACTTGCTTCGCCCCGGAGACTGGCGTCGAGCTTCGCCCGATGCTTGCGAAAAATCTTTGCACCGCTGAGCAGGATTTTGTCCGCACGTATGGACTGACGCCAGCCGAAGCAGCCGCATTCCGCGAGCGGATTGAACGCCAAGGGTATGCCAGCGTTCCGGCTACTCTTTAACTACCGCGTGCCTGATCGCAAAGAAAATTTGGGAACAGCTTGGGCACAAACGTCGCCGAACACCGTACAAAACCGCGATACAAGACATAGGAAAAGACAAGACGAACCAACAACTTAGCGTTTCTGCATTTACCTTCTAAGCAGAGGGTCGGGGGTTCGAGTCCCTCCGGTTGCAAAAACTCCACCCGTTCATTTTGCTTCGATGCTACCGCTTTGCTACCGAGTTCATTAAAGCTGGTTATACTTGTGTCGTCTTTTTTTCGAGCGCGGTCAGGAAACTTCGTGTTCTGCGGCGCGCAGAAAGGTGGTGAACGTGAAGCGGTTTAATCCAAGTGAGAATCCTTGTTTGCAAAAGCGGATAACAACGAAACTGCAATCAAGCTGCGGTGGTGTGGATAGCAGACCGTCGGGAGTGCTCCCGACAAAAATCGGTTCACAGTGCCGCGAACAAGTCAGACGGGGTGTACACTGGATGCCGTTTTTGAAGTAGTTTGCCAAGCTATCGGCCTTGAAACCGGTACGCAAGATTATGTGGTCTTCGCAGTTATGTCGTCCTCGGCACGATGGGCTCAGCCTGCTGTTCCTCTATGGGATGACGCGCAACCAGAGACTCGCTGCTATCCACACGATGGCACACTTTATCAGCGGCGAAATCCAGAATGCCTCGCACTGTGGCCAGCTTCCAGGGCCCGACTGAGCTGCTCAACGGCCTGGGTTGCGATCTGTTTTGCTTGTTCGACTTTCGTGTTTTCTGTCCTCCTGTTTCGGAGAGTCCTAGCTCCCGTCACACGCAACCGAGGGAGCCCGGGACACGAAACAGGGGACAGAAGCGGGCAGATTGGCGCGGCTAGGTCGGAACGGGCCGCACGTCTGAGTGACACGGGTTCTTGGTGGCGCGAAGCGTGCTAGTGGAGACCGGAGGCACGCGCTCTCCGGGCCGGACGCGGCAATCTTGAAGCGGTCAACGGTGATCGCGCTGAGCGACAGAAGGGCGCCCTGATCCACGCTGTTGAGATGGCCCGAATATCCGCCGGTGGCAGATTTCACGATCGTCAGGACGAGATGCAACTGATTGGTACCCGCTCCGAGCTGGCGTTCACGAATCGCAGTGAAATGCAGAAAATATGTGAAGACGATTTGCACTTGCTCCACAAGATGCTAGGCGTGAATGTATGCAGATAGCAGAACATTACGGGGGTTTGATCCATGTTGGTATGCAAGGATATCCGCATTTGCTCTGACGATTTCGGAGCTATTTTCGTTGACCCAAGAACCGGTGAGTGGTTTGGTGCTAATCCGGTTGCATCGTTTCTGCTCTCCTTGCTTGTTGCCCCGCGTTCGATCGAAGAAATGATCAGTGCAGTAATGACAGAATTTTCTGTTGATGAAGCTACCGCTGATCGCGACGTCCGACATTTTTGCGAAATGCTGCTAAGCAAAAGGATTGCACATGATTTTTCTCCTCCCACCAAGATGTCACGAGGCAACCGATGAGAGTGTTGAAATCCATGATCGTCCTCATATGTATGGACGCGGTTGTTCACCTTTTCCCATTTTCGATGCTCGCATTTTTACTGCGTAAGATACATACAACTCAGAAATGCTCCGAGAGCGATGAAAGCGTCATGCGAACCCTAAACTTCGCGTGCCTGCTCTATCCGCGCGTCGTCCGATGTCTGGTCTATTCAGCCGCCGCAACTATCCTTCTCAGGCGCGCGGGTTTCGATGTAGCGCTCGTGGTAGGAGTAAGAAAAATGCCTTTTACTGCTCATGCGTGGTGCGAATTGGATGGGAAGCCTGTTCTCGACGACACCGTCGCTCGAGACGGGCTGCTTCCAGCATTTCGCATGTGAGCCGACAAGTACGGGAAGCCAGCATATGTATATCCATTTTGCGGAGATTAACCCAACTGACTCAACGCCTTTGCGGCGCTTTACTTACCTTCAGGACGACCACCTTGTTTTGCACCTCAGTAACATCGAAATAACCGCGCATCGTTATTACAACGATGCGAGATCGGAACCGCAAGTGGTGCTGTTTGATGGGTGGCTTTCAGAGTCAGAGAATGGACCCACAGATCAGCGATCAGTCGAACTGATGCTTGGCGAATTATATCAGCGTAGAGGAGTAGATTTCGCTCGGATCCTTGATGGTGAATTCGCACTAGCCTTGTATAGCTCACATACCCGAACTACGCATCTGTGCCGAGATGCTTTAGGAGTCCGATCGTTGTACTACAGTGTTCAGGGCCAGACCCTCTTGATTAGTACTGATTTACGCGCACTTTGGCATCGGCTGGGATGCCCACGATGCGTGAACGTAGCGCATCTTGCTTCCTACCTCACTTTGACGGAACCCGCAGAGACAACACCCTTTCGCGACATCCACGCGGTACCGCCGGGCGCTGTGGTCACGTTGTCCGAGAACTTCAAGTCCAATATCACGTACTGGTGGCCGGATGAAAGCCTTAATCGGCAACCCGGGCTAATTACTTTGTCAGATGCAACGTCGGAATTTCGACGACTTTTTCTTCGAAGCATAGAGAAACGATGCAGCAGAGCCAAAACAGTTTTTTGTGAGCTCAGCGGGGGAATTGACTCCTCGTCCGTTTTGTCCGCTGCGGTCTGTAGATCCCGCGCCGTGGGCGGATGTACGCCAGTCGCGTTCTCCTGGGTTTACGATGGCTGTTTAGATGGCGACGAGCGCCCGTGGATTAGGGACATGGAGGGATTTCTCGGAGTGATGTCGCACACGTTCTTTGAATATCTCATATCACGTGATCCCTTGGAGACTATTGCCCACCTCCAGACACTCAATCCGATGATGCTGACGGGTGATGTGCGCTCATTTCTCGCTCAGTATGAGAGCGACAGTGCACGACGTATCGTACTGACGGGGGAGGGCGGCGACCATCTGATGTTAAACGGGGATTTATCGCGACCTGATATTGCTGACGCGGTCGCAGCAGGCCAAATTTGGGGGGCACTGACAGCCTCCGTGGAATGGTCAACGGCCAATGCGCAGCCGTTACTTCGTACCCTCGTTTTTGCATTGAGCCATTCCTTGCGACGTCGGGAACTGGGTCCGATGATTGCTAACCGCATCCCGTGGCTTACACGGGAAGCACGACGGGCGTGCCACGATATCGCCAAGGTCCGCATTGATCGCGTGTCCAAATACTCGTCGGCACAGGTCGAACACGCGCTCTTAACAGTTTGGGCAGCCCAAGGCATCATCGGACCTGGTTATCACAGGCAACTTTATAACGCAAAAGTGAGTCATCCGTATCTCAGTCGTCCTTTGGTAGAATTCGTTTGCACTCTTCCCCATTCCTTGAAAGTTTCCACGAACCCTTCACGCTTACTGCAGCGTGCAGCAATGCGGGGACTCCTTCCTGAAAGCGTACGTACGCGTGAATCCAAGGGAGGAACCGATGGTTTCCTTACTCGCTGGTATGCACGTCAAGCAGGGCTTCTGCATTCAACCCTAGTGCCAAGTGCCTGTATCTGCGACATCGGCCTTGTAGATCCACTGCGGCTTTCGGAAATCACTGATCGGCTAGCATATGGTGGTGTCCCTTTCCCTGCGTCCGTTTTGCGCCTGGTTATCTTGGAGTTGTGGCTGCGATGGCTCAAGGATGCGCAATTACCTCAGATGATAAATCCGGAAGGACTTCTCTTTTGTGAAAGGAAGGAGGTGAAAAACTATGAAACGGCGACCATATGAAACTCCAGCCGTTGTGACGCTAGGCAGCAGCAGGCTCTTAGTGAACGGCACCTGCAGTTGCAAGAGCGAAGGCGGCAACAAGTACAAGCCTATACAAACGTCTGCACGTCAGTTCTAAAGGACCATGCAAACCGAGTGGGAATGCTTCTTCCAATTATCACCACTCGGTTTGCCATACCTCCACAGCAGTGCGGACAAAATGAGTGTTGATTCGTCGTCATTTTTTGTACGGCCCGGCTGGGTCATGCTACTTGCTTCGTCCAACAGGAGGTCTCGTAAATGAAGGACATCCTGCTGATGATCAATTGGGTTTGGAACCGCGATAGGTTGAGGTGTATTCTCCTCAGCCTCTCGCTAATTGCGTGGTCCTTACTCTCAATGTCCGATCCGCTCCTTCTGAAGGTTATTTTCGACTTCGCCACGCTTCATCATCACCTGCCAGTCAGCGCTGTTCTCTTTCTGCTCGCAACCTTGCTGACCCGTGCTTGCTGCCGAAGTTGGTTCGAGGCGCAGAGTACCTCAACCCACGCGTGGCTAACTAGATTGCTCAAGCTTCTCGCCTTCGAGCAATTCTGGGTACCTCTAGTTACGAGCGATACTCCAGCAGATAATGGGGGTATTACCGGGTCATATATATATGAAGCCGAGCGGGCTGCTGATTTCATGATCCAGCTGTTTGTTTCCGGTGTATCGCCATTGCTATCTTTGATTTTTTGTATAGCTGCGATAAGCCTGCTCGACTGGCGGTTGGTTATCGGCATAAGTGCCGTCATGATCGTAAGCCTCATCGCAAAGTATCATTACACGAGTAAAGGACTTGTACTCAGTAGAGAGTGCCGCGCAGCCGAGGAGCAATGCGCACAGTATTTAGCGGATGTTCTGCCCCGTAGAGAGACTTGTTCACTGCTTGGCTGCCAAAGCAGAGAAGCCGCCATCTTCAGTGACCAGGCAGTCAAGGTTATGAGGACGCGTTCGGCAACAGGAGCCATTTCAGCATGGTCCGAATGCTACCCGGCTTGTAGTGTCGCTTGCCTGCTGACACTAAGCGTGTTCATTTACGGGTACCGGTCGCCGATTCATGTCGGCGAAGCATTAACCTCTTACTATCTCCTCGCCCGGATGTTTGAGCCAATAGATGCATTGGGTTTTATGATGCGACATGCAATCGAATTGTTTCCAGCGTTGGAGAAATTTTCGATGCTTACGCAGATGCGGTACTCAGCAGTTGTTGACGTGGGCGACAATCGTCTTCGTCCTTTAGACCCTCGTCCCCTTGTGGTACGTGATGCCGAGCTTGCAATCGGCAAAAGAATACTACTGAAGAATATCTCGCTGACGCTCGGCTGCGGCGATGTTGTTGGTGTAACAGGACACAGTGGATTGGGCAAGACGACCTTTACACGTTCGCTACTGAGGCTACATAAACTCAACCGGGGTTTGGCAGCACTGCACGGATATGAGATCGGTTCGTTGCCGGAATCTCTGCTGCGCCGACATGTGGTGTTGTTATCCCACGATCCGGTGATTTTCGATCGCTCGATTGAAGACAATCTGCGCATGGCAAAACCAGACGCAACGGAAGGTGAGATGGTTTCCCTGCTACGGCTCGTCGAGCTTACCGAGTGCCGAGCGCGATTACAGCGCCAGACAGTTGGGTGCATGGGCAGCAGCCTGTCGGGAGGTGAGCGTCAGCGTCTGGCGTTAGCTCGCGGGCTACTACTCGGGCCCGATATCCTCATCCTCGATGAGGCGACGGCTGGGCTTGATGCTGCTCGCGAGGAAAGGATTGTGGTGCAGCTGAGGCAATCGTTTCCGCTCTTGGCGATTCTGATTGTATCGCATCGCAAATCAACGATCGCGTTGTGTGATCGCGTGCTGAATCTCGAAGAAGGCCAGTCAATTCAAGTGGATCCGCATGCGCTGATCTTAGTGGAAGAGACCGGCACAGAAATGCCGATCGGCACCGTTGATTCGGAACTGTGAATACCACTGGGCTGACTTGAATTTCTATAATATGCAGGAAGGAATGGAGGATTCGATGAACCGACGCAACCTGCTAAGAGTTTTGCTCTCGGCTTTCATGTTCTCCGTCGCTAGACGCTCATCGAGTGAAGAGCCGCTATGGCGTAGCACGGCCAGTGACCAGACGGATATTCCTGCTTTTCATTCCCGCGCTCCTGACGGTCCTCTTCCCACAACGCTTCGGCCAGAGCTGTTCAGTGACCCGGTCGCGAAAGTTGCATATACATTGGCGGCCAAGGTCCGTCCAGTTCTATACCAACAACCTTGCTACTGCTATTGTGATCGAAGCCTTGGACACCAGAGTCTTCTCGATTGCTATACCGGGCGGCATGCGTCTGAATGCAGCGCTTGCCAAAAGCAGGAAATCTACGCTTACGGTGAAACTCTCGCTGGAAAGAGCGCAGCAGAAATCCGAAGGGGTATGATCCGCCAAGAGTGGAAAAATGTCGATCTGCGAGTGGCAGTGACGGCTACACACTTCTAATTCAGAGTCTCTATCTTGGGTTGCCCTAATTTAGGATTGTATGCGGGCGCAATACTTTGAAATTTTAAAGCTCTTTAAGTACTGAGGCCGGGGATATCCGGGCGCTTTCCAGCGCTGGGATTAGTGTCGCTAAGACTATAATGATGAAGAAGACTGCCGACGCAAATGCTGTGCTCCCACTGTCGAAGACGTCGGCACTGCTTGAAAGGTACTGCAGGGATCGGGCGATGGCAGAATGAAAAATAAGCGTGCACAGCCAGCCGGTGCTCACTGCCACAACTGGAATCTTTACGGATTCCCACACTATCCTCACCGGACTCGCACCGAGCGCACTCCTCAGCGCTAGCTCTTTTTTCCTCTCTGACACCGCATTCGCGATCAGCGAAAAAACGCTGAACGCGCACAATAAGACGCCAATGCTGCCAAGTATTGTCAAAATCGCGGATTCTGTGCGATACGGACGCAACGACGCATCAATGACGTCAGAAAGCGTTTGCACGTCTGTTAGTGTACGGTCCCCGTGCTTCGCAACTGCGGCCTTTATCAGTTGCGGTCGAGGTAGTTGCGACGAGAAAGCGAAAATAAAGACCTTTTCTTTCCGGGAATCCATGCTCATGGGCAGATAAATTTCCGGGATCCCGCTAGTGTCAATCGAAACGTCGTGAACGTCCGCTACAACTCCTACAATCTGAGCGTCGACAGGTGCATCGGATTGAAAATCAGAGGAGGTTTCGATTCTTAAATGGGCTCCAAGCGGAAGCCTTCCAGCACAACACTGCCGAACAAATTCTTTACTTACCACCACCTCGTTATGACCTTCGGAGATAGTGCGCCCAGCCTGAACAGGAATCTGCATAACATCGAAATAGCTTGGAGAAATGTAGTGAAAAATTATCGACGATTCGACCCAAGGAACTCCGGGACTCAGCCCGGCACAACACTGGATTTTTGTGTCCGGTGTGTACACCAGCGGAAGCGAATCGACGATCGCTTCGCTCTGTGCGTGCAGCTCGACGGCGATCTCTTTAAGCACCTGCTGATCACGCAACCAGAGAAACTTTGGATCCCCCGAGCCACCAGTACTATGTAGCGTCAGTAGTCCGTGAGATCTGAAACCGGGGCCGATGCGAGTTAACTCGATTGATTTCGTTGCAAGCGTACAAGCCATAATCAGCAATAGAAATGCGAAGGCAGATTGGAAAAAGATAACCGAAGCGATCATAATCTTACTGGTAGCTATGATTCTGGGAGACCGCATGGAAGATTGGTGCTGCCTCTGTACAGCCCAAAGAGTACGAACGAATAGAAACACGAACGCGCCCATAGCAGTACACGCGACGATCACATAGGTGCTAGTTCGCAATGACAGCATGAGAGTTCCGGGGTCAGGAAGAATTCCATTGGGGCCAAGAGTTACAAACACCTTTGCCAACCATGGCCCGAACAGAATGCCGCCGAGCAGAACGAGGAGCGTTACGAAGCCAACTTCGGTCAGGAGCCACGTCGCTGCCTCTGACGGGGGCGCGCCAAGCATCTCCCGAATAGCAAATTCATCCGCACGTCTCCGCATACGTAGCGAAAAGAATGTCATCAGGTTGGCTGCGGCAGCAACGAGAAATATAGTCCCAACGAACAAAAGAGTGTAATCAATTTCGCGGCCGACCCGACCGTTCTGATCCCGTATAGTAGTCACTCGAAATTTGAAATCTTCTCCTAAGCGCTGAACGAGTTGCTGCGACAGCGCCACAAGTTGGCCTTGAGCTGCCCTTATGTTTGCCGTGTCGACGATGCGACCAAACACCAGCAGCCGAGGGACTTGCGCGGCCGACCCTGGCGGATCAAAGTGAAATGGCACCAGGGCCTCCGGATGCTCATAGAATCCAATCTGAAAATCACGCGGCAACACTCCAACGATCACATACGGGTGACCATCTAACTCGACCGCCTTTCCCACCGCGTCGCTGTCACCCCCAAATGTGCGCCGCCAAACTCCGTATGAGACGATGAGATAATCGCCAGATTTGTCCCAATCCTCTGGAATCCGCCCCTCCGTAAGGCGTGTACCGAAGGTCCGGAACAGCGACGCGCTAACGCTGTTCACACGTAACACTTGACGTGCGGCGCCTACTTGGGCATTGCGATTTGTTTCGCCTGTGGAAAGACCAATTGAAGCGAAAACTGACGCTCCACGCAGCAGCAGAGCATAATCGTTCTCCGACAAAGGTTCGCTGTCTATGTCCGGATCTTTGAGATTGCGCAGAAAAACGTAAACCTGCCGCGACGAATCGATGTAAGGCATAGAACCATTTCTCAATTGATCCATCACAATAAGGGTCGCAGCGATGCTGGCAACAGCCGCGACGCTTGCTATGATCACAGTTACGGCGAGGAGGCGTCGAGAGCGCCAAAAAAGACGAATTACTGTGGGAAGCTTCACACCCTTGTGTTCTCTAGCCCTTACGTATTTTCGACCGTAATGATAACTCTATCTTACTTTTATTACAAGATTGATGCGCCGGCCCGGCCAACCCAGCGTTCTTATATGCGACTGGCGTGCAACACGCGAGTCGGGCAAAAGTTCGGTAGAATGTCTGGAGATGTTGATAACCAACTGACTCTGCGACTGCCCATACTGGCAGGTCCGTTTCCCGAAGGAGTGCGCAAGCTGTGCGCATTCTAATCTCGTCTAAGTAGTGCTTAATCGTTGTGCCGCACTCTAAATGAAAGCGAAGCGATATATTATTGTCATGAAGATTGCATCGGCTCTTTAAAACTTTGATGTTGACTGTCGGATCGAAAGCGCAGGAATGTATACTGGTCAGCAGTGTCTCTACGGCTTTTGACAACTGAATTTTCTGTTTGTTAACGTCTATCATCGCGGCAGCTCGCTGAGCCATCAGCCGTGACTCGGTTGCGTTGCTGATGTCATTCCTGACGTGATGCATGTCCCGTGGCCCGTTCTGTTAACGAACGATTTAGGGCATCAGGAACTCGATCTTCTGCGGCCAAGTTCCGAGGCTCTACGAAGACCGGATGAGCATGGCCGCTTACCCTATGCCATTGGTCAACGCCGCAATGCCAATGATCTTCTCGTTTATCCACCGTCTCACTGCGCGTAGGCCTGTACCTGCCCGATCGCCGTCACCGAAATGACCACTCTGGATTATCGCGGGGCCGCTATGTTTTCAACTAGCTTGGTGGTTAGCCAATCGGCGTGTACCTGGATAGCCAGCCGCGGACAGATGGTTAGTACTATTGACATCTCAACCATTATAGGTTTGAGTATGATACAGGCGAGCGCGAATTCCTCCTCCAGTAGTTGAGGCCACGCACCATGACTACTTCCGCTAAACCAGCCAAGATGAATGTGGAGCTATGTTTGGTCGAGCGCAACCCGCTGGCGCAGGAGTTCCTGCGGAATATCCTTCGCGGCAAGACAAGGCTTGAGATTTTTTCCCTAGAAGCACAGAGCAGGAAACGTTTTTCGGAGAACGAAGGGCATTGTCGCTACGTTTTCGTAATAGACGGGGACAACTTCCAGACTCGGCTTCCTAGATACCTAGAATTACTGGGCCATGATTTCCCGCAAGCCAAGAGAATTGTCTTGGATTTCGAATTACCGGATGACGAAATATGTTCGTTGTTAGACCGAGGTGTTGACGGATTCGTGCCCTACCCCCGAGTCCGAGAGACGTTGCCGAGAGCTGTTCGGGCTGTTGCAGACGGGCATCTGTGGGTTCCCCCGAGAGTTCTGGAACACTACGTATCGTATGTGCAGAAACTATCTCACGGCAAAAGAAACCTCCACGAAGAACTAAGTCCTCGCGAAAGAGAGATTCAGGAGCTACTGCAGAACAAGCTCTCCAACAAGGAGATCAGCTCAACGTTGGGAATAAGTGAGAGCACTGTGAAATTTCATCTTTTGAGAATCTTCCAGAAGTTAGGCATTCATGACCGCCACGCGCTATGGGAAAACCGCAGCGAATTGACCGCCTGAACGAGCTGTGCCACTTCGATAACGCAAGTGTGCCCAAAGAATTTGTCTCACTATAGGGGTTCATCCCAAAAAGTTAGGTCCAACTTGAGTCCAATAACAGCCGAATACGGCACAAAACCGTGCTGCAAGAAATACGCAGAGCCAAGACGAATCAACGAGATAGCAATTTAGGATTTGACTTCTAAGCAAGCTGTCAGAAGAATTACAACAATAGCGGGCCGTGATGGCCGCTGTTTTTGGGCGAGTACGTCGCTTCAAGACAAGATCAGCGGACGCTTGCCTCAAGAATGCGTTGGGTGAAGACCTGGGCTCTTCTACCTACTTCAGCTTATTTAGATCGAATTTGGCCTCGACGTGCTGGCCACTGGGCGAGGAAACCTCGATTGTGATGGGTGCTGACGCTATTTGAGCCACATCGAATTGCAGCTCCACCTCAGTGCCGCTACTTGGACTACTATGGGGTACCGAATAAAGGTGAGTGCACGTTGTCTTCAGCGGTTTCAACACATCCTGTTGCACAGCTCGCGTAGAAAATTGCCGCGCAAGATCCTCGCACTGCGCGGGTAAAAAATATGTCGGGGTCGAGAATATCTCGATTCGCACGACAAAGAGATCGGGACTGGCACCGTATTCCTGTTCTGCGTCGGACACGGTGCCAACACCCTGGTCCTGCGTCGCACGAAGGACCACTTGGGCATACGGGGTTAGGGCCTGTATCCGAGCAATATGCGGGCCGGTCTTGGGAAGTGGCAATGATTGGGTGTAACGGGCTAGGAAGTCTCCAGTCTTTTGATCCATTCTGCGGCCAAGAAAATATGCGTTGCGGACAGATTCAGACGTTAAATGCCGCTCATACGGGGCTGCGGCTATTGAAGTGATCGTCGTCAATACCAAAACCCATGACAGAAATATGGTTCGGAGCATGAGGTGCCTCATTGGCTTGAAACGCTGAGAGCTATTCTCACTCTGGTCTGGCTCTAGGATTCTAAATAGCGAGGAGTAGGAGACGAATGCGCCTGCCCTCCCGACGTAGATCTCTTGGCACACGACAGATTCTTGATCTGTAGCTACGCCCTCGATTCCACAGCGCGCCAATTCGGTAAGGAACTTCAGCTTACCCCTGCTCAAAAGTGGGTGAGCGTGTGCCCAGCGTAGCGAGTGTCGAACAGGCTTCCTGATAAGATGAATCCGCCAGTCGGCGAACGTATCTCCCAGCAAGCAGGGCAGAGATTTCCCCCAGTAATGAGGACGTTTCCGTTTGATAAAACGACTTCCCCGGCACCGTCGTATTGGTTTTGTAGAGACCCTGTCGAAACGAAGTTGCCGTTTATGTCGCGAATTTCCCACGCGGAAGGGGAACCAGTGGTCCCACAAACAAATGGGTTGGGCGGAGGAGGCGGCGGTCCACCCACCTCGCAGGATCCAGAAATGAAGACATTTCCGTTGTTCAGCACCACGGAACTCGCACCATGATTAAACCCATTTACTAGACTGCCGGTGGTTACAAATGTGCCCGTCTGACTTCGAATTTCGTAAGTTCCGGCCGCACTGTCGCCTCCCAAGAGCATGACATTCCCATTGCTAAGAACTTGCACCTGAGCTCCGGGGAAGCAAGTATTAAGAGAACCTGATCCCACGAGAGCTCCCGTGCTGTTGTGGATTTCGTATGTGCAGGATCCGCCGGTGCCAAGCGCACTTCCTGAAATCCAAACATTGCCGTTTTTCAAAGTGACGGCAAATGCGCCCGAACCGCGCAGGTCATTCAAACTGCCAGAAGTCACAAGCGCGCCAGCGGGATTGTGAATTTCCCACGTTCCTTGCGCCAAATTCGCCGCACCGGCTAGAAAGACATTCCCGTTCGGGAGAAGCGCTGCGGAATTGGGATTATCGCGCCCATCCTGGAGCAACCCCGAGCTTAGGACTTGACCATTTGGATTGAAGATTTGCCACAGCGTCGAGTCTGCGGTACCACCGCAAGGCGACCCTGTTCCGCCCGCAACAAATATCGTCCCGTTCTGCAGGAGCGTAGCGGACTGATTTGAGAGCGCGTTGGCCATGTTTCCTGTACGCAGAAGTTTGCCAGTATCGTCATATTCCTCTAGTGTGCCGCTCGATCCGTCTGCGCATATGCTGCCAAGAATCAAGTTTTCGTGTGGTGCAGTCGATATTGTTGTCGAGCCGCAAACCGAGCCAGCACACGCCTTGATAGTCACAGAGCCAGCGGCCACTGCAAAAGCGTTTCCATGGTTGGTCGAGTCATTTGTAATCGTCGCAACGGCAGTGTTAGAGGAACTCCAAGTGACGGACGCTAATGTCTGCGTACCGTTGCCACTGAAGGTACCGGTGGCAGTGAAAGCTTCAGAGTTCCCGATCGCTGCCCAAGAATTCGTGGGGCTTACGGTGATCGAGAGCAGGCCAGACGGAATCAGTGACGCCGGCTGGTACAGTTCCGCAGTATTCATGCTAGCACCGCTGCTGCATCCCATAGGATTCGCTCGGTAAATGTCGGAACCTCCGGCTACGAGAACGTTTCCATTTGGCAGCAGAACCGCACTTTGGCTATACCTCCCGGCGTTTAAATTACCGGTGACCGAAAAAGTTCCGTTCGTTGGATTATACAACTCGGCGCTTGTCAGGGGAGGGCTGGCGCTGTTAGAGCCTCCGGCGATCAAGACCATTCCGTTGTTCAGTAGCGACGCTGTGTGCTCGTAGCGTGCAGTATTCAGGTTACCGGTAGCGGTGAAAGTTCCCGTCGTCGGGTTATACAGCTCTGCGCTAGAAAGCTGGCCCGCTGTCCCTGATCCTCCCGCCATTAGAACCATTCCGCTGTTCAGAAGTGTCGCGGTGTGGATGCTACGCGCAGTACGCATGCTGCCGGTAGCCGCGAAAGTTCCTGTCGCAGTATTATATAGCTCGGCGCTGGAGAGTGGATTAGAGACACTGTTAAAACCCCCAGCTACCAGAACCGTCCCATTATTGAGTGGCGTGGCCGTGTGATCGTACCGTCCAGTGCTCAGGTTGCCGGTGACTGTGAAAATTCCTGTCGCTGGGTTATATAGCTCCGCGCTAGCAAGCGTAACAGGTCCCGAGCCAATACCTCCGGCGATCAGAACCATTCCATTGCTCAATAGTGTCGCCGTGTGCCCGGAGCGCGCAGTGTTCAGGTTGCCGGTGACTGTGAAAATTCCTGTCGCAGGATTGTATAGCTCCGCACTGGAGAGCTCGCTGTTTCCTCGTGTACTGCCAGAGCCGCCGACGATCAAAACCATTCCGTTGTTCAGCAAGGTTGCCGTTTGCCCATCCCGTGCGGTATTCAGGCTGCCGGTAGCCGAGAACGTTCCAGTCGCGGGATTATATAGCTCCGCGCTGGAGAGGATGGTAGTGCTGAAAGTAGGGCATCCAGAAGAGGGTCCAACCGGGGAGAAGATATTAAGGAATGTGTCCGCACCACCAGCGATTAGTACCATACCGTTGTCCAAAAGCGTTGCTGTAAACCCAGCACGGGGAGTGTTCAGGTTGCCCGTGTAGGCAAACGTTTGTGCTTGGGCAACGCACGGGAACACAAGGAAACATATAAACAGAATAATGGCGACTCCGCTCCAGTTGTTACGATGCATCATGGCAACCTCCCAGGTAGTCTGCGGGGAGAGATCGTCCTCGTAGGCCATCACGTTGCGTGGAAGTGACACATATATAACTGTACCGACTTCTTGTCAAGGACATTTCTTACCATATGGGATAAAATGAATTTATTGGGCACGATATTTTGCAGGCGGAATAGAGCTTCCAATGTGCCCAGAACCTCGGTGGCGCAGCAGTGTCGATTGTCTGAAGCCGCGAGAAATGTCAGCTTCAGGGCGAAGGAAGACGAAATTGGTCGAGGCTGGTTGGCATGCGCGATTGACACTATTTGGCTTTTCGCTCATCGCATCGAGTGTAGTTGCATTTTTATCAGTAGTGCCCCTGAACCAACCTCAAGCGCATTATGAACTCGGTTTTGCAAGAGCAAAATTCACAGACAATTCCGGGGCCAGTTCACAACTTGCGCTCGCTGAGAAATATGGCGACCTGCCCTTGAGGTTTGAGGCAAATCTCGGACAGGTTCCGCCTGAAGTGAAATTTCTTGCGCGAGGCTCGAATTCAGCTCTTTTTCTAGCCTCAACGGAAGCCATACTTGCTCTTGATATTCCACCACAGCGTGCTTTGCAAACAGACCGGCCACGGACGCGCCTTACATCGCATCGCCCCGGATCGAGGACAGTCCTTTTGCGCATGACCCTAGTGAGCGCGAACCCAAAAGCTGAAGTATTGGGAACGAACCGACTCCCTTGCTTGAGTAACTATTTCATTGGGAATGATTCAGCAAAGTGGCGTACGGGTGTCCCCAATTATGCCAAGGTCAAATACAAAGACATTTACCCCGGTGTGAATCTCGCTTTTTACGGGAACCACGATAGACTGGAATATGATTTTGTTGCCTTTCCCGGTAGTACCCCGGATCGAATAAAGCTGCGAATCGAAGGCGCGGAGCACCTTCGGATCGCTTCAAGTGGTTTCTTGGTAATGAGCACTTCCGCAGGGGATGTTTACCTCGAACGTCCTTTCGTCTATCAGGAAAAGAATGGCGTGCGAGAGCGAGTGCGGGGTGATTATATTTTAGCCAAGCGAGACGAGGTTGGCTTTCGCCTCGGCCGCTACGACGTGACTCGTCCGCTCGTAATTGATCCGGTGCTCGCTTATTCCACGTTCTTAGGCGGGTCGGGTGGGTCAGCAGCCTTCGCTGTGTTTGTCGACAGCCAAGGAAACGCATATGTCGCGGGAACAGCGCAATCAGGTTTCCCAACAACAACGGGTGTTCTCCAGCCCGCTTATGGTGGTAGTGGCCAATTCGATACGAACGCATTTGTTTCAAAATTAAACCCGTCTGGTGACGGATTGCTTTACTCGACCTATTTAGGAGGTACAAATCCGAGCGGCGCGTCATCCCCCATTGACGCGACCGCCTTCGGCATTGTCGCGGATTCACAGGGAAATGCGTACGTCACAGGGTATTCTAATTCCCCCGATTTTCCGGTTGTAAATGCTTTTCAACCAACGTTGAAAAGTGCAGCCGGCAATGCGTTTGTCGCGAAATTGAATGCCACAGGTACGGCGCTGACCTATTCCACATATCTCGGAGGTTCCGGCAGCGAGGTGGCGGATGGTATCGCAGTTGACTCGACTGGCCACGCCTATGTGGCCGGAAGCACTTCGTCCATGGATTTCCCCGTGGTGAATGCCTTTCAATCCAGCGCGCGGAACAGCTTCGGCACTGCCTTTGTCACTAAATTTGGCATCGATGGCTCAAGTTTGATTTACTCAACCTACCTCGGAGGCTCAAATGCTGATACTGCCTCTGCGATTGCCGTGGACTCAACGGGAAACACCTATGTCGTTGGTGCCACGAGTTCCACGGATTTCCCAACGACTAGTGGAGCCTTCCAGCCAGTTTCTAAGGCTTCTCAGAATGTTCAAAACGCATTTTTCACGAAGCTAAACCCCGTTGGGAGTAATCTTCTTTACTCGACCTTCCTCGGCGGGAGTCAGTTAACGACAACATCGGCCACCGCGCTAGCGCTCGACCCTCGAAGCGAAGTCTACGTGGTTGGTTGGACAGCAGCAAGTTTCAGTGCTGCTAGTGATTTTCCCACCACCCCGGGGGTCATTCAGCCGACCTTGCCAAGCGGCGACGGCGCGGATTTTGTTTCCAAAATCAATCCGGCAGGTCAAGGAACATCCGATTTGGTCTATTCGACTTTTCTGGGAGGCGACAATCCCAAAGGGGCCGGGGATCTAGCCTCGGGCGTCATTGTGGATGCTAACGGAGACGCCGTAATCACCGGACGAACAACGTCTTCGAATTTCCCAACCACACCCGGGGCATTTCAGTTGACGTTAAAGAGCCCGCCGGGAGGCTTCAATGCCGTTGTCTCGAAACTCAACCCTACTGCTACGGCTTTGCTCTACTCGACCTACCTAGGAGGCTCCGTCAGCGACCAAGGACTTGGCATCGCTGCCGATTTAACGGGCAGCGTCTATGTTGTTGGTCAGAGCCTTTCCCCTGACTTTCCCACTACTGCGGGTGCTTTCCAACCCAATCACCTCGCACCGAGCGGTGCACAGGATGCATTTGTGGCTAAATTGGCGATAAATTCGGTGATCACCGTTGCCCCTTCTTTTGTCGATTTCGGAAATCAACTATTAAATCAGCAGAGTTCCTCTCAAGTGGTAACAATTACAAATAATTCCTCAGCGCCGGTTACTTTCTCGACTTCGCCATCGCTCACCGGTCCCGACGCTTCCGAATTTACCTCGACCTCGGACTGCGGCGCAGACCTTCCGCCGAATGCAAACTGCGATGTCACGCTGAACTTCACTCCGACGACTTTGGGTGCCGATAATGCAGACCTGGCGCTCTTTGACAGCGATCCCAGCAGCCCACAAATAGTCCCCATCACTGGGACAGGGACGGTCGACTTTTCCATATCCGCGCCGTCATCCGAAACGGTTTTGGCTGGCAGTTCAGTGCAGATTCCCGTGACAGTAACGCCGCTGGCAGAATCAACGCAGACGGTCAGCCTTTCCTGTACCGGAGCACCGACGAACGCCACCTGCACCGTCACTCCCACATCAGTTACGCTCGACGGCACGCACTCGTCGGCAGCAACGGCAACAGTTCAAACTAGCGCTGCACTGCCTTTCGGGTTGCCACACAATCGAATACCGCGCAATTCGAGTGATCGTCTGCCACTGGCACTTTTGTTTCTGGCCTTCATCGCCGGTCTCTTGAAGGCGAAGCAGCGCGCGACGAGCTTAGCATTCGGAGTTGTGATCGTAGGGTGTCTCGTGTTTATTGGCTGCGGTGGGGGCAGCAGTGGCAATACATCGACGCCTAAAGGTACGACAACGCTCGTTATTACCGGCAAGTCAGGCAGCCAAACCCACTCAGCCAGCATATCCCTTACCGTCGATTAACCCACCTTCCGGACCTCGAATTTGCGGAAAATATCGCTCCATTTATTTTTCCTCCCAAAGTTTCATTCGTCGGCTCGCCATCCGCGCCGCAAAATTTGACCCGGAGCCGATTTTGTTCAAGCCAGTGGTCGAAAAATCCACCACGAAGCAATTCGACCGGTTCAAAAAAACGAGGGGCCTTTGAGGGGCCAATAAGGATTCCTTCAAATTCCCCGGTGTTCTTTTGCAATGACTTAGCATTCTCTCGCACTTCGACTAAGTCCCAGAAACTCTAATCGTTGTTGTTTTCGACTCCCACACGCTTCCGCCATCTCTCTTTGATTCTTGACACCAAAGACTCGGGAACCCTCATTCGCATTGCCGGACAGGGGGGATGTATCCTTCAAAATCGACATTCAGTAGCTTGGAGACTGGAATGAAGATCGAAATCGTTCACTGCCCAACGTGACAGAACAACAAAGCAAAGGTCACGAGTCTCGTGGCCCTCATTAAGAAGCGATTAGGAGTTGATACCGTCATTATGCCCGGTGAGACCGGTCAGTTCGAAGTGCTCGCGGACGGCGAAAGGATTGCCCAGCGGAGAGGGAACTGGCTCACACGGAAGTTCGGTGCAGGCTATCCCGATCTCGATGCAGTGGTCGAACGGCTTGAGAAGCACCGTACGACTAGCGCGGCTTGATGCGTCGTCCGAATGTGTTGACGGAAGCCCAGATGGCAGGCGGATGGCGCACCCTTAACGCTCTAAGACGATTTTGATTTTCATTCTGGGTGCCGCATCCCTTTGACGTTTAAGGGTGCGGTTTTTGACTTGTCATTCGTTTGGCGAGCCGTATGCGCAAAGTGGCAGCACCGGAGTGACGGACATTTCCTTTGCGGGGAACAACGAGGATACCACGGCAAACGCATACGACGCTGCGAACCGCGAATACGAGATTTACGCTCGCTGGCCCTCGCCCGATTCGGCAGGATTTGTTGCCGCGTGTTTCCAGCTCTTCTTGAGTTCGCTTTGGATCGCCTTTTGCTTGGAAGTTCGCTCGTTCACTCTTCTTCGTGGGTGACGATGTGGACATCCACAAAAGGGGCCTTTTGCAGAAAGCGGTGAACAGCGGAAAGGTACAGAAGTTTGCGGATACCTTTGACTGCGGAACGGCCAAAAATGACCTGCGTGATGTGCTTCTCCCTGGCCAATTTCGCCATGATATCCGCGACGCTCTTGCCGCGGAGCCGAATGACCTTAGCGCCCAGGTCTTCGGCAAACCGGAAATTTGCCTCCAACAACTTCTCGTCGCTATTCTTTTCATCACTGCCGGTATCCACGTGGACGACATACAGGTCGGCGTCAAGCCTCCTTGCCATGCGCGCACCGCGTGCGATTAAGTATTGCGCAGCCGGATTCGAACTGATGCAAACGGCCAATCTCTCGCGAACAGGCCAATTCCCTTCGATCTCCTTCGCCGTCATGTAGGATTCGAGACTTCGATCCACGTGTTCCGCCACTTGACGCAAGGCCAGCTCGCGCAAGGCGATCAGATTGCCTCGCCGGAAAAAATTCTGAAGCGCCTGGTGAACTTTCTCTTGCGAATAAACATCCCCGCGTTCCATGCGGTGTTGCAGCGCTTCCGGCGTCAGGTCAACCATCACGGTTTCGTTGGCCATCAGAGGCACCCAGTCGGGAACAGTTTCGCGGACCGTCACTCCGGTAATGGTGCGCACGGTTGGCGCCAGACTTTCCATATGTTGAATGTTCAGCGTGGAGAGAACATCGACTTTGGCCGCGAGAATCTCCTGTACATCTTCGTAGCGCTTACGATGCTTGCTGCCGGGAATGTTTGTGTGAGCGAGTTCATCCACGAGAACGACGGCTGGTCGGCGCGCAACGATGGCGTCCACGTCCATCTCTTCAAAAACGGTGCCTTTGTACACGATCTTGCGTCGCGGGACTGTTTCCAGCTTTGTTGTCAGCTCGTCGATTCCTTTGCGGCCATGCGTTTCAACGAAGCCGATCACCACATCTTCGCCCCGATTGTGGCGGCGGATGCCTTCGCTCAACATGCTGTATGTCTTGCCTACGCCGGGCGCATAGCCAAGAAAGAGCTTGAAGATACCCTTTGCTTTCTCCGGTGGCGCGGCTTTCTCCAGCCAGTCTTCGGGTTTCTTCAGAGGTTTATCGGGCATAGTCCGTCTTCCGCCAGCGCGGGCGAAATAGCTGCGCTAGAATACCTCGGTGTTCCGGCACCTTCCGATTCGCGCTCTGCGCTTCACTTTGGCGCTTGCCATCGTCATCGGAATCACTTTCTTTTACCGCAGAGTCTTTACCGCCAATCAAACCACGGTGGCGCTGACTTTTCTTATCGCGATTCTAGCAGTTTCCACGGTCTGGGGCTTCGCGGTTTCGGTGTTCATGTCCGTCGCCGCTATGCTGGCGTTCAATTATTTCTTCCTGCCGCCGGTGGGCACGTTGACCATCGCCGATCCCCAGAACTGGGCTGCGCTCTTCGCGTTTCTGGCGACATCGCTCATCGCCAGCCAGCTTGCGACACGTGTTCGCCGCGAAGCGGACGAAGCGCAGCAACGCCGCAGAGAGATCGAGCGGCTGTATACGTTCAGCCAGCAACTCCTCGTCTCCGGCAACGTCATCGTGTTGCTCAACGCAATCCCGAATCATATTGTGGAAACCTTCGAAGTGGGCGCGGCCGCGCTTTACTTGCAAAACAAAAACAAGTTCTATCACTCCGGCGCCTCTCCACATTTCGATGACGAAGAATTAAAGCGGGCTACCGCGCGCGAAGAACCCCTTCGCGACGCAGCCCGCGGCGTCTGTTTCGTCCCCGTTCGCATGGGAACGCGTCCGATCGGAAGCCTCGGCATTTCGGGGCGGCTGCTTTCCCGGCAGACCCTCGAAGCGTTGGGCTCCATGATTGCCATTGCCGTCGAACGCGCGCGGGCCGTCGAAGAACTGGGGAAAACGGAAGCGGCGCGCCAAAGCGAACGTTTGAAGTCCGCACTGCTCGATTCCGTTACGCACGATTTCCGCACTCCGCTTACTTCGATTAAGGCCTCCGTGACGAGCTTGCTTTCCACGGCGGATCCACCGGAGGCCCAGCAACGCGAACTCCTCACCGTCATCAACGAAGAGTGCGACCGCCTGAATCAGCTCGTCGGCGACGCCGCTGAAATGGCGCGGCTCGATGCCGGTGAGTTCGAGCTGAACCTTGAACCGAATGCGATGCTGGAAATTGTCTCGGCGGCGCTGTTGCATTGCAAGAGCGCCCTCGCCAGCAGACCTGTTCGCGTCGACGTCGCTTCCGGGCTTCCCCTTGTGCTTGCTGATTTTGATCGCATAAAGGATGTCCTCGTCCGCTTGATCGAAAACGCCGATGCTTACTCCCCGAAGGACCAACCGATTACCATCTCCGCTGAAGCCAACGGGAATCTTCTTTCGACCAGCGTTGCGGATAACGGGCCGGGAATCCAGGACATTGAACTTGGGCTCATCTTCGACAAATTTTATCGCGGCAAGAATCAGCGCTATCTCGTCCAGGGCACCGGCATGGGACTGCCCATCGCGAAAGCCATCGTGGAAGCTCACGGCGGCGCCATCAGCGTAACCAGCCAGCTCGGCCACGGCTCAGTGTTTTCCTTTACGCTTCCCTTAGCCCAAACGCGGAATGATGCGACATGAAATCCGCAACCATTCTTGTGGTGGACGACGAATCACAGATTCGCCGCGTGATGCGGGCCACGCTTTCGGCGCAGGGATATTCGATCGTCGAGGCACGCGATGGTCAGGAAGCGCTGGAAAAACTCCGCAATGGTCGTCCGGACCTCGTACTCCTGGACATGAACATGCCGGTTATGGACGGACTCGAAGCGTGCCGTGAGATTCGCCGCGACTCAAATGTTTCCATCATCATGCTCACCGTGCGCAACGCGGAAAAGGACAAGGTGCGCGCCCTGGACGCCGGAGCCGACGATTATGTGGTCAAACCCTTCGGAATTCAGGAACTCCTCGCTCGCGTCCGCGCTGTATTGCGCCGCGGCTCGAATGCGCAAAACCAGGGCGTTTTCTCCTCCGAAGACCTGAGCTGCGATTTTGAGAAGCGGGCCATCATCGTCAGAGGAAAGCCCGTTCACCTGAGTCCCAAGGAATTCGACGTGCTCAAGGAGCTCGTCGCAAGCGGCGGCAGACCCATGTCCCACAGGAGACTGCTTCAAGCTGTTTGGGGGCCCGATTATGGTGACGAGACGGAGCCACTGCGGGTTGTGATCAATCAGCTCCGAAAGAAGATCGAGCCCGATCCCACAAAGCCGAAATACATCCAAACGGAGCCGTGGATCGGGTACCGTTTCAACTGGCCCACAGATGCGCAGATCAAAGATTCCAACGAAAAAACTTGAATTACTAATGCATGGGATGCGTGGTGTCCAGTTCAAGATTCAGCTCGAGAACGTTGACCCGTGGCTCCCCCAAAAAGTCAAGTTGCCTCCCTTCGGTGTGCCGGGCGACAATCGCGCGCAGTTCCGCCTCGCTGATGTGCCGTTCGCGAGCAACACGCGGTATCTGAAACTCAGCTGCAGCAGGCGAGATATCTGGATCGAGTCCCGAGCCGGAGGCCGTCACTAGATCGACGGGTACGGACGCAGAAGGATTCTCCATACGCAAATGCTTCACATCGCTGTTCACACGTGCGATTAAGGCTTTGTTTGTGGGGCCGAGGTTGGAGCCGCCGCTCGCAGTCGCGTCATAGCCAGTTCCCGCCGCGGAAGGCCGCGAGTGAAAATAGCCCGGTCCGGTGAATGCTTGTCCAATGATGCGCGATCCGACAACCTCGCCGGTTTTTTCCATTAGCTGACCGTCGGCGCGCTTCGGGAACAAGACCTGCGAAATGCCCGTGACTGCGAGCGGATAGATCACTCCAAACAGAACCGTCGTGACCAAAGTGAACCAAATAGAAATTCGGAAGTTTTTTTTCATGGATTTGCTATGCCATCCCGAGATGAGTCAGCAACATGTCAATCAGCTTGATCCCGATGAAGGGAGCAATCACTCCACCCATGCCGTAAATCAAAAGGTTGCGGCGCAGAAGAGTAGCCGCACCCAAGGGGCGGTACTTCACCCCGCGTAGCGCCAGGGGTATTAGCGCGACGATGATCAGAGCGTTGAAGATGACTGCCGACAGGATCGCGGATTCCGGCGTATGCAGCCTCATGACGTTGAGGATGCCCATCTCCGGAAAAGCAACCGCAAACATCGCCGGGATGATTGCGAAATATTTCGCCACGTCGTTTGCCACCGAAAAAGTCGTCAGTGATCCCCGCGTGATGAGCAACTGCTTGCCGATCTCCACGATTTCGATCAGCTTCGTCGGATTGGAATCCAGGTCCACCATGTTGCCGGCTTCCTTGGCCGCCTGCGTCCCCGTATTCATGGCCACACCAACATCAGCCTGCGCAAGCGCCGGTGCATCGTTCGTGCCGTCGCCCGTCATCGCCACCAGCTTGCCCTTGGCCTGCTCGTCTTTGATTAACTTCATCTTGTCTTCGGGTCTTGCTTCCGCGAGAAATCCGTCCACGCCGGCTTGCCGGGCAATGGCCGCCGCCGTCAGCGGATTGTCTCCCGTAATCATCACGGTGCGAATGCCCATGGCGCGGAGCTGCTCGAAACGTTCCCGCATTCCGCCCTTGACGATGTCTTCAAGTTGAATGGCGCCTAGTACGACATGGTTTTTCGCGACAAGCAGCGGCGTGGCGCCGGAACTGGCAATTGTTTCGACCACTTCCTGGATTTCGCGGGGGACGCGATTACCCCGCTCGGCGACATGCCTCGTTATGGCGTCCTGCGCGCCCTTGCGAATTTCTTGGCCGTCCAGGTCCACTCCGGACATTCGCGTTTGCGCGGAGAAGCGGATGAACACAGGATTGTGCGGGGCAAGTTCGCGCCCGCGTAGTCCATATTTCTGCTTCGCTAGCACGACGATGGAGCGTCCTTCGGGCGTTTCGTCGGCGATCGAGGCAAGTTGCGCGGCATTCGCGAGGTCGGCTTCCGCCACGCTGGGAGCCGCAAAAAAACGAGTCGCTTGGCGGTTGCCGAGCGTAATCGTGCCCGTCTTATCCAACAACAGAACGTCTACGTCGCCGGATGCTTCGACGGCACGGCCGGACATGGCGATTACGTTCCGCTGGATCATCCGGTCCATGCCGGCAATTCCAATCGCAGAGAGAAGTCCGCCAATGGTCGTCGGAATCAGGCAAACGAGCAGCGACACTAGAACGAAAATATTCTGGGGCGCGCCGGAATAGAGCGCAAACGGTTGTAACGTGACGACCGCCAGCAAAAAGATGATTGTCAATCCCGCGAGCAAAATGTTCAGCGCTATTTCATTCGGCGTTTTCTGCCGCGACGCGCCTTCGACAAGCTTGATCATGCGATCCAAAAATGTCTCGCCGGGATTGGACGTGATGCGCACCTTGATCTCATCGGAGAGCACGCGCGTGCCGCCCGTAACAGCCGAACGGTCGCCGCCAGCCTCGCGAATCACCGGCGCCGACTCGCCCGTAATCGCTGACTCATCCACCGAGGCAACGCCCTCGATCACCTCGCCGTCGCCGGGGATGAACTCACCCGCGACTACAAACACAATATCCCCCGCCCGCAACGATGCGCTCGGCACTGTTTCGTGCGTTCCGTCGCACTTTGTCCTGTGCGCAACCGTGTCCGTCCGGGCTTTGCGAAGCGTTTCGGCTTGCGTCTTGCCACGACCTTCCGCCATCCCTTCCGCAAAATTTGCGAACAGTACCGTGAACCAAAGCCACAGGCAGATTTGGACGCCAAAACCGAAATGGCCACTACAGTGTGCGGCGTCGTAGGCGAGTTGAATCGTCGTCACCACAGCTCCGACTTCGACGACGAACATCACCGGGTTCTTCACCATCGTGCGCGGATCGAGCTTGCGAAACGCATCAAGAACCGCGCCACGCAAAATCTTTGCGTCGGTCAGGGATATGGCTCGTGAAGGTGAACTCTCAGTCATCGGATTCTCAGAAGACCCTTCCGGCAGCCATTAACAGATGCTCAAGAATTGGCCCCAAACTGAGCGCCGGGAAAAAGGTGAGCGCGCCCACGATCACAATCGTCGCGACAAGCAGGCCCGTAAACAGCCCACCCGTCACCGGAAACGTGCCAAGCGATGGTGGAGTGATTTTTTTTCTTGCGAGATTCCCCGCGATCGCCAGAATCGGAATCACCATGAAAAACCTTCCCAGCAGCATGGCTGCGGCCAGGCTTGTGTTGTACCAAAGCGTGTTGGCGCTCAGGCCGGCGAAGGCGGAACCGTTGTTGCCCACAGCCGAAGTGTAAGCGTAGAGGATCTGAGAAAGGCCGTGCGGCCCAGGATTCGTGATGCCCGCAACGCCGAAAGGCTTGACCACGGCGATCGCTGAGAGGGCAAGGATGGTAAACGACAGAATGAGGATGGCGAGCATTGCCATCTTTACGTCGTACGCCTCGATCTTTTTTCCCAAATATTCCGGTGTTCGCCCAACCATTAGCCCCGCGATGAAAACCGCCAGAATCACGAACACCACCATCCCGTAGAGGCCGGCGCCGACTCCCCCGAACACGATCTCTCCCAGCATGATGTTGACCAGCGGAACCAGTCCGCCGAGAGGCGTAAAGGAATCGTGCACGCTGTTTACAGCGCCGCAGCTCGCATCCGTGGTCACCGTGGCGAAAAGCGCGGAATCGGCGATGCCAAACCGCACTTCCTTACCTTCCATATTGCCGCCGGATTGATTCAGAGTTGCCCGCTGATCTATACCGTGCAGAAGAGGATTGCCGTGCGCCTCGGCCCAATAGGCTGTTGTTGCTCCGGCCATGAAAAGAAAAGCCATCGCTGCCCACACCGCCCATCCATGCCTCTGCGAACCCGTCATCCGTCCCAGCGTGTACGTCAGCGCCGACGGGATTGCGAAAATCAGTAAGAGTTGTAAGAAGTTCGTGAGTGGAGTAGGATTCTCAAAGGGATGCGCGCTATTTGCGTTGAAGAATCCGGCACCGTTGGTCCCAAGCATCTTGATGGCTTCCTGCGACGCAACAGGCCCTTGCGCGATCACCTGTTCACGAATCACCTGTGTCGTGGTTTTTCCGTCAGCGCTGGTCACCGGCACTGTTTGAGGTTCCAGCAGATGGACCGTGGTGTATGGCCTAAAGTTCTGAATGACTCCCTGCGACACAAAGACAAGCGAAACGAGCAAACAAACGGGGAGAAGCACCCACAGCAAGCAACGCGTCACGTCTACCCAGAAATTTCCCAGAGTGTTCGCTTCCTTGCGCGCGATTCCGCGAATCACGGCGACTGCCAGCGCGATTCCTACCGCCGCTGAGGCAAAGTTGTGGTATGCCAGCCCGGCCATCTGCGTCAGATAGCTCATCGTCGTTTCCGGCGTGTAAGCCTGCCAGTTCGTGTTCGTGGTAAACGAAACGGCTGTGTTGAAGGCCAGGCCCGGCGAAACATTCCCCAGCTTCTGCGGATTCAACGGAAGCCAGGTTTGCGCTCTCTCGATCAAGTAGAGCAGCGCCATCGAGACGGCGCTGAAGAACAGCATTGCGACGGCATACTCCGTCCATCGCATCTCGTGGTTCTCATCAATGCCTGTAATCCGGTAGAGCAGTCGCTCGACCGGACGCAGAACAGGATCGAGAAACGTTTTTTCACGTCCGAAGACGCGTGCCAGGAAAATACCCAGAGGCTTCGTGATCGCAAAGATCAAAACTAGAAAGACTGCCATCTGAAGCCAGCCATTGGGAGTCACAGCTAGAATTTCTCCGGTCTAAGCAATGCGTACACAAGATAGCCAGAGAGCAGCGCACACAGGACCAGCAATACCGCATTTCCCGCTTTCATTCGCTCGCTCCTACCTCAGCCGCTCGCACGCGCGGACGTAACCAATCGCCGCAACGGCAAAAACCACGATGGCACTGATGAAAATTATGTCCGGCACGAATCCTCACTTCCGAAAAAACATACGATGCGTCTGGACAGGCCGCAACAACGATACCCTCAGAATTTGACCATTATCGACAAGTCTATAAAATGCTCATTCTTGCGAAGATCCGGGAACCAGACGCTCGAGCTTTGCTGCGGGCTCGTGCAGAACGCTGTCGCGGCAGCGAGGGCTGTCGCTCCGGAAGAAGCGCCGTTATTGCAAACGAAGTCTTCGGGCGAGCCAGTGTTCCCGCCCGGAGGTGTAATTCCCCCCCGCCCAGACCAGTACGGCACACTCGCATGGCGATAATCATATTCCCAGCGGAAAGTGATGTATTGCTTGGGCATGTAGTCAAACGTGACCGACGAATCCCAAGCTTTATATGGGTCCCCAGGATTCTCCGTAAAGTAGGGCGAGTTCGTTGATGCTGTAATCGCGGTCTCTCCATTGATAGGCGGCAACAGCACAAGGTACCGCCCCGGATTGTTGATCTTGCCGCCGCCGAGCGTCAGCCCAAACAGGTCCTCGTGAAACCAGAACCGGTTGTAACCCATGAAGCCCATGAAGCTTTGCTTAGGGCCTCCCTTCTTATTGTCGTAGCAACTCACTCCACCTCCGAACTCGCAACCCAGATCGCCGGTGAGCGAGAAGGCCATCTTGTCCAGAGTTAGGTCGGGTTTGTCGTAGTACTTTATCTCGATGCTGTCGTCGGTATGAATGCGTTCGCGACCGGGCACGAATAGTTCATCCTGACCCAGGCCATAATTGTTGGAAACGATGTCTATCCACGGTTTTGGAGTCCACTTGAGCTGACCCCCGAGGCCCGGCGTGTGATTGGCCGAAGCGTACGACTGCCATCCATTGATG
>DASYZC010000031.1:0-8975 GCA_035949735.1 Candidatus Acidiferrales bacterium | reverse complement strand
ACTCGGCTGTTCGAGGCCGACAAGGGTGCGAAGAAGTGTGCTCTTTCCAGATCCCGAACCGCCCAAAATCACCAGGGTCTCGGCGGGCTGTCCTTCGAAGTTGATACCGTGGAGGATTTCCTGGGTGCCATAGCGGACGCGAAGATTCCGCACCGAAATGACAGCCGATTCGCCGGACACGTATTCTTGGGGCATGATCCCGGCACAGCCTTTTCTATCGCTATCGAGGCGCCGTGAAGTAAAAGATACTCGTGAAAATCAAATCTACCGCGATGACCAGAAAAATAGACTTCACCACCGCCGAAGTTGTCGAGCGGCCAACTTCCTCCGAGCCCAAGCCCGTGGAAAATCCCTCATGGCAGCCGACAGCGGTAATCACCAGGCCGAACATTACGCTCTTGATCAGGCCGGTAACCACGTCGCGCAAAGTCATGGCATCGATCGTGGCGTGGAGATATGTAGTCCACGTGAAGCCGGCGTTCGTAACGCCGAAGAGGCCTCCCCCCAGGATGCCCATGAAATCTGACCACGTGGTGAGGCACGGCATCATCAATAACATGGCCAAGAATTTCGGCGCCACCAGAAAGCGGACGGGCTCGAGGGCCATAGTTTCCAGCGCGTCGATTTCCTCGTTGACCTTCATCGTGCCAATTTCCGCGGCGAATGCCGATCCGGAACGACCGATCACCACGATCGCCGTCATGAGCGGCCCCAGCTCCCGCGTCATCGAAATGGCCACGGCGCTCGCGACCAACTGGAGGGCGCCGAGGGTGCGCAATTCGTAGGCCCCTTGCAGCGCCAGGATCATGCCCACGAAAAAGGAAATGAGAGAGACGATGGGGATCGCCTCCACGCCGATCGCCATGGCTTGATGCACCGCCCGATGCCATCGGAGCTTCCTGCTCCAAAAATGCTCGAAAAATACGGCTCGTGCCGCGCCGCCCGCAAGGCGTGCGAGTTCCCCGACGTAAGCCAATCCATCGATTGTGGCTTCGCCGATGGTTTCTGCGAATGGCATCTGGAGGTTTAGAGGTCCGCGCTAGTGGGAAGCGGCGGCCCCGCCGCTCGCCGCACCTAAAGCTTCCTGTTCCGTATCGTGAACTTCAAAGACTTTCAAGAGGCGAGTCAGCTGAAGAACCTCACGCGCCGTCGGACTCAGGCCGTAAAGAGCGAATCCCCGCTTCAAGTCCCGCGAGACCTTCAGGCCTTCGACGAGCGAGGCGATTCCAGCACTGTCTATGTAGTTTACCTTTTCAAGATTTACGATCACGCGGCTCACGCCCTGCTCCCTGAGCGCACCGAGCAGGCTTCTGCGCACTTCGGGAGAATTGTAAAGTGTGATGTCTCCGATCACATCGACGATGGCGGTGCTCCCGAACTTGCGTGTGGAGATATTCATTTAGCGCAGCCTGCGCGGCGTCACAGTGTTTTGCCAGAGATTGTGCCCGAATGCAATGCATTTTAAGGGCACTAGAGTGGCGAAAAGCGCGAACGATGATCCCTGGTAGGCAGAAATCTCGCCGATGGAGCCTCGAAACAAAACTCTTAGCCGCGGCGATCGGCGGGAATATAGCTGCGAAGATCGTAGCCCGTATAAACCTGGCGAGGCCGCGAAATCTTTTGCTCGGGGTCGAGCAGCATCTCTTCCCATTGTGCGATCCATCCCGAAGTCCGCGGGATCGCGAACAGCACGGGAAACATGGTCACCGGAAAGCCCATCGACTGGTAGATCAGTCCCGTATAAAAGTCCACATTGGGATACAGGCGGCGTTTGACGAAATATTCGTCCTCGAGCGCAATCCGCTCGCATTCGAGCGCAATATCGATTAGCGGATTTCGGCCCATGATGTCGAAGACTTCGTATGCAATGCGCTTCACGATTTTGGCACGCGGATCGTAGTTCTTGTACACTCGATGGCCGAATCCCATCAGCAATTTCTCGCCGGTCTTCACGCGCTTCACGTATGCAGCCACGTTGTTTACCGAGCCGATTTCGAGCAGCATGCGCAGCACCGCTTCGTTCGCGCCTCCATGCAGCGGTCCGTACAGCGCAGCCGTCGCCGCGGCCGCCGCGGAATAGGGATCCACGTGTGAACTTCCTACGCCGCGCATCGCGGTGGACGAGCAATTCTGCTCGTGGTCTGCATGCAAGATGAACAATATATCCAGCGCTCGCTCGAGCGTGGGATTAGGGCGGTATTGCAGCTCGGTGGTGCGGAACAGCATGTTCAGGAAGTTTCCGCAGTAACTGAGATCGTTGTCGGGATAAACGAACGGCATGCCCAGGCTGTGCCGGTAGGCAAATGCGGCCAGCGTCGGCATCTTGCCGATCAGCCGGTAGGTTTGCTTGCGCCGCGATTCGGCGCTGAAAATATCCTTGGCGTCGGGATAAAAAGTCGAAAGGGCCGCCAGGGTCGAGATCAACATGCCCATGGGGTGAGCGTCGTAGTGAAAACCGTCTAGAAATTTCTTGATGCTCTCGTGGATGAATGTATGGTGCGTAATGTGATAGTTCCAATCGGCCAGCTGAGATTTCGTGGGCAGCTCGCCGTGAAGAATCAAGTACGCGGTCTCGGGATAAGTGCTTTTTTCCGCAAGCTCTTCGATCGAATAGCCGCGGTAGCGCAGAATGCCGTTGTCGCCGTCGATGAAGGTGATTTTGCTCGTGCAAGATGCAGTATTCGAGAACGAGGGATCGTAGCTCATCATCCCAAAATCGGGTTCGTTGATTTTAATCGGTCGCAGATCGATCGCGCGGATGGTATCGTTCTTGATCGGCACTTCGTATTGACGGCCGTTGCGGTTATCGATGAGGGTTAGCGTGTCCCGGCGCGTAGCTGCTGGAGTCCCAGCGCTAACCGTCGGCTCTGTTTTCGTCGGATTCATTCCCTAATTCCTTCCAAGAAGGAGAAGACCGCTGGCCAGCAAGCGCAGCATCAACAATGTACACTAAAACTCGCCTCTGACGAACCGCTTTGCTTCTGGGCGATCAAAGTGAGGTGGCCTCTCCAGATTCAATTGCGGGAAGCACAGTCCATGCGGAACGCGCAAAAACGCCGATTTTCCCCTCCGCACCGTAGACGACTTTTCCTTACACCAACAGGTACTTGCGTCGTTCGATGCCCTTGTGTAAAGATTTTCTCTGTATCCTCGTAGTGTGCCGATTCGGTCCTGCCATCCCACTGCCGCACTTCCTCGAAACCCACGCTCACAAAAATTACGCGGCAGGGCGCCTGCAGCCGCTGGCAAAACGCCCCGCCGGGAGGTAACATACGCCGTTGTTGCTGGCCTGCCGGATAGATTGGATTTCGCGTGTCGGTTCCCATTTCATTGCCTCAAATCATGGCGCATCGCCAAACAGGCCTTGAAGTGTGGATGGACCGCGTGCTGGAAATCGCGCCCAAGGTCGAACCAAACTGGCGGAAGGCTGAAGTGCACGATTTGCGCGTCGCTCTCCGGAGATGCCGCACCATGGGCGAAGCTCTTAGGGAAGTAAGTCCCAGCTCGCGCTGGCGCAGGATCAAGAAAGTCAGCCGCAAATTATTTCACGCTTCGGGCGATTTGCACGATACGCAGGTGGAACGGAGTTGGGTGAAGAAGTGCGGTCCTGCCGGCGACCCTGTGCGCCGGTACATGCTGGGGCTCCTTTCGCGCGAAGAAAAAAAAGACCGCAAGAACGCGGCCGTCGCGCTCGCCGCATTCGACCACAAGGAGTGGAAGAAACTGAAGCGGAAGCTGCAGCCCAAAGCCGAATTTTTCCCTTCCGACAGCGTCGTTTTCCAGCGGCTCGCCATGGCAAGGTTAAACGAGGCCGCCCAGCTCTACGAAGAAGCCAAGAGAAAACGAAGCAGCATCGCGTGGCACCGGCTACGCATCGGCATCAAAAACTTTCGCTACGTGGTTGAAAACTTCCTGCCCGAACGCTTTGAAGCATGGTCCGCCGACTTGAAGCAAATGCAGGATCAGCTGGGCGACGTTCACGATATCGACGTGCTTCGAGGCAAGCTCCGCAGGCACGCGTCCAAGTTGGATCCCCAGGCCTTGGAGAAGTGGCGGGAGAAACTTGCGATCGAGCGCAAGTCCATCCTGCATGAGTTCCTTGCGAAATCCAGAGGCCCGGATTCACCTTGGATTGTCTGGCGCTCCGGCTTTCAGCAAGGGCACACCCTGGTGGCGGCTTCGTTTCCGAGGCGGCGGATCGCCTTAGCAGCCGGCTAATCCGCGAGTTTTCGCAGCAATTTCGACGTCAGAATCCAGCGCAACTCCCACCGGCCCCGCGGTTGCAGGTGCTCAAAACAGCAGGCTCCCGCTTTCTTCAGTTCCGTGATCGGGCCGCGAGCGCCCGCCAACTGAGCGATCGTCAAATCGAGGTGAGGCGCATGTCCAAAGCATGCGATCTCTTTTGCTCTCAGATGTGACACTTCCTTCAGTATATCCGCGGGATTGGCGGCAGGCTCCAGTGCCTCGCTCACTCGTATCTTTTCCGGCGCGAATCCTAGCGCCTCGGCAAAAATCTCCGCCGTCTGAGCCGCGCGAACGTAGGGACTTGTAATAAGAATATCGGGTCTTGCGCCTGCTTCATTAAAGCCAAGAGCCGCCGCCCGCGTCTTCTGCACACCTCTCGCCGTCAGCGGCCTTTCGGCTTCCGGCGGAGCCTCGGGATCCGTGCGATCAATCGCCATGCCATGGCGAATCAAATAGAGAATCACTCTAGGCTACCTCGGCTCTGCGTTGCGCTCGCCGGAATTCGGCTTTCAAATGAAATTCCTTCTGGAATAAGTCCAGTTTCCGGTTGAGCCCCGCTAAATCGAGGCGGGTTCCATCCGATGCGCGGACCAGAAAAACTGCCCGGCGCCCTGAAATCTGGACGTCCACGCCGGCAATGCGCTGTGCGTGCTCCGACTCGAGCTTCTCGGCGATGCGCAAGAGCGACGTGAGCAAACGCACATCATGTCTCTGCGGGCCATCCAGAGCCGCGTAGGAGGCGTGCTCGATCTGAGGCTCTGACTTGGCATTGTGATACCGCACCAGAGACGCAACCATCTCGCGCCGCCATCCTCCGAGGCCGGGGATTTCTCCGTTGCGGACGAGGTATTCGCCGTGCCGGTGGTGCGCCTTCTCGTTGACGAAATGCCCCACGTCGTGCAGCAGAGCCGCTATTTCAAGGATGTTACGCCGGTCGGGTCCCATCTCGTGAATCGGCCGCAACTGATCGAAGAGCGAAAGCGCGATCTTCGCCACCTGCTCCGCGTGCTGGGCATTGTAATTGAGGCGCCGCGCGAACCATCGCGCCCCCGCCAGCAGACTTGCGGCGCGCCCCTTCTCTTCTTCCGTCACGGCTCCAACCGAATACTGTTCCGCAACCAAATCGAGCAGAAGTCCTTCGCGGACGCCGACTCCGGGCACCAGCATGGACCGTAGAGTCAGCCATTTCGCCACTGCCGTGATGACGATCGCGGCAATTCCCATCACCTCCGCGCGGTCTTTTCGCACGCCGAAGACGCGCATTCTTCCGGGGACGTCCAGCGTCAGCATTCGCCACGTCTGGTCCTTCAATAAACGCAGGTTGATTGTGGGCGTCCGGCCCGCGAGCGGTCCCGGAGCCAGGCGCACCAGCGCTTCCGCGTTTCCTCCGCAGGCCACGGCAACAGCGCGATCAAGCCTTGGAGGTGAGGGCATTGCGCTGTGCAAAAGAGCGAGCACGTGATGCCTCAACTTACGGGCCTTGTCCTCGTCAATTGCGCCCTCAATGGAGAATGTCTCCATGAGGCGGATGGTGCCAAGCGGCAGCGCCACTCGTTTCCGCACCACACCGCGCTCCAGGAAACTGAATTCGAGGCTGCCGCCACCCAAATCGAAAATCAGCCGGGGTTGAGTGGTCTCGCCGAGCGCCCAGCTCACCGCGGTGCAAACCAGCCTCGCTTCTTCCGCGCTGCTGATCACTTGGAGTTCAATGCCCGATTTGCGCCGAATCCGCTCGATCAAGCGGTGGCAGTTGCGCACTTCGCGCGCGGCGGCTGTTGCTACCGCACGGTATGCGGTCACATGATAACTGTCCATGCGATCGCGAAAGTGGCGGAAGGCGCGCGCGGCCCGCGCGATCGTATCCTCGTCCAGCAGGCGGCGGGTAAACGCATTGTGGCCCAGGCGTACTGTGGCGCGCTCTCCCTCCAGAATCTCTATGTGTTGGGATGAAGTGGCGCGTGCGATGGCCAGCCGAATGGCGTTCGAACCGGCGTCGATTGAGGCGAGTTGTACCGGTGCTGCCACTCTTCAGCGCCAGAGATGCGCAAGGGCGTGCGAAGGCTTGTAGTGCGTGCCGCGTATGCCGAGATGCGCCGCGATTCGCTTGCGCAACAGTTGGTTGACCCGCGCCACGCTGCCCTCGCCATCCAATTCGATAAATTCGTGCCTCTTCGAAAGATATTCGAACTCGCGCTTGATCATGGATTGATAACGGATGAAGGATTTGAACAAATCATTGGAAAGGGACATATCGCGACCCGATTCCCAATAGCTGATCGTCTGCGACTTCTTGAATTCCCGGTCGAAGGCAACCTCCGGCTTCACGTTGAGCCAGAACGTTAGATCGGGCCGCAGTGCGATTTCGTACACTCCGTGCAAGTAGTCGCGGCCAATGCCCCGCACCGCCGCGCGCGCGATCAGCGTGAAAATATACCGGTCGGCCAGAACGATCAAGCCCGAGCGCAGCGCCGGAAGAATGCGCCGCTCGAGCTGATCGAAAAAATCGGTGCCGTACATCAGCGCGAGCGTCGTGCGCGTCACCGCATTTTCGGCCAGCAGAGCGTCGATGTCCTCTCCCACCAGAAAGGACCGGCGCAGGCCCATCGTTTGCACCGCGAAGCCCTCGCCCTCAAGCCATTCCGTGAGCAGCGAAATCTGCGTGGAGCGTCCGGAACCGTCGGTTCCCTCTACCACAATGAGGCTACCGCTCAACTCTTCCGGCCGGACGCCGGGCAACGGGACGCCGTAGAAGCGGATCGGTGGGGCGTGGTTATTGCCGGCTTTTTTCCGGGCTTTAACGGGATTCCCGTTGGACGGAGTCACTTGCGAACCTGCAGGGCGTAAGCGCCTCATTTTTTCTTGGGAGCGAAATGCGCGAGATCGATTTTGTCGCCCAGGAGCTGGCGCATCAGCTTCTGCAGCTTGTTCACTCGGACTGTGCCATCCATAAGGACGAAGCGGTCCGTTTCAATCATCTGGTCGTAGTTACTCAAAATCCTTTCTTGGAAAATCCGGAAACTCTCCGCGCGGTCCAGCGAAAACCCCAGGTCCATCCCTGCTTCGTAATATTTCAGCTTGGGTCGGCCCGCCACGATCCGGCTCACCGCGACGTCGAGTGGAGCTCGAAAGTAGAACGTGATATCCGGAATAGGAGCGAAGCTGTATAGATTTCGTAGCCAGTGCGCCGAACAGCCGCGCGCTGCGTCGCGGGCAAAAGCCGTATAAATGTACCGGTCGGCAAGAACCAGATAGCCCCCATGCAGCAAAGGGAGGATTTGTCTTTCGCAGCGATCGGCAAAATCGGCCGCATGCAACATCGAAAACGTGGTGGGCGTCAGCAATCGCCGCTGTTTGCCGCGCCGCGTGGCCGATTTCACCAGCGGCGACGAATTCCATTCCGTGAAATGAATTCGGTAGCCGCCTATTTCCAGCCAGCGCTTCAGCAGGTAAAGTTGGGTGCTCTTTCCAGACCCGTCGATCCCCTCCACTACCACGAGCGCGCCGGGATATGGACGTTTCGCCGCCGATAACTTTTCCGGCGCCGGCTGCGGAGCCGCAGGCCGTTCTGCAATTTCAGGGGTGATTGTCGCCATCAAAGACACACCTAACCGCAGCAATTATGATACGTCCGAACCGTTAACAGCAGATGAAAAAAGGGTGATTTCCGCCATGATTTCCGCCTCGCGCCCGAAGATGGTCGTACCTCAATTGGAAGGACGCACCCCCCGCTTCTTCTCCATAATTGCTGCTCCGCGTTGGGCTGCTTCGTTTACCAGGAAGCCCATTTTGGGGTGTTCCGGCTCAAAGTCGACGGAAAGCCCGTGTTCGCGCAGCTCTTCCGAGGTGATCGGCCCAATGGAGCCGACCACAACCCGCTCGAAACCTTGCCGAAGCCGCGATTCGAGATTCATTTCCTCGGCTACACGCAGGAGATGCGACACCTGAACCGACGTGGTGAATAGCGCCATGTCGATCTCGCCGCTCGCAATTGCGTGTACGGCGTTGCGCAGCGGCGCGGTGTCTTCCGGCAACGCCCATTGGTAGACCGGAACGCGCGTGATCACCGCGCCGCGCTCTTGCAGCCCATTAATCAATTCCGTATTCGACGAGCCATATTCCTGTATGGCCACGCGCCGCCCGGCCAGCGGCAGCGCATCGCGCTTCTCATCCAGCGCCCGCAACAGATCGCGCCACGTGTTCGGCTCCGGCACGGCAAGTGTCACCGGCACGCCTAACTCCTTGAGCACCGCCACTGGTTTTGGGCCTCGTGCCACAATCGCCGCGCGCCGAAGCCCCACCACAAATTGTTCTCGCAAGCGAATCGACTCAGCTACTTTCACCAGCAAGCGCGCGCCCACGCCGGTAAGAAAGATCACCACGTCGAAGCCTTCGCTGCACAACGTGCGAGCGAACTCCAGCGCTTCGGTGTTTGATTCAAGGGGAACTTCGCGCATCGCAGGGGCAACGATGGCGCGGCCGCCGTAATTCTCGATCAGCTTCGCCATCTCTGCCGCGCGACGGCTCTCAAGCGCGAGCACGCGCAGCCCCGTCAATCCACCCGATTTCGCTGGCGCTTCCATTTGTACTTGTCAATGCCGGAAATGACGCACGCCGGTGAGCAACATGGCCATGTTCAGCTTATTGGCAGCGTCGATTACGTCTTGATCGCGCACCGATCCGCCCGGCTGAATCACCGCGGTCGCCCCAGCCTTCCCCGCTTCCTCAACGCC
>DASYZC010000030.1:0-6641 GCA_035949735.1 Candidatus Acidiferrales bacterium | reverse complement strand
TAATCTTGTGTTTGGCGAGACCGCCGTTGATTATCGAGCTGTCGGATTCGAGGCGTTTACGCGTGAAGTCATACTCTCGGTTCAACAAGGGCCTGCAAAAACGGTTTTATGAGTGGCTGATCCTACAGCACTATTCGAAGGGTACGAACTATGTTTACCGGCAAAGTGTCCGGCTCTTTGTGCAATTCCTAGGAGACAAAGCTGCCACGAAGGTGACGCATATTGAAGTCCGAAAGTTCATGTTGTACTTGGCCGAAAATCGCTGCTCTATCTTCTCGGCGTGTCGTCACCTGCAAGGTGTCCGGCGCTTCTACGACTTCCTGAATCTGGGCGGTTTGGTGAGTTACGTTGCCCCTCGTCTGGTCGCGATCCGTTGCCTTCCGTCCAAGATTCCAATTCATCTGAGCGAAAAGGAGGTCCGCCGACTTATCGCCGCAAGCAACACCCCTCGAGAAATAGCTCTGACGGAGTTTTTCTATGCCACAGGATGCAGGCTCGGCGAAGGCCTAAGGTTAACCGTGCAAGACCTTGATCTCGACGCTCGCACCGCGCGAGTTACCGGAAAGTTCGGGAAATCTAGAATTGTCTTGTTGACCAGGACAGCGGCCGAAGCACTTCGAACCTACATTGGAGAGGAAAAGACGGGTTACGTCTTCCGCCAGGATTACTCACCCCAGAAAGGCACATTAGTTTTGCACCACGGCAAATGGACCGGACGGTGGCAAGATCATGGGTCTCCTACCGGAACGACTTATCACAGCAAGATTTTGGGAGAAGAAAGAACCACTTCGCGCGAAGATGCGCAGGCTTCATTGAATGCGATTCTAGCAAGTGCGTGCATGGGCCGCCCAAAACGGAAAGAACCGCTCACCAATACCACGGTCGCGGTTGTAATACGTAAAATTGCACGCCGGGCTGGTTTACACCGTGCTACAGCGCACATGTTACGTCATAGTTTCGCAACGCATCTGTACGAAAATGGAGCAGACGTTTTCGCAATCCAGACCCTACTAGGCCACGTTAGAACGGAGACTACGGTTCGTTACCTTCGTGTCAGCGCATTTCGTTTAGTCGAAGTTTTTGAACGCTGCCACCCCTTAGGAATCTACCATGACAAAACACAGGCGAAAGCCTAGACGCCGCCTCACCGCCGGCGTGACAAAACGGTTTGGAGAAAAACTAGGCGTTGAAGAGTTGCTTCTTCAGCCTTGGTTCCTTCCGAAACGGATCGCTCTAGGAATTACGAGGCTCGTTCCTCCCGACTACAGGAAAAGAATGCGTGACTGCTTCATCGATTTCGGCTGCTTGAGGTGTGGACGCACCGATAGGATTTACGGAGCAAACGGTATGTGTGAACCTTGTAAGACTCTCACATACGCACGTGTGGTGGCCTCAGGAAACAAACGCTTAAGAGACCGGCAACCATTGCTTTACGGAAAAGAATTCGTCGGTCACGCTAATCGAGCGAGAAAGCTACTTAAGGGTTACCGCCAACACGGTTTGAAATCGCCATCAAACGTGAAGTCTGTTCAGTTGCTAAGCCCAGCTATTCACGTCTTTGATCGGTACGATTTTTGAGGTTTTTTAGTCCCTACAACTAAGGCAGCTTTCTGGATCGCAGATATTCTTTGACCGGTTCTGAAACTGTTTCTTCGATGGCTTCCGTATTCGCTTGAGGACATTGTAGTTAGATGGAACCAGCACGAATTGTTATGTCTTCGAGTCCCAAGGCTCCAAGAACTGCACAACGGTTGCTGGAGCATGACCGGAATAGTGATTGTTGACGTAAACATACGTCGGAATGCCGCGCCGGACAGTCTGCTGACAAAAACTCACCGACTTTGAAGTTCGGCCGAGCGGTCCACGATCACTCTGTCCCAAACCTTGGTCTGTCTCTCGATCCCTTTTCGGTCACCGAGCAATCTGATGTAAGCAAAATCCGTGGTTACATAGTCAAACTTCAATTGATCGGGTCGAGGCATCCACTCTTGGTCTTGCAGCACGAGTGCGACTTGGTGCAGTCGTAGTAGATCCGCGAACTTCTGATCGAGCCAAGCCTTGTTTCGAATCTCGATCGCCAAGCGAACGGTTGTGCTTTCAAGACGTTTGAGGAAGGAGCGCAATCGGGCCAGAAAATCGTCCGCGCTAAGATCAGGCTCGTTGAAGTACGGGAACTGCAATGCTCCATGTCGTCGAATGAAGTAGGGTTGAGGCTGAGAGTCTGGTGTCGCTTACGGGGAAACACGCGGTGCAAACGACCCTGTGAATTGGACTGAAATTGGACCGAAATCGGCCGATGGTCGCTTACAGTCGTTCTCTCCTGAAGTCTCGTCCTCAGTTCAACCGTCAACCGAAGTCATCCCGAAATCCATTCTCCCAATTGGTTGGAGATCGAGCGCCTGGTCTCGAACCGGGCGATCGACACGGTATTCAAGTTGAAGAATCGGCAGTTGGATCCCGCGTGGATAACTCATAGATCGAGTATTGGTTGTTGTAAAAGGTCGACCTCGGAGGTCTTGACTGTCTACAAAATCGACTTCCATGTAGCTGCCGGTCAAGAGTTTTTTATTCGCTAGAGTTTTTCTCATTGCTTCTTGTCCTGCTCGCCGTCGCCGCCGCCCTGTGCCTCGCTTCCATCCGCACTCTGATGGGGCTGTCTTGGAGTCCCGGTGCACGTAGAGGTTCTTCTTTCAGGGTGGGCGCTGCTATCTACATGGCGATCTCCGAAAGTCCGACAGCTACTTCCGCGATCGGTCGATTTGCGGTCGCTTGTGTAGATCGCGCGAACCTTGCGCGGGTTGGCCACAATCACCTCGTGCCCTTGAGCCTGCAGCAGGCGGCTCACCCAAGGCGAGTGCGCCCCAACCTCAATTACCATCCGGCTTCGAGGCCGAGTCCCGAAAGTCGCAGCGAATCCTCCAGACGTTGTCTGAACACGACTCTCCTCTTTCACACTTCCAGCCTGGTCCAGGACACAGAAGCGGGACCAGCGATCACCGAGATCGATCCCGATCACGTCCTTGGAAGGTGTCGCTGAGGAACAAATCGATGCCGTAACGAGGGTCTGATTCATGCTGCCATCCTCCTTTATCAGGTCGTTTTTTCCCAGCCAGCGGATCATACTGGGTGTCCGCTGAGGAAATGGCAGCTACATTTTTATCTGCACGCAGCTAAACCACCAGATGCTCTGGCAGTCGGATGTCGTAGAAAAGTATGGCGCCCCGAGAGATTCGAACTCCCGACCCTCTGGTTCGAAGACAGAGGCAACACCTTCTTGAAATTTACTGAGGTTTGTGGATTTTATTTGCTTTCGCTTGAATCTTTTGGCTTCAACCGCCTGGTGCTGGTTGAAATTTGCGGCTCTTGGAGGTTCTCGCAGTTACGAAATCGCGCACAGCGAAAGATCGCGCCATTCCGCTCTCTCACTTCACTTGGTACAAAAATGCCCGGTCAGTTCAAAGTGTTTTAGCTCAACTTTAACGCAATTGTAACCGTTTCCGCGATCGCACTGTGGATGATTCGCGCTTCACCTCGGCAGTGCAACATTAGGCAAATCAGCAGTCAGTCCAGGAGGACATTTTGCTTCGAAACTTGGTCGTCGTGTGTCTCTTTATCCTAAGCTTCGCGATTGCCACCTGCGCCCAAGGCTCTGGTGCGATTACTGGCAAGGCGGTGGACGATACGGGAGCGGCAATTCCGCGGGCTATCGTTTCCGTAACAGACCTAACGACTGGGGCGGTGCTCCATGCAACCACCGATGCGAGCGGCGAATTCAGCGTGAGCGGTCTGTCATCCGACCCACAACTCGTGACAATCGGGAAGTCCGGTTTCGAATCGTTCACCCAGCGGGTGTCGTTCGCCACGCAACAGTCTGTGACGGTAAATGCCACTCTTTCAGTCGCGACGCTGGCAGAGACCGTTGTGGTCCGGGGCACTGTGGAACCGGGTGCGCGGCCCATGCCCACCCGCGACGATGTGCAGAACTCTCTGCAGACCATTCGCGTGCTCGACCGCAAGCAACTTGACGCAGCCGGCCCGGTCGCCGGGGGCGCGCAAATGATCGCGCTAACTCCTGGCGCGAACGTCTTCGGATACGGAGTCTCCGGCGCCACCAAGTACACGATCCAGTTGAATGGCATTAATCAAGGCTGGGGCGGCCAACCCACGGGCTTCATCTCTCCTGGCTCGCTGGGCATTACTTTTGATGGCATTCCAATCGTCGACGTAGGCAGCGGTCTATGGCAATCCGCCACCATGCCGCAGAACCTACTGATGCAGAACGTCGACGTTACCTACGGTCCCGGCGCTTCCGCAGACCGGTTTTATGACGACGTCGGCGGCAGCGTCGAGTTCACTCCCATTCAGCCGACCGTCGAGCATCACTTCAGCGTGGCCGCCACCTACGGCATGTACGGGCAGAAGAATCTAGCGTTCGTCGGCAACACCGGCAATTTCCACGGCTGGTCGACTGTCGTCGGAGGCGGCATAGGTGATGGCAATGACTACCGCTCAGCTCCAGATGGATTCAACATGTTCGGAAAAAGTGGATCGGCCTTCGGCAAGACCATCCGCCAGTTTTCGGCCGGTAGCTTCGAGTTCGGTGCTTTTTACGCCAAGGCAGGCGGTTACCGTCCTCCAACAATTCCGCTCACCGACCAGGGCGTCATCTTAACGAGGCCGGACGGCAGCAATTACAGTTACAGTCAAAGTACCTGCGGTTTTTACTGCGCACCTACCTTTGACGAATACAACAAGTACGACACCAACGAGATGGGGCTTATCTACGCTCGTGAAAATCTCCTCCTCAACAACACCACTAGCGTCCAAAACAGCACTTGGTTTATGCACATCCGCCGCTTGCACCACCGCACCGACGACATTTTCTCTCTCGGGCCTCAAGAGGACGAGTGGAACAACCCGCATAGCGACGCCTTCGGCGATAAAGTCGGATTGCAGAAAGTGTTGCCTTACAACACCCTCAATTTCGGCGCTTATCTAATCCACGAGGTATACAACAGTCGTAACCTGTTCTTCAATTCCGGCCAAGGCGGAGACGGCGCCACGGAAACCGTCAACATCGGTGCCAAGTTCCGATCCGGCTATTTCCAGCAGGATGACGTCGCTTTCTACGCGCAGGACGACATCCACCCCATCCCGCAAATCCACATCACTCCCGGCGTCCGCGTCGTCGGCTTCTCAACCAGTTATAGCGACCAATTCCAACGGGACTTCACTCTCCTTCCTGGAGTCGTGCCCGCAACCCACTGCTCCCTTTATCAGCCGGCAGACACGGGTCCACAGCCAAACCCACTGGATCCTTACAGCGACATCTTCGGTGCGCCTAACGCCACCGATCAAGGCTCGCTCTGCGCCGAGCATGCAAGCAAGAGCCAAGTCGAACCCTCAATCAATGTCGGTGTAATGCCATTCCCTTGGCTGACCATCTACGGCGGTTACGACGTGACTTATCGCTCGCCTTCTTTGGGCGGCGGCGGCGGCCCCTTCCTCAAGGTCAACCCCAGATTTTACCAACTGGCGAAGGGCGCCTACGCGCAGGGTGGCGCAAAGATTCACTTCAACAACGCGCCGGTGCTTGGGAACTTCATCCTGGGCGCCAACTACTTCCACTTGGACTACACGAATCAGGAAATCGATTACACGCTAGGGAACGGCGAAGAAGTCAGCGCCGGAGGTAGCTCCTACTACCAAGGCGTCGACGCCTTCTTCGATGACGATCCCAAGGGTAACCTGCACTTTTTCCTCAATTTCTCCGGCGAAGCCGCCAATTTCACGAATTACGACACGAAAGGTCCTGGGGGCATTTGCGCCCCGAACGTCTGCTTCAATAATCTGCCCGTATCCTACGTGCCCAACATCACGTTGAACACCGGCGTCTACTACGCTATCGTTAACGGCAACGAGCACACTCTGATCGAGCCTCATTTCTGGATCGAGTACACCGGCTCGCAGCACATTTTCAACAACCTTACCGGCACCCCCGATACGCGTACGATGCCGTCCTATACGTTCGCCAATGCTTCTGTCACAGTGCCGTTCAAGCACTTCAACTTCGAGGTGGACATGCTCAACCTGTTCAATTCTAAAGCGAACACTTATGAGTACGTAACCAGCGGGGGCTACTTTAGTGACACGCCCGGTAGCACCAACGCCTATCCCGGCGCTCCATTCACCGCCTATGGCACCATCACGTATCAGTTCTGATCGAAGCGACCAGTATCGGAGAGCTGGGCTATTGTTGTTCATTGTAAGTCTGCAAGAGTACGGCCCGGAGTCTGAGACGTTGCATCGCGATCCCTGTGCTTTGCGCGCAAGACAGGATTTCCGCGCAGAGGGCGGACCCTGAACGGACCGCTAGGGGGAGGAACTGGAGCTGTGCTCCGTAGCAATCTCCTGCGAGACCGGGATGGAAGCTACGGCGAGAAGTTGGGTTGCTGTCGGCTGCAAGTACTCGAAACTCGCGCTGACGCTCCAATGGTTTTGAAACAGTGTGTTCTTGGACCGAATGGACCGGAAATCAGAGTTAAAGCTGTTCAGGAAATCGTTGTAAGTATCTTACACAGTGAAGATAGCGCGTGATCGGCGGGCAGTTCGATCGGCACGAGCACCTGCTAACGGAGCAG
>DASYZC010000029.1:0-3442 GCA_035949735.1 Candidatus Acidiferrales bacterium | reverse complement strand
GCCATATCCGATGGCCGCTGGCTGACGATGCAGAGCGAAACGCCGTATTTGCGGCCTTCCTTGGCGATCCGTGTCAGGACCCGCTTGGTCGGCTCGAAGCCCATACGCGTATCGCGCGGCGCATAACGGTGCGCCTCTTCGCAAACCACGAGAACCGGGAACTCCCGTTCGGTCCACATCGCGAAGTCGAAGCCGAGCCGGCAAAGAACCGAAACCACGACGTTTAGGACCTCGGACGGCACGCCGGCGAGGTTGACGATCGTCACCGGTTTGTCGGCCACGGGGACGCGGAAGAGCCCGCACAGGATGTCCTTCATGTTGTCCCGGGTGCCGCGGCCGAACATGAAGGCAAACCGCGAATCGTTGTAGAGCGCGTTCAGCCGGTTCAAAAGCCGGGCGTAGTTTGTCAGCGATTCCCGGCGCGAGAGGTTGCCCTGCGCGTGGTCGACGTACTCAATGACATCCGCCATACGGTAGGGGAGGGGCGTATCGATCGTCAGCACGTGGGGCAGCTTTTTGTCGCCGAGGAACCGCTTGCGCGCCGACATGATCGCCTCGGCGAGGATCATGGCCTGGGCGGCGCGTTCCTCTTGCTCCTCGCCGAGAACGATTTCAGCCAGTTCATCGAAGTTGAACAGCCAGTGGGGCAAGTCGAGGTTGGCCGCCGGATCGAGGACATGGGCGGTCGAGCCGAAGGCCTGCGAGTATTCGTTGTGGGGGTCGAGCAGGAGAATGCGCGCCCGCTTGGAGGCGCGCAGCACCGCCTTCAGGATCACCGTGACCGCACAGGATTTGCCGGAGCCCGTCGTCCCCAGCACCGCGAAGTGCTTGCCGAGCAGGTCGTTGATGCGCACATACGCCGGCAGCGAGCGATCCTGAAATACCGAGCCAATTCGGGCCGCGGCAACACCCGGACAGGCTAGAACCTGCTGCAAATCCTGTGGCGTGCTGGCATATACCGGCATACCCAGTTTGGGAAATACCGAGACGCCGCGCTGGAACTTCTCTTCCTCGGGGTTCGATCGCCGCAAGATCTCGCCCACCAGCTCCAACTCCGCAATGCAGAGCTCTTCGCCGTTGCCACTCTCCGACGGCACCGGAATGCTGACACCCCGCACAATGCTGAAGACCGTCGAGTCCGCCGTCGGCGTCTTGACCACGGCACCCGTCTGCACGTCGTACGGCTCCGCCGGATCGTGCTGCTCCGGCTTGTCCAGCAAACACACAATCTGCGCACCAGACACAGAAACAACGCGGCCAACTCTGGTATCAATCTCGTTCATTGAGTCGACTCCACGATAAAATTTCTACAGTGCATCCACGAAACAGGGCGCCACGGTAACGGCCGCGGGTGGCAATTCCGGGGTATCATTTGGATGATGGTTTTGAGGAGGCAAGTTGACTGTTACCATCGTTCCGCGGCCTACTTCGCTTTCGATCTTTAACGTACCGCCATGCATTTCTACCAATCGACGCGTAAGCGGGAGACCGAGTCCGGCACCCTCGTATTTGCGATTCAGGCGACCATCGACTTGAACAAAGGGCTGGAAAATTCTCTCAAGGTCGTCCTTGCCAATTCCGATACCCGTGTCCGTTACGCTAAGTCTGGACGAGCCATTCTCTAAGCGCCGCCAAGTGACCGTTACGCTGCCGCCCGCGGGCGTAAACTTAACGGCGTTTGATATGAGATTCAGAGCGATTTGCTTTAGCTTGCGTTCGTCGGCCCAAACGAGAAACGGACTCGTAGGTTCTGCGATAGAAACTTTCACGCCGCCTTGGTTGGCGCGCTCCGTTACGATTACGACGCACGTCGTAAGGACTGCTGATGCGTCCACCTGCTTTGGTGAGAGTTCCAGTTTGCCTGCTTCAATGCGGGCGAGATCGAGAATATCGTTGATGAGCGCAAGGAGGTGTTGTGCTGCGCCGTTGATGTTTTGAGCGTACTCCTCGATCTTTTCGGGACTCGGTGCCAGACCGAGGAGCATAAGCTCAGAAAAGCCCAGTATTGCGTTTAATGGTGTTCGTAATTCATGACTCATATTGGCAAGAAACTCGGATTTTGCCCTGCTACCCGCTTGCGCTTCCAGCATCGCTTGCTGCGCCGTGGCCATTGATAGTTCAGCGGAAACTTTGGCGGTTCTCGCCGCAAGGTCTGATCGATGGCGAGCGACGAGCCGGCCAAGCTGGTCCGTATAGCGGCTAAACAGCGTGGGATAGGCCATATTGGTCGTTGCTAGGCGAGCAGCCATTTTGGGTGATCCGATAGCCCTTTATTTCTATTTTCCCGGTTGTGGGATCCTACACGTCCCAGGTTAATAGACCCTATGTACAGGTTAACGAACTTGTAAGGATCTCATCCGGAGCGAAATGTGCGGCTTATTGAAATTCACGCGGTCTTCGAGTTCGGGCTTCGCCAATTTGAGCCAGAAATCGCCAGGCGGATACACAGCAAAGCGCTTAGTGGCGGCTAAATCCGCCACATGCGAATGCTAGTTCGGACGGAGGACGTGCAAGTTTCAAAGCAAAGATTTCGAAGGATATACGTGCAGCATTTGTTGGACTAATGGCGTGACCGTTCGCATTTGCTTCACACCATGGCATCGAACCCTTCGGGGAGATCGCTCACGATATGGGCACAAGCGCAAGGCACGTTTAGGAACGAGGCGACGTTCATTCTTAGGGCGGCTCACCGATCAGGTCTTCGAGCTTTCGCGGATGAGACCATGCGGGGAATGACGACGTTGGCCCCGTCAAAGCCGTTACAGATTTGTGGAGGACAACAATTTAAGATCCGCATTGGCGATTTTTTTGCCAGATCGATCCCGCACATCGTTACCGGCCTTCAATAGCAGATCTGCGTATTGCCGCGCCTTTTCCCCGCTACTGTCGTCGCGTCCTTGGACCGTGTGGTGCGCTGCACCGTTAATATCGTCCTTGCTCAGCGTGCAGCTAAAAGAGGCGCGCTGGAGAAATCTGGATGGAGCTCTCGCTCCACCCAGACCCCGTCGAGAGAGTTGGGTCGTTCACGGCGTCGGCAGATATCCTTTTTGTAGCCGACCGCCCGATACCTTGTACTGCTTAAGAGCGCCGGAGCCAGTGAGGTCGACCTGCAAAAGCGTGGTCGTGGCACAATTGGAGGTGCCAGTTGTAACACCGTAGCCTTGTCCACTGATCTTATTGTTCTTGATCATGTCGTTGAGTCCGAACTCCGAGATTCCGGCTTGGTACCCGTTTGGGTCGCCGCAGCCGGAGACATTCGAGGCTTCGTCATTCGAGATTTTATTCCCATTGATGACGTTGTTGGTGGGCGTGGTGGGCGCAGCGGTACAGTTTCCATCACAGTTTACAGAGAAGATTCCGACGTCGTTGTCGGTCAGGCGGTTTCCTGACACCGTTTCGTTGCTCGCATACGCACCGCCGAATGCGGAGCCGCCAAACACCA
>DASYZC010000028.1:0-4775 GCA_035949735.1 Candidatus Acidiferrales bacterium | reverse complement strand
CTGGTGCGGGCGAATCCGTTCTGTCGGAATCGGCGGGCGCCATTTTCGATGAGACTTGCAGCTATCAAGGCATTGAGGTGTCGTTCAGGGAGGGTTGGGCCTGCTAGTAGCGAGCGGCTGAGTGCGTGTGTTCGAGTCCAGAGTTGCTTTGCACAGCTTGAGAAGAGAATCAAGTATGGCGACCACTGCTGCGTTTGTTCTCCGCCCAGCGTTTTGTTGCCTTTTTCCTACTGTCAAGCTGCAACTGCTTCTCGATGCCCCTGGCGTCCAGGTGTTTTTGCATGGGAGCAATTGAACCTTCCGGTTGTGACCGGCCCGTCTTTTTCGCTCCCGGCGTCTGAATCGCCGGACTTCGAAAGTGAAGCGGGTCTCTGAGGCCTTGCAATTCCCGGTAATAATAGAGCGCCGTCGGCCTTTTCCCGTTGAACCTCAACCGCCTCAGGAACTCGATTTCTTCGTTGGTCGCATCGCCGCTGAAGGAGCGATTGCGAAGAAATTCCTTCAGCCCCTGCTCCTCGAAAATTTGCTCGGCGTCTTTTTCAACGAACTCAAATCGCTTGGGATATCCGTGAGCCAATCTCCGGTTTAATACGATCTCCATGGCAAACGTCATAAGGTCGATATCCCAGGATTCGATTACCGGATCCAGAAACGTAACGCAGTTCTCCACGGAGACGCTAAATGCATCTGTATCCAGAAACTCGAGGACGATCACCCGCATCTGTTCGTAGCTTCGATTGCTGAGCTGAGCCACGAGTTGAAGCCACTTTTCACTTTCCAATTCTTCTTTGGCGACTCTCTTGACCACCGCCAAGAGCTTCTGTGTAACGAGCCGCTCGAGTTCGCCAAACGGATGCCTGGCGAAGATAGCGCGGATCTGTTGTTCCTTGTCGGGCGCGCATTTACGGAGGATCAGCTCGCGGACTTCTCTAAGCAAGGGTGCGGGCGGATCCCCCAAACTTCTCTTCAATTCGTCCTTCCGCTGATGTTCAACCAGTTCCGACAGTTTTCCGGTAGGCAGCTTCAAGAACTTCCCGATCTTGTCGTAAATGTCTGTTCGATCCGGTGCGGGAGGCAACTTCTTCCGGGTCAGCAACTGCGAGATATATGAGTCCGTAACCCCAGCGGCAGCGGCTAGGTCCTTCTGTTCCAGCCCCAATTCTTCCAGTCGCTGTTTGATGACTAGACAAACGTCCACGGGGCTCCTCCGCTAGTTTAACTTGGAAGATTAATCCAGCAGAATAATCTCAGATTACTATTGACACGTCAAGTTAATTAACCTATGGTGGTTAACAGGCTGAGGGAGTCTTAAGTTTAGCTGAACTAGCAGGGTTACCTGAAATCCCCTTGGCCGTGACAACCAAGGAGGTTGACATGTTTGCGCGCAGAGTGTCGATGCATCTGAGGCCCAATAGCGTTTCCGAGTTGACGCAGAGGCTGGAGAAAGAAATCATTCCCCTGCTTCGGAAGCAGAAAGGGTTTCAAGACGAAATCACGTTCATTGCTACAGGCGGAAAGGAAGCGTTCGGAATCAGTTTGTGGGACAAAGCCGAGAACGCGGAAGCTTACAACCGCGGAACCTATCCGGAAGTGGCGAGGCTCCTGGCGAGTGTGGTCGAGGGAACTCCGCAGGTTGAGACCTATGAGGTTTCCAACTCGACCTTCCACAGGATTGCCGCTGCCGTAGGAGCCTAAAGGCAACGGCCGGTTCTCCGGGGCGGGCGGGACACTTCCGCCCCCCCTCTCAACTGTCGGCAAGAGAAGAGTAAGAAGTTCTTCGCCTCACGAAAGCACCCTGGTCATGGGGAAGAGGGGTATAGGGAGAAAATGTATGCATTCACTGCTCTGGGTCATAGATGGCTTGGTCGCGGGTTGGCTGACGGGGAAGATGATCGTAGGTCATGGGCGCAACCTGGTGATGGATGTCGTAATGGGCGCAGCGGGCGGCATCGCCGGAGGATTCATCATGAGTACCCTCTGCTCCCTCGTCCACGGGAGGATGATTTTTACGGACATGGCTGCAATGGCGGGCGGTGTCGCCCTGACCGCGCTTTATCGCTTGGTCGCCGAAAGGCAGGTAAGAGAAACGAGGTTCATGTGGCCGCGAAGATCATGAATGGATTTCCCCTGCGGCGTTGTTCGTGGTCTTTCAACCGAATCGTGCCGAACGCCCGCACTCGCAGGATGATTCGATGGCTGGATTCGGTTTGCCTCAAGTCAATCACTCCTAAGGCGCGAGCTTGACGGCGCCAAGAAAGCGAAGGGCGCGGGGGAAACGTTAATGGAAGAGAAAATGAAATCGGGAACGATCCTGACCACGGAGAATGCAGTTTTGCCCAAAACCCTACAGCTCGAGACTGAGCCCTTTGCGTCCGGTTGGAAACTGGTGACGAATTTCGATGGAGACAAGTTAAATCGAGAGATCGGGCGCGCAGGATGGACATTTTTCTCCTTCGCGGGTGAAATCAGCTCGACTGTTTTCGGCAATGACGGAACTGCCACAGTACGCCGAGCCGTCAAGCGAATCCTGGCCAATCCAAAATTAGAGAAGTTCAATTCCTTGGAAGTCACTCGCGTGATTCCGAAACATTTCCTCGGGGTGCCCTACACCACCGTTTACGCGTGTTCCCGGCACGCACGGGAAAGCATTTTCTTTTTCCGGCGCGACGAGGCTCAAGGCCGGAGTCGAGACGAATCTGGCCGCGGCTTGAGCGAGCGCAGACGAAGCCCGCGAGTAGAGGTGGTTGTGGAAGAAACAGCAAGCCGGTCCAAAGTACCGCTCCGTCTGTCGATTGAAGGAGATTCCAAATGAAAACCGCACGAAACATACTGATTTGCGTTGCCGCGATATTGCTATCCGTTCCGTTGGCTTACGGGCAGGACCTTTCCAAATATCGGAACTTTTCGCTCGGGACGAGTTTGATCGCAATTTCAAGGCAGGTTAATGAAAGACCGGCGGAGGCCAGCGTAATCCATCAGAGTCCAGCATTGATCCAGGAGCTAACGTGGTGGCCAATGCCATCTTACCAATCCTCCACGCCCGTCGATCCGGTCCAACAGATTCTATTTTCCTTCTACAATGGCGCGCTCTACAAAATGGTAGTGACCTACGATAGCTCCACGACGGAAGGAGTGACGGCCGAAGACATGACAAGAGCCATCTCCGCGAAATATGGTGCTGTAACCATACCAATCGTGTCGGTTGGTTCTCTGGGGAACACAGCCTATGGCGCCACGCAAGCGCCGATCGCTCAGTGGGAAGACCTGCAGTACTCCGTGATCCTTTCGCGGACTTCCTTTCTCAATAGCTTCCAGCTCGTTATATGTACGAAGCAGCTGAATGACCAGGCGGAGGCTGCCAGCATCGCAGCGGCGAAGCAGGAACGGGAAGACGCCCCGCAGATGGAAATCGCTCGCGTCAAAAAGGCAGCCGACGATCTGGAAACGGCGCGTCAGAACAATCTGAAATCCTTCCGGCCTTGATGCCGGGCAGTAAGAAGCGCGACTTTGGTGATTTTAGATTGAATCCAGAGAGGTGGGAGCAATGACTATAAACTTGAAGCCCCTGCACGACCGCGCATTAGTGCGGAGGTTGGAAGAGAAGGAAACCGCGAAGGGCGGCATCATCATCCCTGACACGGCCAAAGAGAAGCCTCAGGAAGGGGAAGTGATCGCCGTAGGTGCGGGCAAGCTTAACGAGAAGGGCGCACGCATTCCCCTTGACGTAAAACCCGGGGACCGCATCCTGTTCGGCAAATATACCGGCAACGATATCACGATTGATGAACAGGAATATCTGATCCTTCGCGAGGACGAAATCCTGGCGAAAGTTAGCGGTATGGCCAAAGCGGCATCCAGCAAGAGGTAGCTTCTCCGGTCCGAGATTGTGGGCCGGACATCAGGTTGCAGACACCCGGGAGGGTAAAGTCACATGGCAAAACAAATTGTAACGGGTACGGATTCACGACAGGCAATCCTGCGCGGCGTCAACATTTTGGCTGACGCGGTGAAGATCACGCTCGGCCCTAAGGGGCGTAATGCGGTAATCGAAAAGAAGTTCGGTGCACCGGTCATCACCAAGGACGGCGTCACGGTGGCAAAGGAAATCGAACTGTACGACCCGCTCGAAAACATGGGCGCGCAAATGGTGAAGGAAGTTGCTTCCAAAACGTCCGATGTTGCCGGAGACGGCACCACTACAGCTACGGTTCTAGCACAGGCCATCTTCCGCGAAGGCGTGAAGACGCTGGCGGCCGGCGCAAACCCGATGGCCGTAAAGCGCGGCATCGAAAGAGCCGTTGAAATCGCAGTCGAAGAGATCAAGAAGCTCTCCCGCGACGTAAAGGGCGACATGATCGTTCAAGTCGGGACAATCAGTGCCAATAACGACAAGCAGATCGGCTCGATCATCGCCGAGGCCATGAAGAAAGTTGGCAAGGACGGCGTCATCACCGTCGAGGAATCGAAGACCATGGAGACGGCGCTCGAAGTGGTCGAAGGGATGCAGTTTGACCGCGGCTACCTCTCGCCCTACTTTGTCACCGATCCGGTACGCATGGAGTGCGTGCTCGAAGACGTCCGCATTCTGATTCACGAAAAGAAGGTCAGTTCCTTGCGGGAGCTGCTGCCCTTGCTCGAACAGACCACCAAGATCAACAAGCCGCTCCTGATTATCTCGGAAGATATTGAAGGCGAAGCGCTCGCACCCCTCGTCGTCAACAAGCTCCGGGGCACCTTGCAATGCGTCGCGGTGAAGGCTCCTGGCTTCGGTGATC
>DASYZC010000027.1:0-5600 GCA_035949735.1 Candidatus Acidiferrales bacterium | reverse complement strand
GGCCAGCTTCGATGAGTTTGATGGCGCCCGGGTCTCCCTGCATGGAAGACAGCGCGGCAATTGCGTCCGTGCGTTTGCGCAGGCTGTGGGACGCGGCGCCTTCGTGGAGAATTGACCATGCCTGTGCCGCGAGGTCCGCCGGGGTTGGATCTGGAGTCTTTTGCTTTTTCGTCTTCGCGCCGGCGATGGAAAGCGCAATGCCAAGCAAAACGGCGCACAGCGCAAAGATGGAAACAGGCGAGCGCGAAACATGCCGCCACCTTTCGTCAGTCGTGGAGAGTCGAGCGGTTCGGCATTGCACTGCTCGCACAGCGCCTTGCGTTAGTAATTCCGTCACCGCATCTCCTTCGCGTGTCGAACAAGACCTCATGCTATTCTGATGCGCGATGGGCGGCGATTGGAACAGCGCTGGACGGTCGCAAATCGCTGTTGATGAAGCCTACATGCGGATGGCGCTCGAGGAAGCGCGCGCGGCGGAGCGTGGCGGCGAAGTGCCAGTCGGTTGCGTGATTACAATTGAAGACCGCGTTTTGGCACGCGCTGCGAACCGCACCATTGCCGATTGCGATCCCACGGCGCATGCGGAAATGGTTGCGTTGCGCGCCGCCGCCGCGGCGATTAGGAATCATCGCCTGCTGGGGACGACCCTTTACGTGACCATCGAGCCTTGCGCGATGTGTTCTGGTGCGATTTTGCAGGCGCGCGTCGCGCGGCTCGTTTATGGCGCCGACGATCCCAAGGGAGGCGCGGTGCGCTCGTGCTTCGCCGTCTTCGACCATCCGCGAGTCAACCACCGCGTCGAAATCACGCCAGGCGTTTGCGCCGATGAAGCCGCCGCGCTGCTGCAAACATTCTTTGCCGCCCGGCGGTAGTGCGGGTCAATTCGATGCCGTAAAACCTTGGCGTTGCACCATTCTGCTAGTCGGACCTAATTTTGTTTGCTAGTATTCTTTCTTACAATTCATCGGAAGTCATTGAGGAACCCTTTGTTCAAGACGTTCGGGCGGTCGGTGACCGGCGCCATTTTGATTCTCTTAGCTGGCAGCATTCTTCCAGCAGTCGCAGCACCCCGCAACGCACAATCGCAGACATCCCCGTTTCGCTTAATACGATCGACATCCGGCAGCAAAGAAACTACGAAGGACGAACGATACGTTATTGAGGATCCGCGAACAGTCTTCTATGTGCCTGGGGACGACAAGGTCATTGTGGTTTTCGAATGGGAAGGTCCGTCGGGAATGCACCATTTTCAAGGGAGCTGGGTAGACCCGTCAGGAAAGGTAGTGTCGGTCGGCAACGTTGACATTCAATCTCCGGGTTCAGAATTCTCCTGCTCTTGGACTTTGAATATTCCGGAGGGTGTCAGACAGGGCCTGTGGGCACTCCAGGCACAAATTGACGGGCAGCCAGCCGGAGTGGCCACGTTTGAGATTGTAGCAAGCCCGAATGCACCCACGACCCCTGCGCCTGCCCCGACAGCTGCGGAAGTTTACAAACGCGCCGTGGATGCGAGTGTATTCATCGATAGCCTTGACGCCGACGGGAACGCGTTCAGACGGGGCTCAGGATTCTTCATTGACAAAGGTGTACTGGTTACCGCCTTTCAGGTGATCGATGGCGCTAGCTCGCTCCGGGTTGAATTTCCCGACGGGCAGAATACCGCCACGAACCAAGTACTTGCCTGGAACCGCCGACAGGACTGGGCGGTTCTCAAAGTGGATGCGCCGAAAACGCAGATGCTGGAACGGGCATCGCCGAAGTCATGGAAGGTCGGGGACGATGGCTATCTTCTCGGCTCTCCCAGTGAGAATAATCGAACCATTGAAAATGTTGGGATCACTGGCGTTCAAGAATCGCCCGATGCGGGCCAGCGCGTGAATACTTCCTGGTACGGCGGGGAAAGAACCATTGGTTCCCCATTGCTCGATGCTTACGGCCGAGTCATCGGAGTTCTCGGCGGAAACTTGATCCCTGGTATCGAGACACTCCGCAGAGAGGTGACCGGAAACTACTACTTTGTCGGACAAGGGCCAAGTAACGCCTTCGTTCCCCTCGTGGTTCCGATTTCGCTAGTCCCCCAGGACGGGGGTTCCAAACAACCGAGCACGCTCGACGAGTTGGCAGCAGAGGGTCAGTTTGTGAAGCCGCTTCCGCGCGATATTCAAGAGGTGAGTGGAACGCTCTGCAGAGCTTTTAAGAGATTGGGTGAGACAGCCATACTCCCCGTAGACCCGACCACGCAATTTTCGCGCGCGCGTGACACCCTAGCAGTAGTAATTACCTGGGCTCCGGATAAGAAGGCAAAAACGACATTGCAATTGCGCATTTTTGACTTGGACAATCACGTGGTCGAACAGACGCGGCCAGAAAAAATCGAACTGCGACCCCAGGTCACCGCTTACACAGGGGTTAAGGTGTCCATCGCTTCCCTGAAGGCTGGCACTTATCGCGCAGATTTGCTTCTAGGTGACGATCCGGAATGGCGCGCATTCTTCAAAGTTACGGAATAGAAACGCCCCGTTATCAATCGCCTTCTATCTACTTCTCCAATCAATAAAAAGCGTAAATCTCGAATGGAATTCAAAGAATGGCGGAGAGGGTGGGATTTGAACCCACGAGCCCGGTTTTGCCAGGCTACCCGCTTTCGAGGCGGGCTCTTTCAACCGCTCAGACACCTCTCCGCGTGAACAGCGTGTAGAAAGATTACCAGAGCGACGCAGAAGGGACAACGATTGGCTGACGGGATGAGGAGAACGCAAAGTTGCATACAACCGAAGGAAACAGCAGATTCCTCGTCGCAGTTGCTCCTCGGAATGACAACGGGTAGGTTTTTCGGCGAGCGGCTAAAGCGGCGTGTGAGGGTGCGGCAGGCTGCAAGAACCGAAGGAAACAGCAGATTCCTCGGCGCAGTTGCTCCTCCCTTCGCCAAGGCTCAGGGCGAGCGGAATGACAACGGGTAGGTTTTTCGGCGAGCGGCTAAAGCGGCGTGCGAGAGTGCAGCGGGCTGCAAGAACCGAAAGAAAAAGCAGATTCCCTGCCTGCCCGCCGCGGCGGGCAAGCGTCAGGCAAGCTCGGAGGTTGGCTCCTCCCTTCGCCAAGGCTCCCTTCGCAAAACACACTCCCTTTCTGCGTCAGGGCAGGCAGGGCAAGCAGGGCGAGCGGAGTGACAACTACCAGAGTTTTCGACACGTTGTGAGATGCGCGGGTAACTAGGATTTGAAATACCAGGGGACATTCACGACGATGATGCGGTCGTCGCCTTTCAGCAGCAGCGCCGCTTTCAACCAGGTGGCGCGCTGGTTGTGAAGGAAATATTGATACCAATGTTTTTGAACCAGCTCGGGAATGAGCACGGCGATTTGCCGGCTCGGGAATTTCTTCTCGAGTTCGTGAACGTAGTCGACGATCGGGTTGATGACGAAACGGTAGGGCGATTTCAGCACGGTCAGCCTCGGAACCTCCAGACCGGCTTTTTTCATCGGCTTTTCGACCATCTCGCTCCATTGTTTGCGAACGTTTTCTTCGAGCTCGCCGCAGTCCACATGCAACACGTGCACGTCAGAGGATAAATTCAGCGCGACCTCCAGACCTTCGCGGCTGATTTTGTTCCAGCTCGTCATGGGCATCACAACGATGGGCGCGGCGCGATCCGCAAGATCGAGCGGAGGCGGATCCGCGATTTCTTTTGTGACGGCGGCGTAATGCCGGTGGATCGAGTACATCAGGACAATGATGGCGGGGATCAGGAGCGTAGTGATCCAAGCGCCTTCCTTGAACTTCGTACTCGTGACGACGACCACCGTGCCGGCCGTGGCGATGGCACCAATGGCGTTGAGAACCATCGCCGGGCGCAGCTTCCCTTTTCCAGCGCGGCGCCAATGCATCACCATGCCCGCTTGGGAAAGCGTGAAAGCGAGGAAAGCCCCAATGGCGTAAAGAGGAATCAAGCGATCCGTAACGCCGCGAAAAATAATCAGCAGCGCGGCGCAGAGAATCGCAAGCACCGTGATTCCCAGCGTATATACAAGGCGCCGCCCACGCACGGCCATGGGATTTGGCAGATAGCCGTCTTGCGCGAGCAGGCGGCAGAGACGCGGAAAATCCGCGAACGCGGTGTTCGCGGAAAGAGAAAGCACCAGCAAGATGGAAGCGATAGTGATGAAGTAAAATGCGTTCCTTCCCACGACCGCGGCCGTGAGTTGGGAGAGCACGCTCTGATATCCGGGACCGGGATCCGTCGCGCCAATGTGATACGCGCGAGAGAGAAACGCGATTCCCGCAAGCAGCACGACGAGCAAGCCAATAATGATCGTGAGCGTGAGTTGCGCCGTCTTCGCCACCGGCTCGCGAAACGCTTGCACGCCGTTGCTTACCGCTTCCACTCCCGTCATCGCTGTGCAACCGCTCGAAAACGCCTTCAAAAGCAGCCACGCACTTACCGCGGCAGTCGCGGCGTGCAACGGGGACGGAGCAGCTACCGGAACCGGGTGGCCTCCCGAAGCAATCGCTTTGAAAATCCCGATGGCCAGCGTGATCAAGAGGGTCGCGATAAAAAGATACGTGGGCGCCATGAAAACTACACCAGCTTCGCGGACGCCGCGCAGATTCACTAAAGTAATGACGGCGAGAATTGCCAGACAAATGATCAACGTGTGCGGCTCGAGCGGCGGAAACGCGGAAACGAGCGCGCCTACTCCCGCCGAGATCCCCACGGCCGCGGTGAGGACGTAGTCGATCATCAGCGCAGCAGCCGCCAGCAGGCCGGCAAATGCGCCGAGATTTTGTCCTGCCACTGTGTAAGAGCCACCGCCGTTGGGATACGCCTCGATGGTCTGGCGATAGGAGAAGTAAACGATCAACAGAAGGATGATGATGCTGATGGTGATAGGTACGATGTAGATTACGCCGGCGACTCCGAGAGGAATCAGCAGCGCCAGTGCCGCCTCGGGCCCGTATGCAGCAGAGCTGAGCGCGTCGAGACCAAAGATAGGAATTCCCGCGCGTGCTCCGAGCCTTTCACCTCGTTCTTCCGAAGAGCGCAGCGGCCGTCCAAACAAAAAATCGATGATTGGTGTTTTCGATGCTCCATTCGGAGCAGAGTCGCTTTGCTGTGAGGCCATATTGAGGGTGCCATCCTATCAAATCGCAGTCCTTTCGGGATTCACGCAATCAGCGGGGCTCTACATTTCCCTAACCACTGGGCGACACAATTGCGTCGGAACGCTTAAAGCCCAATTCGGAAGTGCCCGCCGCAGTGGGGCACCTCGGAGCCATTTGGTAACGAATTGACCCCGCCGAGCCCGGCCCGCCTAGTCCAAACCTTGAGTCCTATTCCCGCATATTACTGATTATGAGCAGGTTAGATGAAAGTGGCGAATGGCCGCCCTGATGCTCTTATACCTGTGGCTAAACGAACCGAGGAGCGAGATTGCAAATGAGGAAGCGGACAAATCCGGAGTGCGGCTTCAGCTTGATCGAAGCACTGGTAGTTGTATCTATAGCCTTTGCGATGTTGGCGATAGCCGTGCCTTCGTTCCTTCAAGCCTATCGATCCTACCAATTGGATAATACGGCCGGGCAGGTTGCAGGGGTTCTGAAAT
>DASYZC010000026.1:0-1957 GCA_035949735.1 Candidatus Acidiferrales bacterium | reverse complement strand
GTTCCGCCCGCAAACGAAGCTTCCATTTTATCTGCGATGAGCGAGGCTGTTCCGCGCGCGTCTGTCGCCGTCACCTCCGGGTGACCGCTCGCGATCGCGGCGCGCGGATGCATCTGCGCATCCAAATCGATTTCGAGCGCGGTTGCAGACAAAACGCGCTGCCCTTGCGCGGCGTGAACACGACCAAAGAGCCGCAACGTTCCGTCGCTCCTGCGGAACTCGAGTGCGCTGCCGGTTAGATTTACAGGTAGTGCGTGGGAATTTGCGGGCGGCGTCATTGTCAATTGCACATTGCTTTGTAGCCGCGCATCTTCGGTCTGCGGATCGTAAAGGACGCCGGTGGCTCGGCCCGCGCCGCCGGGAAATTTCAGCGTGACCGGATTCTTGGTGGAGACTTTGCCGCTGTCGCGATCGAGAAGAATGTCGCTGGTCTCGAAATGCATCCCCGCTGAACTGGCGTTGGCCACGGGATTCTTTGTGGCGTTGCGCAAATCGATTTGCACCGTGCCCTGGCAGCGAATGCTTCCGGTGGCGGGTTCGTAGCTGCATTCGTTGGCGCGAACCGAATCGTTCCTCTTTCCTTCGGGGCCATGAATCGTAATAGCCACGTTCTCGAGCAGGCTGCGATTTTTGTCTTTGAACTCCGTGGCCTGCGAGGCGCGAATCGTGAAGAGAGTGTGACCTCCCACGTTCTTTGAGTAGGTGAAGTCGCTGGATTGTTGAGTGACGCTCGGCGGCACGGACGGCGGCAAATTTTTTCGCGCGGCGCGGTCAGCAAAGCGGCCGCGCACAAAAATTCCAGCGACAATCAACGCGATGGCAATGGCAACGCCGGCGGACCAGCGGGCGTAGCGCGCAGCTTCTCTGTTCTGCATCGATTCGGAGACGCCTCAGCCGCGATTCAGGCTTAGCTGTGAGTATAGGGAATGGGTTTGCGCACAACAACTCCTGGGGTGAGAACCGGCTGCAAAAACCATGATTTAGGGGGGGTTGAAAAAGCGGTTATACTAGACTCACCTGTCAGTTAAGTTGTTCAAAGAGTTAACAACAAAGGAAACCCGTTTAGTTGAGATGGCTTCAAGCGTCAGGGAAGATCCATTGTGAGAAAAAGCCCCACGCTCACAAAACGAGCATGGCGCACCCGAGAAACCAACACTGGAGCCTGGGCGAGGCGCCCAGATAGGCGGTTGCCGGAGCTACTAATGCTCTACGTTGACGCGAATCTTGTGAGGGGCAGGTCCTTGGCAGAAGGCGAATTCCCGAAACTCTTGGGAGCCATAAAAGACCCACAAGGCGTTCGGCCCTACATGGGCGACCAGCCGATTCAACGCTTGCCGAACCGTTATGTTATTGAAGACTGCCGTCCACGGTACTGGCGGGTATTCGCCACTCCCTCCTCCAATCTGGACGTGCGCTACTTGCTCAACAGGTGGGGGCAGCTGCCGAACGATAGCGAGGAGTCCCTGGTCGATCTGCGTGATGTCCTGCACTTGGAAGACCTCCAATTCGCGGTTCAGAAGATAGGACGGGTCGCCTACGGTTGCTCGCGGGTAAATGTTGGTCGCATTGCCATCATCAGACCACATATACCGTGGGTCGGCCGCACACAAAGCGTCGAGAACGTCACGTGCAGTCGGGTGCTCCAACCTGACCGTTATCTTGGGGTAAGGTGCCTTAGGATCAGAGAACTTGTGCGTCAGAATCTCTTCAAAGCCAAAATGAATCCCCAGGCTTTCCTTCTCTAACATCCTTACGCCGGTCAAGATCGATTTGTCGTCCAGTGTGAAGTCCGGCATTCTCGTATCTAGCGGGGAGGCGGCACCAACCTTGCTGAGTTTCTGCGCGGAAGTGGCGGGCGAGATCAGCAAGAGGCCTAAGACTATTAGAATTGACGAGACCTGACTTTTCATTGCGAGCTTCCTTAGTTTTCTGGGAGGACGCCGGTGGTGGCGGCGGC
>DASYZC010000025.1:0-19746 GCA_035949735.1 Candidatus Acidiferrales bacterium | reverse complement strand
ACAAATGGCAAAGCTGGTCTCCGAGGCCAAGGAGGCGCTCGATAAGACACTCCGCCGGGACGCGCAATCCGCGATCAACGAAGAAATGACGATTGTGCGTCAGCAGCTCGACTCCCAGCTCCATGAAGCTGTCGAGCACGCTATTAAGGTGTCGATGGAGCGCGTTGCGGATTCGGCAGGCAAGAAATTCATTCAACAGGCATCGGAACGCTCGGCCGCAATCGTCGAAGAGGCGCGAAAAGCGAGCCAAGTGAACGCCGTAAATCTGGATGCCAAAGTTCGCGAGGCGGTGCAGCGCGCAGTAAGCAACGCGGCGGAGGAAGCCGCGAAGCAGGCCGCGGAACAAACGGCGGCACACAATCTGAAACAGACGGTGGAAGAAGTTGTCGAACGGGCGATCATGCAACGCGAAGCGGCCACACCGTCGCTTGGAATCCTAGCGTCGCCCCAAGCAGCTCAGGAACACCTCGATCAGTGGAAGAAGAGTCTGGAAGACACCGCGCACGGCGTTCGCAAAAAAACCATCGAGCAAGCTGAGGCCGATGCGGCGGCAGCAAGGCAGCGATGGAACGACGAGTTCGCCGCCGCTGTGAACAACGCCTCGCGGAAATTGGAGGAGAAGATCGGGGATGCCTCCGAGTCCGCGGTAACACGGGCCGAACAAGAGATTGCGGCAAGGCAAACAAATATCCGCTCCGGACTGGATGAAGCTATCGCCGGCGCGCAATCCGTAATCCAGTCCCTTGGCTCCGCGCTTGAGCAGGAGCGAGCGCGCACCGAAGAAACGCGGGCCCGGCTCGAGGAATCGGCAAAGGCCGCGCTGGATGAGTCCCGACGCCGACTGAACGAAATGGTTTCCGCTCAACAAGCAGAAGCGGCGCGGAAAGCGGATGAATTGATCTCCGAGCGTGTGCAGCACGTCGAACCAGTTCTTCAGGATTCTGCGCGGAAAGTGATCGAGCACTTTTCGGACGAACTGAATCAAAAGCTCGCTCCGAAACTCGAGGCGGCGGAGAAAACCGCCTCCAAACTCTCCCAGGCCGGCGAGGAAGTTGCCCGCGCCGAGCGGAGCATCCACGAACAAGTCCGCAGAGCCGCCGAACAAGCGGAGCAGATTCAAGCTGCTATCCGAGAGCAGACTCGCCGAGCCTCCCAGCAAGCGGAGCAGGCTCAAACCGCCATCCGAGAGCAGGTTCGCCAGGCCTCCGAACAAGTGGAACAGATTCAAACGGAACTTCGCGAGCAGATCCGGAGCGGCTCGCAGCAGGTTGTTTGGCAATCGATCGAGCGGATGCGCCAAGAATCGGCAAAACTGCCCGCGGAGCTAGAGGAATCTTTCCGCGCGGTGGTGTCGAAGGCTGAAGAAGAGTTCGAGCAGAAGAGCACCGAAGCGCAACACGAGACGTTCGAAGCGCTTTCCAAGGCTTCGGACTGGTATCAGAAGAAGGCGCAAACCACCATGCAATCGGCGCTGGAGAAGGCCGTGGAGCAATCCGCCACAACGTTGCGGGGCCGCGCCGCCGAAATATCGAGCCTGGTGGCGTCAGAGCTTGACCACTACCGGCGCTCGTACGTCGAGCACAGCCGCGGGGAGATCGAAGAGGCTGCGAAAGAAGTGCTGGATCGCGAGCGCGGAAAGCTGAATGAATCCGCGGAAGTGGCTCACGCAGGCTTTAGCGACCGGGTGCAGCGGATGACGGGAGAGTCGCTCCGGAGATTCGAGGACGCGTCCCGGCAGGCACTGGAAAAAGCGCGGTCCGATGCGGAGTACAACCGTGAAGCATCCCTTGCGGAGTTTCAGAAGGCACTCGACCATAAGATGACGCAGGGCGTCGAGCAAGCGCAGATTTTCCTGCAATCGCAACTCGCGCCCCTGATCGAGGCGCTAGACGAGAACCGCCAGAAGCAACAGCGGGATTGGATGGAGAACCTGAAGAAGTCCACCGACGAGTCCATCGAGCAATACAAGTCGCGCCTGGAGAACGCCTCCAATTCGTGGCTTCTGGCTTCGGCCACCACTTTGGGACAGCACTCGCAGGCTGTTCTGGACACTCTGGCCAAAGCCGCCGAAAAGAGGATGAGAGAGAGCATTGCCGGCGTGCTCGCGGGCATGGGCGACACGCTGAAAGACCGCCTGCTAGGACTTTCCTCTGATTTGGGCGCCGACGACGAGGACGATGACGCGGCGCCTCCCGAGAAAAGGTAGTTTTTTCGCCCACGAATTCGCTATTTCCCAAGCAGATCGCTATTTCGGAATGCGACAGGCATCCCGCTATAATGTCCGATATGCCGAATCAGGCTTATCTGAACGTCTGGTGCACCGATTTTTCGGAAGATCGCATCATCGAGCGCTTCAGCGCTTTTCTCCAGACGGTACCCTTTTCGGCGACGCATCCTGGATTCACCAGCCTGACGATTCGGGCGGTGAATGCCTCAGAGCAGCCTATTCTTGAGCAGGATCTACGCGCGATGCCGCTTGATGCAGCGGGAGTAACCGAAATCGCGCGAGACCATGTTCACGGAGATTGTTCATGCGAGACAAGCGGCTATTGGGATCTGGCGACGTTTGATCCTGGGAATGGAAAATCCAAAATAGAGCCGCAAACGCTGGAAATATCTTGCCGGGGCGAGGATTATGACGACGCGCTATGGCGCCAGAACGGCCATTTTGAGGTGAACCTCGGGTTCGAACACTTTTTCACCGGTCACGCACGTCTGCTCGGCATGCGCCCCGGGCCGAGCGCGCCAGCCGAGAGTCCCGAGGAAGCTCGCTTTCTGGAAGCGATGGCTTGGCCGGACAATCTGGAGAAGTACCGCGATAACACGCGGGAAAACATCCGCAAGCTGCTTGAATGGCTGCGGCGAATCGAAGGAGCGATACCTGTGGAACGCGTGCAATTATGGTCCGAGGGTGAGGACAATTTCGAAGCACGCCTGGAGGAAATCGCCGCGGCTTCTTAGCGCCGGAGACTTCAAAATCTCGTCCGGCATGTTCCGGGAACACTGCCGAACGATGTATTCCTGAACGGAACCCGAACGATATATATTGTGTTTCAGCGCCGAAAAACGGCGAAGCCAAACCCATGCATCCCGCGTCTAAGACTAAGACCTAGCGATGAGCGCCGTCACCCAATCGATTGCTGGAGCATCTGCGCGTCCCGAGCGCAAGCCATCGGGGTGGGACCACCTGAAACTTCTCCTGCCGTACGTGGGCCGCTACAAGAAAATGGTCAGCGTCGGTTTATCGGCCCTGGCGATAACGGGAATCGTAGGGGCACTGCCGCAACTGATCATCGGGATCATCTTTGATTGCTTGCAGGGTTCCCCGCACCCGCTTTCCACCCTGTCAGGCACCGCTCGCCACATTCTTCATCCTCTGTTTGCATCTTACGCGCCACTCAGCCGTCATGCGCTGGGTCTTTATTGCATCATTTTGGTCGGCGTGATGCTCGTAAAGGGATTCTTCTCCTACTGGACCAGGTGGATTCTGATCGGCGTCTCTCGCGAGATCGAATACGATCTGCGCAGCGACCTCCTGGACCGCTTCCTCGCGCTGGATCCCGAATTCTACGCGCGGAATCGCACCGGCGACTTGATGTCGCGCGCCACCAATGACCTTAATGCTGTTCGCATGGTTTTGGGTCCTGGCATCATGTATACAGCCACGACGATCGCGACCATGGTCTTGGCCATTTTTTTCATGGTCAAACTTTCGCCGGTGCTTACGCTGTGGGTTCTGATCCCAGTCCCGTTTGTTGCTTTCGCTGTTCGTTACTTTGGCCAGATCATCCATCGCCTGTCCGAGCAAATCCAGGCCGCGCTCGGCGTGCTTTCAACGCGCGCGCAGGAAAACCTCACAGGAATTCGCGTGATCCGGGCTTACGCCCAGGAAGAGCCCGAAATCGCGCTATTCGATAAGGCAAACCGTCATTATGTCGAGCGGAACATCAAGCTCATTAGTTCATGGAGCCTTTTCTTCCCGGCTCTTTCCGCATTGATTGGCCTGACCGTAGTCATATTGCTTGGCCTGGGCGGCATGGAAGTCACGGATCACAAGGTATCGCTTGGCACGTTTTTGTCTTTTTACGCGTTCTTGGTCCAGTTGATATTTCCGATGATCGCGATCGGATTCGTCACGAATATTTTCCAACGGGGTGCGGCTTCAATGGGGCGCCTCAACTATATTTTGAGAGCTGGCCCGAACATCCGGAACAACGCTCTTTCGCAGTACGAGTCCGCGGCCACAGCGGCCAACGGAAACGGTCAGGGCGAGGCCGACGCAGCCCAGGCCAGTGCCGGATCGAAGGATTCGATTCGCGGCGAAATCGAATTCCGCCACCTGAACTTCGCCTACCCATCCGGCTCAGACGCGGCCGCTAACCCAGCCGTTCTCCACGATATTAATCTGCATATTCCCGCGGGTTCGACGCTCGCCATTGTCGGGCCGACAGGAGGCGGAAAATCCACTCTCGCCGCGCTAATTGCTCGTCTATGGGAGGCTCCCCCCGATACGCTCTTCCTCGACGGCCGGTCCATTCGCGAGTATCCGCTCGATTCACTGCGCCGCGCGATCGGATACGTGCCGCAAGACACTTTTCTATTCAGCGAAACGCTCAGCGGCAATATTGCTTTTGGGGTGGACGAATCCATCGAAGAAGAGGTGTTGGAAGCCGCCGAAATCGCCGGCATTTCAGGTGAAATTCAAAGCTTCCCGCAGCGCTTCGAAACCATGGTCGGCGAGCGCGGCATTACGCTTTCCGGCGGACAAAAGCAGCGCACGTCGCTAGCCCGCGCGATTCTTCGCCAGCCGCGAATTCTCGTTCTGGACGACTCGCTTTCCAGCGTCGATACGGATACCGAAGAACGCATCCTTCGCCGCTTGCGAGATGTGATGCGCCAGCGAACGACGATTCTGATCGCGCATCGGATCTCGACGGTGAAGGACGCGGACCAGGTCATCGTCCTGCGCGAAGGCCGCATCATCGAGCGGGGCACTCACGACGAACTCCTGGCGCTCGGCGGCTACTACGCCGACCTTTATCAGAAGCAGCTTCTCGAGGAAGAATTGGCACGCGAATGAGCGATTTTCGCGAAGAAGAAAAACTAGGCAAGATCTACGACACGCAGATCACGCGGCGCCTCATGAAGTATATGTGGCCGTACCGTTGGCAAGTCGTGCTCGCTCTGTCGATGACGTTCGCTGTTGCCGCCATGGGCATCGTGGGACCTTACCTCTTTCACATTGCGGTCGATCACTATATCGATCCCGGCGTTCGGCATTCGATTACGAGAAACGCGGCGTTGATCGGCGTTGTATGGATGGTGGTGGCGTATTTGGGGACGTTGCTCGCGAGTTTTGGCCTGCAATATGTCCAGGTCCGCATCATGCAATCGGTCGGACAGGAAACCATGTACGATTTGCGCAAGGAGATCTTCCAGCATCTCCAGCGCCTCCCGATGAGCTTCTTCGACCGCAGCCCAGTAGGGCGGCTGGTGACGCGCGCCACCACCGATGTGGATGCGCTCAACGATCTCTTCGCCTCGGGTGTGGTCGCAATGCTCAACGATTTCGTGCAACTCTTCGGCATGGCGATCTTTCTTTTGTGGTGGCATCCGATGCTTGCCCTTGCCACCCTTTCGCCGCTTCCATTGATGGTGCTGCTGACTTACGTTTTCCGTAATCACGTTCGCGGCGCCAATCGCGGCATTCGTACATCGATCGCCCGCATCAACGGCTTCCTGCAGGAGCACATTAGCGGCATGGCCGTGGTGCAGCTATTCAATCGCGAACAGAAGGCCCGGAAGCAGTTCGCCAACCTGAACCGCGCTTATATGGAAGCGTATAAGGACGCGATCAACGCGTTCGCCTACTTCTTCCCAGCCGTCGAGTTCTTGAGCATGGGCGGAATCGCTCTGCTCTTTTGGGTCGCCGGTGTACGCGTAATCGGCGGGACAATCGCCGTCGGCGTTCTCATATCATTCATGATGTACGCCCAGAGCTTCTTCCGTCCTATTCAGGATTTGAGTGAGAAATTTAATATTCTGCAGGCTGCCATGGCGGCCTCCGAACGTATCTTTCAACTCCTCGACGAGCCGATCACCGTCGCTTCAGCCAGCCACACCCGCTCCTTGCCTGCGCCGCGGGGGGAGATTGAGTTCCGCAACGTTTGGTTCGCTTATCGCGGCGGACCAGCGCCGAAAGAGGAGGATTGGGTCCTGCGCGACGTTTCCTTCCGCGTGGAATCGGGACAAAACCTGGCCATCGTTGGGCATACTGGCGCGGGCAAGACCACCATCATTCAACTTCTGCTGCGCTTCTATGACATCCAACGCGGCCAGATTCTCCTCGACGGCGTGGATATTCGGGAGATCGATCTGCAGCAACTGCGCCTGATGTTCGGAATCGTTCTCCAGGATCCCTTCCTTTTCACTGGCACGCTCGAATCGAATGTCCGCCTGGGCACGGAAACAATCGAACGCTCGGTCACGGAGCGAGCGCTCAGAGAAGTAGGGCTCGGGCCTCTTCTTGAGTCTCTGCCACGGGGAGTGGAAACACCGGTCACCGAGCGCGGCGGGACTCTTTCGGTCGGCCAGCGCCAGTTAGTCAGTTTTGCCCGCGCCCTCGCCCACGATCCCAAATTCCTGATCCTCGACGAAGCCACTTCAAGCGTCGATACAAAGACGGAGCTCCTCATCCGCGAAGCTCTCGATCGTTTGCTCACCGGACGCACCGCCATCGTGATCGCGCACCGCCTCAGCACCATCCAGCACGCGCATCGCATACTCGTATTCCATAAAGGGCGCCTCCGCGAACAAGGCTCGCACCAGGAACTGCTTGCCCTTCACGGCATTTACTATCGCCTCTACCAGCTCCAGTACAAGGAGCAGGAAATTTCAGCGCCGTTAGCCGGCGCTGCGCTCTCCGGATTCTCTCAGCCCTTGCCCGCTGATGATTGATGGCGTACGCATCGCACCCAGCCCATTCGCATGACACCGCCTCGTGTCCTCATCTCCGCCGGTGAGGCGTCGAGTGATATGTATGCGGCGCGCCTGGCAACGGCACTGCGCGAGCGCACTGGCGCGCAGGTCTTCGGCATGGGCGGCCCTCGCATGGCCGAGGCCGGCGTCGAGCTGATTGCTGACTACCATGAGGTTGCAGTTGTCGGCATCTCCGAAGTACTCCACAAAATTCCATCCGTCGTGCGTATGCAGCGCAAGCTGGCGGCGGAAGCCTCTCGGCGGCGCGCCTCCCTCGCCATACTTGTCGACTCACCGGGCACTCATCTAGGCGTTGCTCGCAGGCTGAAAAACGCCGGCATTCCAGTGGGCTATTTCATCGGGCCGCAGGTGTGGGCGTGGCGAGCCGGGCGCGTCCGCATCATCAAACGTCTGGTAAGCCGCATGGTCGTGATCTTTCCCTTTGAGGAGAAAATTTATCGCGATGCCGGGGTGCCGGTGGACTTTGTCGGGCATCCCCTTGCAGACGTGGTCCGGCCAACCATGAACCGCGAGGAATTTGCGGCGCTCCACGGAATTGATCCGGAGCGCCCGATTGTTGCGCTTCTTCCCGGCAGCCGCCGGAACGAAATCGCGCGGAATTATCCGCCGGTTCTCGATGCCTGCGAGCTTCTGGCACGCGACATGAAGCCGCTCGGCGGGTTGCAATTTGTTCACGCGGTAGCACCCGGCCTGGATGATAGCCTTTTCGCCCCGTATAGCGATCGCTCGGGCGTGAACGTCAAGCGAATAAGGGGCGCTGCCTACGACGCCCTGGCCGCCGCCGATTGCGCAATCGTGGCCAGCGGCACGGCCACCATCGAGGCGGCTCTGTTGGGCACGCCGATGGTCGTCATCTACCGCGTCGCCAAGACGACTGCCGCGATCCTTCGCCGAATGGTACACACCCCCTTTTTCAGCATGGTCAATTTGGTGGCAGGGCGCCGCGTGGTACCCGAGCTGATTCAAGACGATTTCACACCGCGTGCCGTCGCTGCCGAAGTCCGCTCTCTACTGGAATCGCTGGAAACCCGCGACGAGATGAAAACCCGACTCGCCGAGGTCCGCGCCAAGCTCGGTTCCGGCGGCGCCATCGAACGAGCCGCGGATATTTTCGCCCGAATGCTGTAAATCCATCTGGCCCGCGGGCAACTGTGGGTACTTATCTGGTATCTTAAAATAAGCTGAAGCTAAATCGCCGCTTCCGGAGAGGAACCCGCTTGTTCAGAGCGTACCAATTAACGGCTAGTCTGGTGTTGTCTCTTCTAGCGGCGTCCGCCGCCGCAGCGCAAGCCCCGCGCGGATTTCCTTTTCGCGCTACGAATTACGATGTCGAAGTGATTGTCAATCCGAATGATCAGACGATCCAGGCCCAAGCCAAGGTGGACTTCGTCGCCGATCAAGTCGCAAAAACGCTGCTCGTCGAGTTGCATCCGGATTTGCGCGTCACTTCGGTGAAGTCCGCCGATGGACACGCTCTGAACTTCGGCCGGGATAATAACTCGCCTCTGCTCCTGACTGTGGAGCTTCCGGGTGCGGCGACACCGGGAAAGCAGGTCACACTGACGTTTGAGTACAATGGGCCGGTTTCGAGTGCGGACGATAGCCCCACAAAGGGCGTGCGCTTCGCCTCGGTTGACAAAACCTCAGCCTATCTTCTGCTTCCGGCGCGCTGGTTTCCGCTCACTAATTTTCCATCAAATCGTTACACCGGCACCTTCAACGTGATCGTCCCCAGCACCTTCACCGTTGCCGGCACGGGCAAGGCTGATCCCCCGGTTGCGCATCCTGGCATTGGTGTTGGTGCCCAAAGTCAGTCGTCTTATGTGTTCCACTGCGAGCAGCCGGGTCCTGTAGGCTCCTTCGTGGCCGGCAATCTGCAGTTGTCACCCGTCTCCGCGCAGGGTGACCAATTCGCGTTCTATACGCAGCCTGCTCACGCATCCACTGCCGCAGCATATGGAAATGCGCTCGCGCAGATCATGGGCTATTTCTCCGAGACCTTCGGGGCCTTCGCAGCCCAGCCCAGCATTACGGTTGCGGAAATGCCGGATGGTTCGCTTCCCGGGTATTCCGCCCCGGGGCTTCTGCTGATCAGCGCTCGCGAGTGGACTCCTAGGGTGAACGATCGCTTGCTGTCGCAACTCGCGGCAGGACAGTGGTGGGGTTATCAAGTCCTGCCCGCCACCGCGTCCGATGTGTGGATCACCGACGGGCTTTCCCGCTACGCCGAAGCTATGTACGCGGAAGAATCCGGCGGCGTCGCCGCGCTCAACAAGGCGCTCGAAGATTTTGCGGTGGGCGCTCTGATGTTTGAGCAGGATACGCCCATTGCGCAAGCCGGTCGCGTCGGTGCCTACTCGGATCCATATCACTCGATCGTTGCGGACAAGGGCGCAATGGTCTTTCATATGCTCCGCGCCCAGTTGGGGGATGAGGCATTCACCGCTCTCCTTCGCGACTTCTACCAGCAACACGCTGGTAAAACCGCCACCATCGATGAATTCGAAAAGCTAACCGCCGAGAAAGCTCCCGCGCCCAAACCCGGCGAGCCGGGCCTCAATCTCGTCTCTTTTTTCTCTCAATGGCTGAACTCCACGGGAATTCCCGAATTCAGCTTGCAATACATCGTCTATCGAACGCCCAAGGGCTTCCAGGTAATTGGCAAGATTCACCAGGAATTGGACACGTTCCGCATGCCGGTTGAGGTGAAGGTCGATACGGAGGGGAACCCCGAATACAAGAAAGTTCTGGTCACCGGCACTACGTCCGAATTCAAGATTGACACATTTGGACGCCCGAAGCCCAACGGCATCACCATCGACCCAAACAACAATCTGCTCAAGTCCAGTCCGCAATTGCGCATTCGCGCCACGATCGCCCGCGGCGAGGCGCTAGCCCTCGTCGGCAAATACTACGAAGCGATCCAGGAATATCAACACGCCCTGGATATCCAGCCGACGGACTCGCTCGCTCACTTCCGTATCGGCGAAGCGATGTTTTATCAGAAGAACTACCAAGCGGCCGCCAACGCCTTCCGCTCGGCTTTGGGCGGCGACCTGAATCCCAAGTGGGTGGAAGTGTGGGCCCACATTTACATCGGCAAAATTTACGATGTGCTCGGCCAGCGCGAACGCGCCGTCAATGAATACAATCTGGCGCAACACACCAAGGACGATACTGCCGGCGCCCAGGAAGAAGCGGAGCGATATATCCGGACGGCCTACAATCCCGAAAGCACCGCGCCGACCCCCACCGCAACCGCCAGCGGCGAACCGGCTCAGGCTCCGCCGTCCGCTGGCGATTCCGCCGCCAAGCAGCCCGTCCTAAAAAGACGCCCCGAAAATAACTAACTCGTTGAGGGTTTGCCTTTGTAGCGCCGTCCCTTTAGGGCGGCAGCCTCAAACGCCAAATACAAGATCGCGAAAACAACCTCCTCCGCGTGGATTCTTGGTTCCGGGGCGTCCCCCGCCTGACCAGCGAAACTAACTTTCGTTCTTCTTCTGAAGGTCCTTAAGAGCGGCCACAAAGGTCCCTAGCGCGGCCTGATCGAACAGTACGAAGTAAACTTTTTCTATCGACGTCGGATGCTCGAAATGTTTCGCGGCCTCGCGCAACATGATCTCCGCGCATTCGCGAACGGGAAATTGCGCAATTCCCGTGCCCACGGCGGGAAACGCGATGGATTTCAGCCCCTTCTGCGCCGCAATGCGAAGCGCGTGGGCCGTCGAGCTGCGCAGCGTAGCGGCTGACGTGCGCCCGCCAAGTTCCATGCTCGCCGCGTGGATCACGTAGCGTGCTTTCAGTTTGCCCCCCGAAGTAATCGCTGCTCCGCCCAGCGGAATCGTCCCAATCGCGTCGCATTCCGCCTGAATTGCACGGCCTCCCTTCCGGCGGATGGTCCCGGCCACTCCGCCACCTAGTTGCAGATCGTTATTGGCCGCATTCACGATGGCGTCAGCATCCATCTCCGTAAGATCGCCTTGAACAATTTCGATCCGATCAAGAGGAATCATGGCGAGGCGCCTCCTCGTAATATCAGGTTCAGGCGGCAAGCCGGTCGGGCGCCCGGTATCTGAAATCTCAGAGTCACTCGGAGAGCGCGCGGGTCATGTCGCGCTGCAGGAATTGCGCGCCCAGGATGAAGAGCAGCCCGCCGACCAGCGTCGTTATCGCGGCGGTGGACATGGAGTAACGTATTACCCCTATGCCGAAACGATGCCCGTAGTGGTCGTTGAAGACGCCAATCAAGAACGGACCCAGACCCAGCCCGATCAGTTCTGAAATGAGATAGACAACCGAAGTTGAAAACGCCCGCATGCCAACCTTTACCACGGAATGCGAAGCCGCGACGATTGGACCGACGTGCACAGGAGACATCATCGAAACAATGATGAAGCCGACAATGCACACGAAAAGACTCTTTGCAAAGACAAAGAGAAGCACGCCCGGGAACGCGAGTATCGAACAGATCGCCGAAACATACATTCGCCAGCGAACGTCCTTGCGCCCCATCCAATCTGAAAGGTATCCACCGCCGAGAGTGCCAAACAAGCCGGCTCCCGCCCTCACTGTGCCGACGTAGGTGCCAATCTGTGCGGTGTTGAGATGGTGGATTCTGCCGAGGAATGGCGCGGTCCAGGTGCCGAAACCAAATTGGGTGAACGTTGTGAAACAGAAGCCGATGAGGATCAGCATGTAGCACCGCTGGCTCAGCATGAACCGAAAGGTCTCGCGCAGGTTCTGCTGGGCCGTCCCCACTTTCTTTGGCTCCGAACGTCCGCGAATCGGCTCTTTCACGGTAAAGCGAAATAGCAGCGCCACCAGGAGGCCGGGTATCCCGGCCACCAGGAACGCATCGTGCCAGCCGTAATACTGATTCACCCAGCCGCCAATGAAAGCGCCGAGAAACCCGCCAAACACCGGCCCAAGCTGATAGATTGACATCGCGCTCGAGCGTCTCTCTCCCGGAAAAAGATCGGAGATCATCGACGCCGACGGCGCCGTGCCTGCTGCTTCACCCACTCCTACGCCAAATCTCGAAAGCGTTAATTGCAGGGCGTTGCGCGCGACGCCAGCGACCGCGGTCATGCCGCTCCACAGCACCAGGCCCCACGTGATGATCGAGCGGCGATTGCCGCGGTCAGCCCATCGCGCCACGGGTGCGGCCAGGATCGAATACATGATCACGAAGCCGAACCCCGAAATGAAACCCATCATCTTGTCGGAGAGGTGATAGTCACGTTTGATCGGGTCGATCAGGATGGTGATGACGGTGCGGTCCAGGAAGTTCAGGGAATAGATCAGCGTCAGCATCCCAAGCGCGTAGTACGCCGCGATGGACGTCTTTTCAGTTGGCGCCGCAGCGACTTCTGTCACGGCGGTATTCTTGTCGTGCATCACTCCGTCGAAATTCCTCCCGGCGCTCGCTCGCGGCCGCGATACTTGCCGCATTTCGCGATTCGCACGGGCGAGCCTATGCCGTGTCCGCGTCCGCGTCAATCGAGATTCGCTGGATGATTCTGATGGCGAGCCGAACGCGCGCTCGCCGGGTTCGCGATTGTGCCCCCTTGCCACAAGCGATATTCTTTCGAACACCTATGAACTCGACTACGAGCAACTTGCCTCTGCCGTTTGACCACGTAGAGGCGCACGCGCACCTTTCGACAATTGATACGCACCTGGCGCGCCTGATCGCGCAGGTCGGCGGATTTCACCTCAAGCTCGACGAATGCGATAGCGTGTATGAATCGCTTCTCGAAGCCATCATGCACCAAAGCATCGCAGGCAAGGCCGCGCGGGCGATTTTCGCTCGCATCAAAGCTCTCGGGACAAACGGCAACTGTCCCACTCCGGAAGAATTGCTTCGGGTGCCGACGCGAAAGCTGCGAACGGCCGGACTTTCGAAAGCAAAAGCGGCCGCCGTGCGCGACCTGGCGCAGAAAACAATCGACGGCGTAGTGCCCGCGCTCGAAGCTGCCGAAAAGATGTCGGATCAAGAACTGGTAGACCGCCTGATCTCTGTGCGTGGAATCGGCTCGTGGACAGTGGAGATGTTTCTGATCTTCCGGCTGGGTCGCCCGGATGTTCTGCCAATCCACGATTACGGGGTGCAGAAGGGATACGCGATCACCTACCGCAAAAGAAGAATCCCCAAACCCAAGGAACTTCTGAAGTTCGGCGAACGCTGGCGGCCCTATCGGAGTGTGGCAAGCTGGTACATGTGGCGCGCGGTGCAGCTTGCTGGGCCATCCGCGCGCAAGATCACCAAAAATGGCAAGGCAAGCCGAAAGCGCGTGGTTATACGGAGAGTCAGAGTCAGGAAGAAACAGCTCGTTTAGCCGATACAGATTGCTCGTTGCCAGACTGAGCTGGCTTTTCGCGAAGCGCGAGGAACAGCGCGATCAAACCTGCGACGAGGATACCGCCTTCGATATCCACGGACGCGGTGTGCAAGCGATCGAATTGTGCGCGGCGCGGGTCACTGGCTGGAGTGGCCTCGACTGAGCCCATCTGCGCTCGCAGTAAGTTCATCCGAGGGATCACGTAACCCTGCGATACGATTGTGACGCCAGCCATCAGAATGACGAGCAGCACCGCTGGCTCGATAAACGTCCTCAGTGATTTGCCGATTGCCAGCGACGCAAGCACGAACACTAACGCCGCGATCAAGCCCATCAGGTGCAGCCCGCCGAGCGTAAACCCCACCAGCAGCCCGGCCTGATCGCGGTTCGGCGACACCGCGAATGCGCCCTGAGTCACCACAGCGGCGAAATAGATAATCGCCCCAATCCACGCGCCTAGAGCCAAGACCTTCGCAAATCTCAGCATTGGAATCATCAAATCACCGTCGAGCGATCTCGAACGGTAGCGAAAGTCGAAGGCAATGTCGATACCGAACCTATCGCGACAAAAAATGTGTCGAGTATGTCGTTCCCGATCCATCGAGTTTGACGCATTAGAACCATCGAGCTAGAAGCTCTTAAGACGCAATTATTGCAAAAATGGGGAGGCTAAACCCGTCTTCCGGCGCGCGGGCGAAACAAGGTTCGGCGTCATCCTGGTTATCGGAGCTTGTATGGCTTGCTAGCGACATGACACCACCGCTCCTTGACTCGGGTGTGGCCCGCGAATAGACTCAGTGTGTTCTTGGTAGAGGCGCGGAGGCCAGGAGTAGCCGGGTTGGAGTTTCCGAGCAGGTTCGGAAGCCGGGCGAAAGGGGCGATTGAGCACCATGCTCCGCCGAAATCGTTTCGATACTGCAATCGAAACGATTGGGGGATAGGCTGAAAGGCCTGTTCACTGTCATCCGTTCAAAAGCGGGTGGAGCGCTATCGAGGAGTGAAGACGCGGTCGGCTGTTTCGCGTATCCTTCCTTCTCTTTCCGCTCCATCAAATCGATTTGCTGGGTCACCCGTTTGCAAGTAGACGGAGCTCGGGGTGCCACCGAAGAGAGATCCTTCGGCTGCGGCCCGCGCCGCGCAAAGACCGCGCGGAGGAAAAAGGCGCGGGTCTTCGCTCAGGATGACGATTCCGGGTAGGAGGCTGGCGGAAAGGGGAAAAGCACGACGGATGAATGTGATTGAACTAACCCGGGCGCTGGTCGATATCGAATCGATCACGGAAAACGAGGGGAATGTAGGGGCGTACTTGCACGACCACCTCACCAAGCTCGCGGCGGGCACCAGCGGAAGCGTCGAGAAGATGGAAGTCGAGCCCGGCCGATTCAACGTGCTGGCGTGCTGGGGAAATCCCGTGGTGACGCTCTCAACGCACATGGACACCGTACCGCCCTTCGTTGCATCGCGCGAGGACGAGGATTTCGTTTGGGGGCGGGGCGCGTGCGATGCGAAGGGCATCATCGCGTCGATGACCGGCGCGGCCGAAAAACTTCTTGGCGAGGGACTGAGGAACTTCGCTCTGCTGTTTGTGGTAGGAGAGGAACGCAACAGCAAGGGTGCCGAGGGGGCGGCGCGCGCACCTCGCGGCTCGAAGTACCTTGTGAACGGAGAACCGACGGAGAATAAGTTGGCGCTTGCCTCAAAAGGGATTCTGCGCTTTGAAATCGAGGCGCGCGGGAGGATGGCGCACTCCGCCTATCCCGAGCTGGGTGAATCAGCGATCGAGGCGCTGTTGGATTCGCTGGATGCCGTGCGGCGCATGCCGCTGCCGCACGACGAGTTGCTTGGCCCGTGCACAATCAACATCGGAACGATTTCGGGAGGCCGTGCACCGAACGTGATTGCGGACGCCGCCAAGGCCGAAATTCTCGTGCGGCTGGTAGGCGATCCAGGGCCGCTGCGGGAGGCTTTCGCCCGCCTGGCCGGGAGACGTGTGCAGGTGAAAGAAATCCTGTGCATACCGCCGATTCAATTTCAAAACGTCGATGGAATGCCCACGACGGTTGTATCCTACACCACGGATGTGCCGGTGTTCGGAACCAGTTGGGGCAAGCCGCTGTTGCTGGGGCCCGGGAGCATTCACGTGGCACACACGCTGGAAGAGCGGATATCGAAGCGCGATTTGGTAGAAGCCGTCGAGATGTATGCTGGCGTGGTCAGGACGTTGCTGGCCACCGGCTAGAGGACGGCCCTGATAAAAGTTCGCTGGTAGCGGGCGAGTAGTGCTGCGGTGGCAACGGAAATGGCAGACGTCACGGCCTGGCGGGAATCGAAGAGAGGTCCTTCGACAACTGATCTCCCGGGCTCGACTAACCGTCGACCCGGGAGCCCTTCTTGCGCGCGCCCGCACAAACCGCGGGAAGACCAACTAAGCGCGCGAACTCCGCTTAGGATGACGGCATAAGGCAACGGCGCATCAGGAGGCAAGTATATTGAAGAGCACGCCGGGAACTGCGGAATGAACCTTGCGATTATCGGGTACGGGAAAATGGGGCGCTTGATCGAGCAACTCGCTCCGGAATACGGATGCGACGTAAAGCTGCGACTGGACGTGGATAACAACGCAAAATTCGAGGGACTGACGAAAGAGAATTTTCGGGGAATCGATGCCGCCATGGAATTTTCAACTCCGGCGGCGGCACCTGAAAATATTGAACGGCTGGCGCGCTTGGGAGTGAACGCCGTGATTGGAACTACAGGATGGTTCGGCGAAATCGAACGGGCGCGAGCGGCCGTCGAGCGCGGCGGGACGGGACTGGTTTGGAGTCCCAACTTTTCGGTAGGGGTCAGCCTGTTCAATAAAATTGTTGCCGAGGCAGCCCGGCTGTTCGCGCACCAACCGGAATATGGCGCGTGGGCATGGGAAATCCATCACGCGACGAAAAAAGACGCGCCTTCGGGCACACTGCTCACGCTCGTCGAAAAAATGAAACAGAGCGGTTACGAGAAGCGAATCGATACGAGCAGCAGCCGTGCCGGCGCACATCCCGGCACGCATGAGGTTGGATTTGATTCCGCAGCCGATACGATAACCATCCGCCACACAGCCCGCAGCCGGGAGGGTTTTGCGCGAGGGGCGCTGCGCGCGGCGCGATGGATTGTCGGTAAAAAGGGCTTTTTCGACTTTCGGGAGATTGTGAACGAACTGGAGTAATGTTGTCGGAAGGAGGCAGGCAAATGTTTACGGGATGCGGCACCGCGCTGGTGACTCCGTTTCGGCGGGACCTTTCGCTCGATGAAGATGCGCTGAGGCGCCTGGTGCGGCGGCAGATCGATGCAGGGATTAGTTTCCTGGTCCCTTGCGGCACCACGGGCGAAAGCCCAACGCTGAGCCGCGAGGAGCAACTGCGGCTAGTGGAGGTCACGATTGAAGAAGCGCGGCGCTCCAAAATGCCGGTGGTGGCGGGCGCCGGCGGGGCCAATACGGCGCACGTGATCGAAATGGCCCGCGAATTTCAGGCACTCGGCGCGAGCGGAATTCTCTCGGTAACGCCTTATTACAACAAGCCGACGCAGGAAGGGCTGTATCAGCATTACAAGGCAATTGCTGAGGCGATTTCGTTGCCGATTATTCTCTACAACATTCCGGGCCGCACGGGCGTCAACATCGAGCCGGCTACTTTGGTCCGGCTGGCCGAGATCGAGAATATTCTGGCTGTAAAGGAAGCGTCCGGAAATATTTCGCAGATGGCCGCGATTCTCGATAAGGTGCCCCAGGGATTTCTAGTGTTGTCGGGTGACGATGCAATCACGCTGCCGCTGATGGCGCTGGGCGGACGTGGCGTCATTTCAGTTTCGTCCAACGAAATTCCGGCAGAGATGGTGAAGCTCGTACAGCTCGCGCTGGCGAACGATTTTGCTGCTGCGCGCGAAATTCACAAGCGGTATGCGCGGTTGATGGAGGCGAACTTCCTCGAGACGAATCCCGGTCCGGTGAAAGCGGCGATGGCGCTGATGGGACTGTTGGAGCCAGTCTGGCGGCTGCCGATAGTGGCGCCGAAGCCGGACAATCTGGCGAAGATTCGCGGCGCGCTCGAAGCAGTTGGGCTGGTCCAGCAGGCCTATGCTACGCGCTGAGATCGAGCGGCTGTTTGACGAAAATCCGACGCGGTACAGCAAGGACGACCACCGCCTGTTTCAACAGTTCAAAGAAGCCCTTAATGCGGGAGAGGTGCGCGCGGCGGAGCCCGATGCGGCGTCTCGAAGCGGCTGGCGAGTGAACGCGTGGGTAAAAAAAGGCATTTTGCTGGGATTTCGGATGGGCGCGATCGTGGATATGTCAATCGACGCAGCGAAGCAGCCATTCTTCGACAAGTCCACATATCCAGTGAAACGTTTTGCAACGGACTCGGGAGTGCGGATCGTGCCGGGCGGGTCGAGTGTGCGAGATGGCTGCTATATCGGAAAGGGCGTCACCTGCATGCCACCGATGTTCATCAACGTGGGTGCGTATGTGGACGAAGGCACGATGGTGGATTCGCACGCTCTAGTGGGAAGCTGCGCGCAGATTGGGCGCAAATGCCACATCTCGGCTGCGGCGCAAATTGGCGGTGTGCTCGAGCCGGTCGGAGCTCTACCGGTGATTATCGAGGACGAAGCGCTGATCGGCGGCAATTGCGGGATTTATGAAGGCACGGTGGTGAAGCGACGCGCGGTGCTCGGGACGGGGACAATTCTGAATCGTTCGACGCCGGTGTACGACATCGTGACGGGCGAGGTGCATAGCGCGAGCGCTGACGGCGACGAGCCATTGGTGATACCGGAGGACGCAGTGGTGGTAGCGGGCGCACGCGCCATTCCCCATGAACGCGGGAAGGATTGGAATCTCTCGCTCTACACCCCAGTGATCGTGAAATACCGCGACGCAAAGACCGATGCCAAGGTGCAGCTCGAAGACCTTCTGCGATGACTTAAATCCATCCATTCTCTTCACCAGGATGGAAACCTGTTGCTGACACAGTTTTGCGGTAGTGGAGCAGTTTCCGGTAATCCACCTAACCAGGCACTATAATTTAGCAACCTGTGGTATTCGATTCTAATGACACGCGCTAAGGCCGCTGCGATTGCCAGTTCTCACTTCGACGAGCTCCGCATTTGGCGAACGCGACTACCAAACGCAAAACACGCCATCCTTCCGCCCTCCAATAACCGCCCCAATCCGCTAGTTATAGGAGGCGTGGTTTACGTGTCAGTCTTTTCTCCCGGTGCTATCTGTGCCTTGGATCGAAAGACCGGAAAGTTGATCTGGCGTCGTGAGATTCCCCGCTTTGGTGGTGCTTCCGTTCACCTTTCACAAGGGACGTTGTTTGCAAAAACGGCGAATACGCTGTACGCATTGGAAGCCAAGACGGGCCAGACCATTTGGTCCTTCTGTCCCTACGGGGACTCCGGAGAATCGCTCTACTCATCCCCTACGATTCATCGAGACAGCGTATTTATTGGTGATAGGTGTGGCTACCTATATTGTTTGGACTTTCGAACCGGCGACACGCGCTGGAAAAAGCGCACGAACAAAGCAAAAAATTGCGACTTGAATTCAACACCCGTCATCGTCAAAAACTTAGCGATATTTGGGACGAATGCAAAGATGGCAGCGGCCTATGACACAAATTCCGGAAAACGAGCATGGGTTCGTAGGTTGGACGGGCCTTCGGTGTTTGGCCCGATTCCGTGTCGAAATCTATTGGCCGTCGTTACGGATTCGATCTACCTGCTGAAGCCTGAAAGCGGCAAAGTCGTGCGTAAGTTCTCTTGGAAGCCCGACGGAGTCAGCGAAGCAGAATGTACACCCGAAGGTATCATTGTCATTCTCAAGGGCGAATGGCCGCCGAGTGGGGATGTGAGACTGGTGGGCCTCAGCGAACGGGGAATTCAATTTACAGAAACTTGTCGAGCGTTCGTCTCGATCCTGCATTACTCAACTGAAAAGAAACTGATTTACGTTTCCCACCTCGAAGGAATTGATGTCAGGCAACCTGACACCGGCGACTTAGTGTGGAAGATCCAACGAAACAGCCGCCCTGCAGGGAACGGGCCAGTCGATGTGAAAGGGAACACGATCTATGTTCTGACCAGCGACGGTTACGTTTATGCATTGCGACATCCTCGGGTCGAGACGAAGCCTAACACCCGAAGAGGTCTCGAGGCTTGATAAACTGAGTAATCGGAAACTGATCCACTGCCAGTTTTGGCCACAGTTTTGGCCGCATAGGGCTGCCGGGGCACATCGTATCCCCCTGAGTCGTTGAGGTAATAATCCAGGAAGACGGGAGGAAGCAAGCAGAGTTCGAGAGGCGAGCGTGGAGCGAGGCGCTCGATGATCTGCCAGGGGCTCTGATGGTCTTTGTGT
>DASYZC010000024.1:0-16359 GCA_035949735.1 Candidatus Acidiferrales bacterium | reverse complement strand
ATTAGCTCGATTCGCGCCACCGCCACGCCGAGTTGAATGGTTTCAATCGCGGTCTCGACGGCGTCTCGAATCGTATTAAAAGTGCAACAGGCTGCCGCAACCGCCTCGGGCAACGGGTGCAGGCGAAGCGTGACTTCCGTGATCACGCCTAGCGTTCCCTCGGCGCCCACAAAAAGCCGAGTCAGGTCATAGCCTGCGGCGGACTTGCGCGCAGCCGTGCCCGTCTTGATGATGCGTCCGTCCGCCAGCACCACGGTCAAAGCCATTACGTTTTCCCGCATCGTGCCGTAACGGACCGCCGTCGTGCCCGAAGCCCGCGTTGAGGCCATTCCGCCGATCGTCGCATCGGCGCCTGGATCGATAAAAAAAGTAAAGCCAGTATTCTCCAAAGCTTTACTGAGTTGCTTGCGCGGCATCCCCGCTTCCACGGTCGCCTGCAAATCCTCGGGACTGATTCGCACGACCTTATTCATTTCGCGCATGTCAATTGTGATGCCGCCATAAATCGCGTTCACCTGCGCTTCCATGGATGTGCCCGCTCCAAAGGGAATCACAGGCACCTGATACTTCGCGCTGATCTTGAGGATTTCGCTGACTTCCTCGGTGGAATGCGGAAAGCAGACAACATCCGGCAGGGCCGCGGGATGGTATGACTCACCGTGGCTGTGGTGTTCACGAATGGATTCTGCCGCGCTCGCTCGCGTGCCAAGCAGTGATTTCAAATCCCGAATGGCACTTTCGATGCGTTCGCGCGTTGGCCGATTGTATTGTCCGCCGCCTGTCATGTTTTCTGTTCTCATATTCGCCGAGTGCGAAACAATTGTCTCCTAAAGGTGCACGATCACATCGTAATAGAGAACCGAACCATCGCCCGCAAGAGCAGGTTCAATTCGCACCACTTGGAAAGTTCGATCTCGTAGATCGACTACCGTCCTCCCCAACATGTCGTGTGCTTCGCGCTCCAGTTCCGGCGTGGGGCGCGTCGTGCGCTTGTCCCGCGAAAGAATTCCGGCATCGAGCCGATACGTGCGGGTCCGGTTTCCTTCATCCGCGGATACCAGATGCACGCTCGAACTTGCGATCAAGCTCTGCCTTGGTTCATCGCGGAACCACGATCTCGGTGTCGCCAACACAAACACAAGGATGGCGACAACCAGAATATCGTAAGGCCAGCTCCCGCGCTCGTAGGCCCAAAAAACCGTGCTCACGATGCCTTGCCAAAGTCGGCCCATCTGACTAGTGCGGACCCGATCCATTCACGACCATCCCATCGCGCATGTGCAACACGCGATTGCCGTAGGTCGCTGCGTCCGGATTGTGGGTGATCATCACGATGGTTTGGCCGAGGTCTCTATTGAGCTGCCGAAGCAAGGCGAGAACGGAATCGGAGCTCTTGGTGTCCAGATTTCCCGTTGGCTCGTCCGCAAGGACGATCTTCGGCTCGCTGATGATTGCGCGAGCCAGCGCCACGCGCTGCTGTTCCCCGCCCGAAAGCTCCGAAGGTTTATGGCCTAAGCGCTCTTTGATGCCCAGTAGCCCCGCAACAGCCTCAAACCGATGAGGGTCGAAGCCGTTCCCGTGGATGTGCTGGGCCAGGGCAATATTGTGATAAGCGTCGAGCGAGGGTAGCAGATTGAATCTCTGGAACACAAAACCTACTTTGTGGCGGCGCAACAACGTGCGCGCGGCATCGCTCATTTCGGTGAGGTCATTTCCGTCGAGCAAGACCCGTCCGCGGGTCGCCTGAGCGAGGCCACCGATCACGTGTAGGAGTGTGGATTTTCCACATCCCGATGGCCCCATGATCGAGACAAATTCGCCCGGAAGTATCTCAATACTCACGCCGCGCAGGGCCGGCACGTCCACCTTGCCGGTCCGGTATACTTTCCAAAGGTCTTCGGTCTTGAGTATTGGCTCCAGGGCCTGCTCCCGCACGGGTGATCGTCGCCTACGAGGACGGAAATATTCTAGTCGCGTTTCCCGTCTATGCCTATAAGGGAAGTTCCGGGCTGCAAAAGTCGGCCCTCCCGGTTGCGGCGGCTATCCCCCGCTGCTAAAATCCTGATTCTGCTGCGCCTGGACGAGCTGCCGTCGTCAAACGTCCTTCCAAGCAGGATGAGTGCCCGATTGCCGTCAATCAACTGCAAAACAAGGGAGAAATTGCTTGGCCAAATATGATCTCGTGATCATCGGGAGCGGTCCCGGCGGATATGTCGCGGCGATTCGCGCGAGCCAGTGGGGGCTCAAGACAGCCGTAATCGAAAAGGATCCGTTTCTCGGCGGCACCTGCCTGCATGTTGGCTGCATTCCCACCAAGGTATTTTTGCACCACGCCGATATTTACGACTACTTTCAGCGCGCCGAGGAATTTGGGTTTGAAGCGAAAGACGTCAAAATCAATTGGGACGCCATGCTGGCCCGCAAAGACAAAATCGTTAAAAAACATGCGGGCGGAATCAGCATACTCTTCAAGAAAAACAAGGTCGATTCCATCACTGGCTGGGGCCGCATCGCCGGTCCCGGACGAATTTCCGTCGAAAAAGACGGCAAAACCACCGACATTGAAACTACCTACACGATGATCGCAACCGGCTCGGAAGCTCGCTCTCTTCCCGGCATCGAAATTGACGGCAAGACCATCCTGACCAATCGCGAAATTCTCCAGTTGCCGGCCATTCCCAAGTCGCTCGTGGTAGTCGGATGTGGCGCGGTCGGTGTCGAGTTTGCCTCCGTATTTCGCACCTTCGGCACGGATGTCACGCTCCTCGAAGCCCTCCCTCGCATCGTTCCCCTCGAGGACGAGGATATTTCCCCCGAACTTGAAAAAGCCTTTAAGAAAAAGGGCATCCGTGTCGAGACCAATGCCAACGTCGAATCCGTCAAGAAAGACGCTAAGGGCGCGACCGTCACCTTCAAGGACAAAACGGGAAAGGCCCAGTCTGTTGCGGCGGAAACCGTCCTCATCGCCGTCGGCCGCCGCCCGCTCACCGAAAACATCGGCCTCGAGAAAACCAAGGTCAAGCTCGAGCGTGGCTACGTCCACGCCAACGAGTATCTGGAAACCGCCGAGCCGAGCCTCTATGCTATCGGCGACATCGTTGCGGGACTCCCTCAGCTCGCCCATGCGGCCTCGATGGAAGGCATCATCGCGGTCGGCCGCATGGCCGGAAAAGACGTCCAGCCTTTCAACAAGAAGCGCTGCCCCGCTTGCACATACTGCGAGCCGCAGATCGGCTCAGTCGGCTTGACTGAAAAGCAGGCGCGTGAGGCTGGCTTCGACGTGAAGACCGGCAAGTTCCCATTCCTCGCGAATAGCAAAGCCACCATCCTTGGCCAGCACGAAGGGTTCATCAAAGTTGTATCGGAAGCGAAGTATGGCGAAGTCCTCGGCGTTCACGCGATCGGGCCGCTGACCACCGAGATCATCGCCGAAGCCGTTACTGCGTTGGGGATGGAAGCCACGCTCGACGACATGGCAACCATGATCCACGCGCATCCAACTGTTTGGGAGGGCATGGGCGACGCCTTCAACGCCGTCCGCGGCCTCTCAATTAACTATTAGTATGCTGTTTTCGTCATCCTGAGCGGAACGTCCCGCGCCTTTGGGTTTCTGGAGATCGTGCCTTTCGATCTCCGCACGGGACGTGAAGTCGAAGGACCTCTCTTCGATCTCGCCCGAGGGAACTGTGACGCAGAGCCACAAAACTTGTTGGGTAGTCGACCGGGGTTCGATCCCCTACGGCCCCGCCTGCGAATTGCAGAGGCAGGTGGTCGAGGCCCGCAAGGCCCGCGTGATTCCAGACGCGCTGCTGCTTTGCGAGCATCCCCACGTCATCACCCTCGGCCGCAACGCCAAGCGCGACCATTTGCTCGCTAGCAATCAGTTGCTAGCCCAAATGAACGCCGAACTCCATCCGACAAACCGCGGTGGCGATATCACCTACCATGGCCCCGGCCAAATCGTCGGCTATCCAATTCTGGATTTAACCGAACATCGCCGCGACGTTCGTTGGTACGTCGAACAACTCGAGGAAGTCATGATCCGCACTACCGCCGATTTCGGCATCGCCGCCCACCGCGTCGAAGGCCAGCACGGCGTCTGGATCGATTTGCCTTCAGGAGAGGAAAAGTTGGGGGCGCTCGGCGTGCACCTGAGTCGCTGGGTTACTTCGCACGGCTTCGCGTACAATGTTTCGACGGATCTGCGCTATTTCGATCTGATCGTTCCCTGCGGCATCGCTGATAAGCGCGTTACCTCGCTCCAACGTGCCCTCTACCGTTATGTGCCCATCGAGGAAGCACGCGGGCGCATCACCCTGCATTTCTCCAAGATATTCGAGCACGAACTGGTCACCGTGAGTCCGCAGTTGCTGGAGGAGACCCTGAGGGCCGCGCCGAATTTATCCCAGACAATCGAATCCACAATGGTTTAAGGTTAAAGGAGCGGTAACCCGCCCAGTTCGGATCTTTGGCCGCAAGTCGTCATTCTGAGCGGAGTCACCGGACGCCTTTGCCTTTCGTCCCGCTCTCGCGGGACGTCCGGTCACGGAGTCGAAGAATCTCTCTTGGATGTAGGAGTGACCGAAACCAAATGTCGGACAAATTGACAACTTCCGCGCTCACTCGCGACCGATACCTCGATCTTTACTATTTCATGCTGCTCAATCGCCGGCTGGAAGACCGCCTCGTCAGACTCTTTCGCCAAAACAAAATTGTGGGCGGCGTCTATTCGAGCCTCGGCCAGGAGGCAGTCTCGATTGGCACGGCCTACGCGCTCGAGCCCCGCGATTGGCTGGCGCCCATGATCCGCAATATTGGCTCGCTGCTAGTGAAGGGATTCAAGCCCCGCGACATTTTCACCCAGCACATGGCGAAATACACTTCGCCCACACAGGGCAAAGACGGAACTAGCCACTTTGGCGATTTGAAGACGCGTCACGTGGTTTCGCCGATCTCGATGCTGGGCGATCTGATTCCAGTGATGACCGGCGTCGCCATGGCCGGCCGCTATCTCGGTCAGAATATTGTCGCCATGACCTGGATTGGCGACGGTGGCAGCTCCACCGGCGCATTTCACGAAGGCTTGAACCTGGCGGCCCAGCAGCACGCGCCCTTTGTCCTGATCATCGAAAACAATCAGTGGGCTTATTCGACGCCAGTCGCGCGGCAGGTGCCGCTCAAAAATCTTGCCGACCGTGCTGCCGCCTATGGCATCGCAAGCAAAAGTCTGGACGGTAACGACGTGATCGCCGTGTACGATGCCGCGAAAACCGCCGTGGACCAATGCCGCGCCGGCCGCGGCCCGTGCGTGCTCGAAGTGAAAACCATGCGCATGAAGGGGCACGCCCAGCATGACGCAGCCGAGTACGTCCCTAAGGAAATGTTCGATTACTGGAAGACGCAAGATCCCATCGCGCGCTATGAGAAGTATCTTACGGAGCATCATCTTTGGGACTCGGCGAAAAAACCTGAAGTCGACGCCCGCATTGAACGCGAATTGGATGAAGACCAAAAGTTTGCCGAGGAATCGCCCATGCCGCCTCCCGAACTCGCGGAGCAGGGCGCTTATTGCGAAGGCTGCCACACAATCGAAGCAAACTGGCAGCGTCCCAAGAAAGAAGTGACGCCGCCCGCCTCAAGCGTCGAAGCGGTTTGGAGAGTCGCGGACTTCGGTGCATTCAGGAGTTCGGTCGCTCCCGCACTGGCCACCCAACATGGAAATCGTCACGGTAACGGCGCGAATTCCTCTGACGATTTGCCCTCCACCGAAACCCAAATCGAAAGGCAAGTTCCGCTTCGAGTTCCGTTCGGACGCGGACCCAAAGATCGTTCGGTCGAACTCGAACGGCGCGAGAAAGTTGCCGAGCGGCCCCCGCGACACCACAAGCCGCACAAAAGGCGGAGGCGCTGATGCCCGAAATCACCATGCTCGAAGCGATCCGTGCCGCCCTTTTTGAGGAAATGGAGCGCGACCCTGCGGTTGTGACTCTGGGAGAAGATATTGGAGTCTATGGTGGCGCATTCAAGGCCACCGAAGGTCTCCTCGCAAGATTTGGACCCGAGCGCGTGATGGATACACCCATTAGCGAGACGGCAATTGTTGGAGCGGCTTGCGGTATGAGTTATCTGGGACTGCGCCCCGTCGTCGAAATGCAGTTCATCGACTTCATCGCCTGCTGCTTCAATCAGGTCACGAACTTTGTCGCCAAATCCCACTACCGGTGGGGCGCGCCTGTTCCCATCGTCGTGCGGGGACCTTCCGGAGGCGGTGTTCACGGCGGACCGTTTCATTCTGCGAATCCGGAAATGTATTTCGTCCACACACCCGGATTGAAGGTCGTGTATCCTTCCACGCCTTACGATGCCAAGGGTTTGCTCAAGTCCGCAATTCGGGATAACAACCCCGTCTTGTTCTTCGAGCATAAATTCCTTTATCGAAGGCTCAAGGAAGAGTTGCCGTCCGAGGACTACACCGTGCCTCTCGGCAAAGCTGTAGTCCGCCGCGAAGGAAAGGATCTCACCATACTGAGTTACGCGGCCATGATGCTGCCTGCGCTCGACGCCGCCCAGCAGCTCTCAAAAGAGGGGATCGAAGCGGAAGTGATCGATTTGCGGACGCTTTTGCCTTTGGATCGCGACGCCATTCTGGCTTCGGTGAAAAAAACGAATAAGCTGCTGATTGTTCACGAAGACACGCGCACCGGAGGTATCGCCGGAGAGATCGCCGCCATCGTATGTGAGAGTGCTTTCGGGGATTTGGACGGGCCAATCACCCGTGTCACCGCGCTTGATACGCCGGTGCCCTACGCTCCGCCACTCGAGGAGCGGTTTCTACCCAACGCCGAAAAAGTTACCGCTGCGGCCCGGGAATTGGCAAAATACTAGCGGCCCCGGCGAGAGTCGCTCGGAAGATCATCGAGCCTTGGAGATGCATCGAAAGAATCGCCTCCGCCGTCTACGATCAATGTATCCAACTATCGACGCACAGAGTCTAATCGGGAAGAAAGCAGGTATGGCGCCTTGGGAAAAACGAAGGGGTTGAATAAAGCCGAGTTCGAAGTCGGGTCCGAGGTTCGCATCGCGGACCGCGCTTTCTTGGAGAGCTTCCTTGAGGCTGGCCAGTATCACAACGAACTGGAGCCCGAGCAGGTCGAATATGCGGGGCAAGTTGCCAAGGTCACGAACATCGAGTTCTTCCACGGCGGCGATGAGATTTACACCCTCGAAGGAATACCTGGTGTCTGGCATGAGGAATGTCTGAGTCCTGCCTGAGTAAAAGTCCACACACCTTCCTACTTGCACTTCTGCCTTCGTGCATTAAGATGGAACTGAGTAGATCGGTTCACATTTAGCGTTTGCCGGGTCGTTCCGCCGGGGTTATCGGAACCCGAGACGGCCACCCGGACATTAGGGCAACATGAATTCTGCTCGTTACAGCTGTCGAGTAGAAATTACTGTAACCTAATGAAAACAAAGGATCGGGATACCCGCTACCCGTCACAGTTTCCGGGCCCCGAAGCTTCAAGGCTTTCGGTCGATTTCTTGACCGAGAAGTCGAACGTTTATCGGAGGATTAGTTATGGCCGTCGATGTCATCATGCCCCAGATGGGTGAAAGCATCTTCGAAGGCACCATCACCAAGTGGCTAAAAAAGCCCGGTGACAAAATAGAGCGCGACGAGCCGCTCTTCGAAATCTCAACCGACAAGGTCGATGCTGAAATTCCGTCCCCGTCCGCGGGCGTGCTAAAGGAAATCAAAGTGAATGAGGGCCAAACCGTCCCAATTCAGACGGTCGTGGCCCTGATCGACGCAGCGGCCGTGCCGAGCCAACCGGCCGCTCCTTCATCCGCCAAGCCGACTTCGACGGCCAACGCTCCCGCAAGCGCGGCATCAGCGCCCGCCGGGAAGCCTGCAGCTTCGAAGCCAGCGCTCGCTCCATCCGCTGCTCCTATGCCCGCGAAAGCGTCTGCCCCGGCTGCGGTTCCAAGCCCTGCGCAGCCTTCGCGGCATAATGGTGGCGACAAGATCCGAAGCTCGCCGCTTGTTCGGCGCATCGCCCGGGAAAATCAGATTGATTTGAGTCAGGTGCCGGGAACTGGCTCGGGGGGCCGCGTGAGCAAGCGCGACATCTTGGCGGCCGCTGAGGGCGGCGCGACCGCAACTGCCGCGCCGGGTCCTGGGCCTTCGGGCGCGCCTTCGCGACCTTCGCTTGAGGTCGGCGTGCCGCGCGAACGGATTTACTTCGGCCACTACGAAGTACAGCCCATGTCCAACATGCGGCAGAAAATCGCCGAGCACATGGTGCTTTCGAAGCGCGTTTCACCGCACGTCTATTCGGTGGAAGAAGCGGACGTAACGGGTATCGCCAAGCTGCGCGCAAACGAGAAGGACAAGTTCGAAAAGGAATCGGGAACCAAGCTGACCTTCATGCCGTTTTTCATCCGCGCGGCGGTGGAGGCGCTGCGAGCATTCCCTACGGCGAATTCGTCGGTTGATGGTACGAACATTGTTTTGCATAAAGAATGCAATATTGGCATCGCCGTAGCGCTCGATTGGGGACTTATTGTCCCCGTAATCAAGAATGCTGAAGAGAAGAACTTTTTCGGTCTTGCGCGCGCTGTCACCGACCTGGCCGAGCGCGCCCGCTCGAAAAAACTGAAGCCCGAGGAAGTAACAGAGAGTACCTTTTCAATCACAAATCCCGGCGTCTTCGGCGGATTGTTCGGACTCCCGGTGATCAATCAGCCGAACGTTGCAATTCTGGGATTAGGCACGATTGAGAAGCGCCCGGTAGTAATCGATGATGCGATCGCCATTCGTTCGATGGTTTATCTGACGCTTTCCTATGATCATCGCGCGGTTGATGGCGCCGTGGCGCACCAGTTCATGGGCCACGTGAAGCACACGCTGCAGGATTGGACGGAAAGCATTTTTTAGGCGAGTGAGAGTGAAGGGCTGTGGCTTTCAACCTTTCCACCTCAACTTCGGACTTCGAATCCGCTTGCTGCATCCAATCTCTGCTATGTCCCGCTCCCAAGCGCGCGATCTTTGGGGCGTTCCGCCCTGGAAAATCGACTTCACCCCGCCGAAGCATTCACTGCCTTCCTCCGTGGATTTCGCAGTGGTGGGCGCGGGCTTCGCCGGCCTTGCCGCTGCTGCCTGGTTGCGCATTCTGGCTCCGGAGAAATCGGTCATCGTCCTCGAAGCAGGGCGTATCGGAAACGGCGCTAGCGGACGCACAGGAGGCTTGGTCCTCAGCGAATCCGCCGCAGGAGATCTGCCTGGTCTGGGCGATGTTCTCGCCGGACTAAGAAAGATTCTCCGCAAGCTCCGCGTTGAGTCCGATCTTTCGCTCCCCGGCGCGCGGGAGATTGCGCACAGCGAGCACGCTAAGCGTTCCGACAATGCGCGGCCACTCAAAGGCGAGTCTCCGATCCAGTGGCGAGACTTCGATTCTCGGGAGATCCGGGTGACAGGAACCGTTCCCGGTGGAACGCTCGACCCGGGAAAACAGGTCAGCGGACTCGCACGCGCCGCCGTGCGCTCGGGAGCGTTGATCGCCGAAAACTGCGGCGTTCACAAAATCGAATGGGCTGATCCGCCGACATTGCATCTTGCCGACGGCTGCCTGCGCGCGGGGAAAATTCTTCTGGCGACGAATGCACTTTCGCTTGAAATTTCCGGCCTAAGCAAGTCCGCCGTACAACCGAAACTTACTCTTGCGGCGCGGACTGCTCCGATGAGCGAGAAAGACTTGAAAGAAATGGGGCTCGGAACGCGGAAGCCTTTCTATACGATCGATTTTCCGTATTTGTGGGGCCGAGTCTGTGGCGATCGGTCGATCGTCTGGGGAGCGGGGCTGGTGGACGCGCCGCGGTCGGGCGAACTTGAGGACGTAGATGTTTCGAACGGGCGAGCGGCGGAAATGTTTACTTCATTTGAAAAGCGGGTTCACGCGCTGCATCCCGCGCTGGCCAAGGCACGGTTCACGCACAAATGGGGAGGCCCCATAGCCTTCCGAGAGAATTTCCACCCGGTCTTCGGCTATCACCCGGAAAACGCAAATGGGGTCGTCCTCGGTATTTTCGCAGGGCACGGAGTGGCGCTGTCGGTCTATCTTGGAGCATGGGCTGCGGAGGTGATGCTCGGCCGGCGGGAACTGCCAAGTTGGGGCCGCATCGAGGTTACCTGAGAGGCTTTGCTCGAACGGACAGGTTTGTCTTGACAGGGCCGACATCGTTATAGACAGAATGACGACCGCTGTGGCCGGGGCTAAAGCCCAATTGAAATTGAGGCAGGAGTTACCCCCTGCTAAAGCAGGGGGCTTCCACCGGTAGTGACAAAAAGGCTGGCGAGAAGAGCGCAAGCGTGTTATTGAGTGGCGGGCGAGTGCGAATCGTCCAGTCGCGAAGCGGCGATCGGCCCGCGGCACGGCTTGATCGAGACGCCGCAGAAGTTGCTTCTAATCGGCGATGAGAGTCGAGGAGAAGGAAAAATGAGTTTGAGGCGATATGGTGTGCGAGTGTTGCTGTTCGTGCTTGGCGTGGTTTTGGCGACCTCGCTCGCGGCCGGCGTAGCGATGGCCCAGGTGCCCGCGAACATCGAGTCAGAATTGGTGAAGATGGGGCATATCGTCGATCCACCGTGCACGGCGAAGCTGTACCGGCCCCTGATGCCCGTAAACGACATCACGAGCGACAAGACACCGTTGTATCCAGGCATCACGGTGGTGCGGGATCAGTCCTTCGGCCCCAGTCCCATGGACGTGGTGGATATTTTCACGGCGGATAAAGGACCGGCTTCGCGTGCCGTGCTGATTTATGTGCCCGGCGGTGTGGGCAACAAGATCGAGATTCAGGACAAGGAAGCGAACGCCTTCTACGACAACATCGGAAGATGGGCCACGAAGAACGGCATGGTCGGCGTCCTGATGCAGCGCCACGCGAGCCCCAGCTGGGACGGTGGCGCGAAAGACATTTCGGCGATGCTCCAGTGGGTGGAAGCAAACATTCCCAAGTATCACGGCAATCCGGACCGCATGTTCATCTGGGCCCATTCGGCGGGCAATGCCCCGCTCGGAACTTATATCGGCCATCCAAATCTCTACGGACCCAAAGGAGTGGGAGTGAAGGGAGTGATCTTCATGTCTCCCGCGCCGTTCGATATCGCGCCGCTGAAGCCGCCGCCCATTGGCGGATCGAATCCAATGTCCGTTCTTGCGAATGCCGGAAAAACTTGCGGGTCGAAGGGAGCGATGGCCACTGACGGCGCACTCCCGGGCCGTGCCGCGGGTCAACCCGGCGGACCACCCGCTCCCGGAGGCCCTGGCGGATTTGGCCCTCCCGTTGATGCGGCGACTCAGTTGGCACGATCGAACCTGCCTGAGCTGAAGAGAACTTCCGTCAAAATCATGCTGGCCAACGGCGATTTGGACATCGGCGCGGATCCGTCCGTGGACGGAGGAGTGATGCCCTTTAACCGGATGCTGCACGACGAACTCTGCAAGGAAGGCCCGGCGCATTGCCCGACGCTGCTGCTCGCGAAGGGCGAGAGCCACATGTCCATGGTATTTTCGATAGACACGGCGGATAAGACTGTTTCGGGCCCGATACTCGCGTGGATAAAGGGGATCAAGTAACTTCGAGAAGCCGTCAATCCAAGATTCCTGTGACTGCCGACTTAAGAGGTCTTCGACGACGGAGGCGTATCAGAAGCGTCCGCCAGCGGTAGCCATACTTGAAAGCGCGTGTCGCCTGGTTTCGAGCTGACCTGGACATCGCCCCTGTGCTTTTTCACGATTCGTTGGACAGTGTCGAGGCCCAGCCCGGTGCCTTCGCCGACACCTTTTGTGGTGAAAAAGGGCTCGAAAATATGCGGCAATATATCGGGCGGAATTCCCGAACCGTTATCGGCGATCTCCACTACAACGCACTTGTCTTCGCGATATGTTCGAACTCGAAGCTCGCCTTTGCCACCCATCGCGGCGATGGCATTATCGATCAGGTTCGTCCAAACCTGATTTAACTCACTACCAAACGAATCCACGAGCAGCGGAATCTTTTGATAATCGCGCCGCACGTTCACTCCCTGCTTGAGCTTGTGGTTCATGATGACCAGCGTAGTTTCCAGACTCTTCACGATATCCACATTTTGCAGGGGCGCCTGGTCCATGAACGTGTATTCCTTGATCGCACGGACCAAATCGGAAATGCGCGACATGCCACTCTCGATTTCGTTGAGCAACGTCGCCACTTCCACGGATGCCGCGATCCTGACGAGTGCCGCTCGCGCAGTCTGAGGATCAAGGGTTGCGAATAGAGATTCCAGCGCCTCGGGCCTCACATTCCTGCGGGCCAATTCGGCCGCCATCTGCCATAAGTCGCTCTGCCCGTGACTTCGCAAAAGGGAATCAATCTGGTCCTCGAGGTCGCTGATGGCCAGCGGATCGGAGGGAACTTCGCCGCTTTGGACAAACGACCCCTCTAGCTTTTCGATTTCCGCTTTCTGGGCAGTGGTCAGTTCTCGCCTTCCCAATTCGTGGCTTGCTTCCTTAACTCGCTTGAGCACATCCCGGAGTTGACTGGCGGCGCGTTTGGCGGCAGAGGCGGGATTATTGAGTTCATGGGCGAGACCGGCCGAAAGCTTCCCCAAAGAAACCAATCGGTCGCGCTGTTGCTCTCGACGGGTGGTCTCACGAATTCTGTCTGACATCAAACCCACGAGACGTTGCGTCAATTCCGGCATCTTTTGTATGAGATCTGGAAACTTCGAAGCCGGAAAGCGCAGGACGCGGCCATCGGTGAGCGCCCGAATCCCCACGGTAAACTGCTTCATTCTCGAAAAGGGCAGTACGCCGGTGACGGAACCGGGTTGCACCGTAATTACAACCGTTTCACCGCCGAGTTCGCCCCTCGCCTGAATTTGTCCCTCCAGGATGACGAACATTGCATCGGCGGGATCATCCGCGTGGAAGGGCATATCGCCTTCCTTCATTTGCATCTCTTGCGACTGGCTTAGAAACCACTCAATCTGGTCGTCAGGCAGACCGGTGAACGCCGGCACGCGAAGTAGTTCCGTTTTATCGATCATTTACACTTTGCTCAAATATTGATGGATGAACTGAACGGCTACCGACCCCTCACCGACTCCGGAAGCTACTCGTTTCACGGAGCCGTGCCGCACATCGCCGACCGCGAAAAGGCCGGGAATGTTTGTCTCCAGCAGATAGGGATCTCTATCGAGCGCCCAATCCTTAGGGCGCTTTCCCTCGCGTATGAGATCGGGGCCTGTGAGGATGAACCCGTAATCGTCGCGCTCGACGATACCCGCGAGCCAGTCCGTGCGCGGCAGCGCTCCAATAAAAATGAACATCGAACTCGCAGGCACGCGCTCGATCCTATTGGTATCGGAGCAAAGGAAGGAAATTTCTTCCAGGTGCGCATCGCCGTGGACCTCGGCCACGGTGGCGTGCGGCCAAAGCTGAATGTTCGGTGTCTCTTTGATTTGGTCGATCAAATACTGCGACATGGTGCTCGATAGAGAGGCGCCGCGCACAGCAATGACGACTCGCTCGGCATACTTTGCGAAATTCATCGCCGCTTGGCCAGCAGAATTCGCGCCGCCCACTACGTAAACGATTTCACCCTTGCAGGAGAGCGCTTCCGTGGCTCCGCCTCCGTAATAGACACCGGCGCCTTGCAGCCGTGCGACTCCAGGAGCTTCGAGCCGCCGCCACTGTACTCCAGTTGCGATCATCAATGCATGGCACGAGATTTCATTCCCGTCCGCCAATTTGACGATCCGGTAGGGCCCTTCGATCCGTACGCCGACTGCCTCTTGCGGCGAGAGAATTTCAACTCCAAAACGCTGCGCCTGCACTACGGCGCGCCGCGCCAGATCGCCGCCGCTAAGCCCTGTTGGAAACCCAAGGTAGTTCTCGATGCGCGAACTCATGCCCGCCTGCCCACCAGGCGCTTCTTGCTCGATCATCACGGTGTGCAGACCCTCCGACGCGCCGTAAACAGCGGCAGCCAGTCCCGCAGGTCCGCCTCCCACGATTGCGAGGTCGTAAAAATTTGTTTGCGCCCGCGTGCGCAATCCCACTTTCTGCGCCACGTCCGCCGGCACGCTCTCGAGAAGCTTGGTGCCGTCCGGAAAGAGCACTATCGGCAAGTTCACAGCCTCTGGTCCCAGGGCAGCCAAGAGACGTTTCGTTTCAGGATCATTGGCCGAGAGTTCAGCATCAATCCACTGATATGGAACGTGGTTGCGCGCCAGAAAGTCACGCATCGCATACGACTGCGGTGACCACCGTGTACCTAACACCCGAATTCCCTCGAATTTCGGCCTGAATGAGGCTCGCCAATCATCGAGCAGATCATCTAATTGCGGGTATAGATGTTCGGAGGGAGGATCCCAGGGCTTCATGAAAAAGTAGTTGATGCTGGCTTCGTTGATGGCGGAGATCGCAGCGTTCGTATCGGCGTAGGCAGTGAGCAATGCGCGCTTTGCCTCGGGGAAGATACGCATTCCTTCCTGCAGAAAGGCAACGCCATCCATATGAGGCATCCGCTGATCGGCAAGAAGCAGCGCCACGCTGTCGTTCCGTAGCTGTAACTGCTTTAAAAGGTTCAATGCGCCTTCGGGAGAATCCGTTCCTATGACGCGGTATTCAGAGCCGTACTTCGAGCGCAGGTCACGCTCGATCGCGCGGAGGACATCGGAGTCGTCATCCACACTCAGCAAAACTGGCTTCGCCACGATCGATCCTCGTTTTGGTGCAGGAAGTAATTCTAGACTGCTGGGACGCCTAGGCAACAGTCTTATAAGATGAACGGACTGCGGTTTGGTCGCAGGTAGATTTCACGGGCATGCTCCGACAGGTCAGCGAATTCGGAACCGTGATTTGTGAGCTTAATCGCGTTGGAAGTTCATAAAATCCAGACTCTTAATGCCGGCCGCACGGAGCAGTCAGCATTCATTGAATTAGATCAGATCGAAACCTGCAAAGAAATAGGCGATTTCGAAGGCCGCGGTATCCGGGGCGTCTGAGCCGTGCGTGCAATTGTACTGGATGCTGGTGCCAAGCTCCTTGCGAATCGTGCCGGGCGCGGCTTTGGCCGGATCGGTGGCGCCCATGGTATCGCGCCATTTCGAGATGGCGCTTTCGGCTTCGAGAACCATCACCACGGCTTTTCCCGAGCTCATGAATTCCGTCAGTTCGCCGAAGAACGGCCGGGCGCGATGAACGGCGTAGAAACCTTGCGCTTCTGATTTGGTGAGCCGCAGCGACTTGATGGCGACAATCTGAAATCTTGCCGCGTGGATGCGGGTGAGGATTTCGCCAGTAAGCGCCCGACCCACCGCGTCCGGTTTGATGATTGCAAGAGTACGTTCCACCGCCATTCGATATTTCCCCCGAGATTAATTTCAGGTTCTGTTCAGGTGCAAGCGCGAGCGCGGCCTATTGTAAGGTCCCTGAGGGAAAAGTGCACCGCGAAAACTTGGTGCGTGACCGCGTATCGTCGTTTTATCGGGAGTTCGAATGCCGCTAATCTGAAGGTGCCACGGACAAGTTGCTCAGGGGGCTGCCTGCGCGGAGAAGGCCTTGACACCCGTGGCGGAAAATTCAAAACGCAGGATCCAATCCGTTGCAATCCCGGGCGCAAATTTCCACTGTTGGGCCGCCTGCTGGGCCAGCTTTGCGAAATACTTGCTTGGCCCCGGCGAATCGATTGTCACCTCCGATACTTCGCCGGCGGGAGTCACGCTGACCCTGATACTGACTCTCACGGTTCCCCGGATCGTATCGAGAGCGCCTTGTGGCGCGTCTGGAATGACCCGGTGAATCACATCCTCGCCCGAGGCCCCGGTCACCGGCACGCTGGCCGGCTGCTTGGGCTGAACGGGTGCGGGAGCATCCGGGACACGGTCGAGGTTCTTCTTCTCGTTGCTTGTAGGTTGATCGTTCTCCGGTGCCGTTATGTTTTCTACTTGCCCCGGTTCTGGCGGCGTTGTTTCAGTTGTGGCGGTCGGTTCAGGCCGCGCTTTGGTCTCACTGTTAAAAACTTTCAGGCCTGCGACAGCTGCTACGATCAGTAACAGGACAAGAGCGGCAGGAATGAGGTAACGCGACCGCGCAGACATGTGGGCCCGTTCGATCGGCTGGCGCGGTGGGGGCGCCGCTGCTGCGGGATTGAGACGCGAGGCAATGTCACCGATTGTCCATCGCCGCTTTGGATCAGAGCGCAGACAATGCCGCGCTATATCCAGAAGCGGAGCCGACAGGGTATTCGGCGGAACAGGATCTTCCGGCGCAAGTCTATCCCAGATCGGAAGGCGCTGCGTGACAGCCTCTA
>DASYZC010000023.1:0-3246 GCA_035949735.1 Candidatus Acidiferrales bacterium | reverse complement strand
TAACAATTACCACACTCCGGGCCGGGAGCCAATAGGGTGAATTTTGTACGTCGCCGTTAGAGCGAGTTGATCAACTCGGCCGAAAGCAGCCTGGCCTTCTGGGCCAGATTCTGCGCGCGAGCCCAATCGCCGTCCTTACTGACATCGCGCGATTGAGAAACGAAACTGCGAATCTTCTCGATCAAATCGCGCTGGGCGGCGCTCAATTGCTTGCCCTTGGCCATATCGAGATTCTTCTGGGTGACGGAGACATCGTCATTGGTCCTGCGCTCGTAGGCAGCTTGATCGCCGGGGGAAATCTGAGGAGAGATTTGCGGCGCCGCGGGATGCGCGGATGGTTGCGATACCGTTTCCGCCGATTCGCCGCCGGGCTTCCGTGGCGCCACTGGCTCCGCGGACGTAATTTGAACTGGCGGCGCCGACGAGCTGGCGATGGCGGGAGCGGGAGGCAGGGGACTCTCCGGTGGATTCGCATTGGTATCAGGGGCGACGTTCATAGGTCGCTCCGCGCTGGGCGGCAGCGGCGCTGTTGCGGGATTGGCCGCGCGAACCCGCTGTTGGGAGCAACCGGCGGTCAACAGCGAAAGACCACCCAGGAAAGCGATTAAGCCGGCGCGGACGTTCGATCGATTGGGCATTTATCGATTGCCAGCCGCAAATGGCTGGCTAAAGTCACGCAGCTTCGGAGCAGACTCGTCGGCAACCCGTACCAGGGGGAGCTGCACGCGAAATGTAGTGCCGCGACCCGGTTCCGACTCGAAGTCTATCTCTCCGTTGTGCAATTGTATGAACCGAAACGTATTCGCCAGACCGATCCCGGTGCCGCCTGGCCGCGTGGTAAAGAAGAGCTGGAAGATTTTCTTCTGGTCCTCAGGAGGGATTCCCCTTCCCGAGTCGTGTACTTCGATGGTCGCGAAGTTGCCGGAGCGGCGCAAATTGACGGCAATTGTGCCATTCGAATCCGTGAAATCGCAGGCGTTGAGCAGAAGGTTCAAGATCGCCTGATGAATAATCTGCCGATCGATCAGTATGGGTAGGGGTTCGGAGGGTCGTTCAGCGTTCAGGATGAGTCCGGCGCCCTTGATAGATGGCCGGGCGGCGTCGAGAACTTCATCGAGAATATCGCGGGCATCTGTTTCTTGCAGATTGAGCTCCACTGGTTTGGTGAAGTTTAGGAATGTTTTCACGGCGCGGTCCAGCCGGTCGATTTCGCTATCCAGCATCTTCACGGCCTGCTGGGGTTCGGGATCAACGGGCATGTTGGCCTTTAATATTTCGAGCCAGAGGCGCATGGAGTTCAGCGGATTTTTGACTTCATGCGCGACACCAGCCGTGACGCGACCTAGCGCTGCCAAGCGCTCGGAAACCTGGAGCTGGCTTCCGATGCGCTCGAGCGACTCGACGTCTCGCAGGGTGATCAGAGTGCCCATTTGCACGCCTTGCTCGCGGATGGCCTGGACACTTACTCCGATGCGCCGGGAGCGCGCGCCGTTCTCCATCGTTATCTCTTTGCCTTCGGTGGGCTCGATCCGGTTTCCTTCGATGTTCAAAGCATCGCGAAAAGGATGGCCCGCCGGGAAAATCTCGGCCAAGTGGGTGCCTCGAAGTTCATTGGAGCGCACGCCCAGGAATTTTTCAACCGAGGGACTCACCAGCACCGCGCGTCCATCGGCATTGAAGAGGAGCAGGCCGTCCTCGAGGCCGCTCATTACCTGGTCCAAGTTTTCCCGCAGCGCGCTGAAGATTTCGCGCACGTCGCGCAACTGCTTTCCAATTCCGACGATCTTAGTGCTTACGATTCCGAATTCGTCGCCCTGCTCGACGACAGGTTCCGGATCAAACTGGCCCGCCGAGATGCGGTCCAGCTGAACCGAAATGCGTTCGATGGGAGCCAATGCGATGGTACTCACCAGCAAAGCCAGCACGGTGGACACCAAGACCGAGCCAAGTCCCCAATAGACGGCCGAAAGCAGGCCTGGCAAAACCTGTCCCCGGATAAGAGTGGATGAAAGACCGATGCGAATGTCGCCAAACGGCTGCGTCCCCACTTGGAAGGGCAGGGAAAACTCGAAAGTCTGGGGTGGTCCGTAGAGCTGGCCCATCTGCCGAAAAAAACCGCCGCGCACCAAGGAACTAATGGGGGGCCGCTTCGCCACTGCTTGGTCCCGAAGGGACGCGTCGCTGGAGATTAGCGCGACGCCATCGGCATCGCTGATCGTGATTTCGTAAATCGTGGGGGAAATTCCGACATCGGATTCGATCAGCGAGTTCAGCATACTGCTGTTGTCAAACGCGCGGCGGACATACTCGCGTAAATCGGCCGCGTCGGGCGACGCGGGAGTCTCACCACGTTCAGCGGCCTCTTTGAGCGCGTTGCCGCAGGCGTCGTAAACTTGTTGAGCGATGAAGGCGGCGGTGTCGTTTGCCTGGCGCAGGGTCTGGCGGGTAAGGCGAGCGATGTACAACGCCGATACCACGGCAACAACCGCCAATACGAGCAGCGAGATCGCCAGGGTGAATTTAGTTTTCAGGCTGAGACGCATTATTCCGCCCCGCCTCGTATTCTTTGAGCTTGTTGTGAAGTGTCTTCAGGCTGATTCCGAGAAGTTCCGCGGCTCGCGTTTTGTTCTGGCTGGTGGCTGTGAGGGTCTGAAGGATCAGTTCGCGTTCGGCATCATCCACAGTGGTTCCAACGGGAAAGCGGAGGCCGCCAAGTCCGGGTGCGCCGACTGCGGGAGCATGGCCGAAATCCGGCGGAAGATGCTGGCGGCCAATCGTACCCCGGTCCGAGGCGATAACGGCCCGTTCCAAGACGTTGCGCAGTTCGCGGACGTTTCCAGGCCAGGGATAGGAGCGGAAAAGGTCCATCGTATCCGTGCCGACGCCAGAGACCCGCTTGCCGTGCTTTGCGGATATTTCCGCCAGCAGGTGATCGACCAGAGGCTGCAAGTCTTCCTTATGCTCACGTAGCGGCGGCAGGTGGATGTGGAAAACATTGAGACGAAAATATAAATCCTGCCGTAAATGACCGCTCGCGACAGCCTGTTCAGGATTCTTGTTCGTCGCGGCGAGGACGCGGACGTCCACTGGCGTTTCAACCTTGCTCCCGAGGCGGCGAATCTTGTGATCCTCGAGGACACGGAGCAACTTCGCCTGCGTGGGCGCGGGCATTTCACCAATTTCGTCCAGTAATAGAGTGCCGCCGTGGGCCAGTTCAAAGCAGCCGATGCGCCGCTCGGCCGCACC
>DASYZC010000022.1:0-14804 GCA_035949735.1 Candidatus Acidiferrales bacterium | reverse complement strand
GGATCGTCGCACGGGCCGATGCTTTCAACGCCCCCCGACATGTGGCATTTGCGCGGGGAGGCGGACCGGAAGAATCCAAAGCATTTTTATCGCGGCGAGGCCTACGACTTTGCAAAACTACTGGCGGCGCGCCAGCCGGGGTTTGCAGACAAAATTACTCCGGAGGAACGCAAGAAGCGCTACGACGCGTGCCAGCGCGCTCTCGATAAGCTGGCCGCGAAATTTCGCGAGGTCAGCCCGGATGCGGTGGTGATTGTTGGAAACGATCAGCGCGAGCTTTTCCGCGACGACAATACGCCAGCGTTTCTGGTCTTTACTGGAAGCAAGATCCAGAATATTCCGGAAACGGAAGAGGCCAAGGCAAAATTCCCGCCAGGAATTGCGATCGCTGAGGTGGGACATTGTCCGCCGGGAGGCGCGGAGTATGCGGGATCTCCCGATCTGGGTGTGCATCTGGTGAAATCGTTGATCGATCAGGAATTCGACGTGTCTGAATCAGCGCAGTTGCCGAAGACAGACGGGCACGAGCACGGAATCCCCCACGCATTTGGATTTCTCTACCGGCGAATCATGGTGGATAACCCGCCACCCAACGTGCCGCTGTTTCTGAACGCGGGCATCCCCAATAATCGGCCGAAAATCGCGCGCTGCCTGAAATTTGGCCGGGCGCTAATGAAAGCGATTGAAAGCTGGAAAGAAGACGCGAAAGTAGCGGTGTTTTGCTCGGGAGGGCTCACACATTTTGTGATCGATGAAGACCTCGATCAGCGCGTGTTGAAGGCCATGAAAGAGGGTGATGAAGGCGCGCTGGCGACGATTACAGAGTCTTACCTGCTCGGGAATACGTGCGAGATTCGAAACTGGCTGCCTCTTTCCTCGGGCATGAATGCACTGGGGAAGAAGATGACCATTGTGGATTACGTCGCGTGCTACCGGACTGAAGCCGGGACGGGCAACGCGATGGGCTTCGTTTACTGGCAATAGGACATTTGAGAAAAAAATGAGAGCAGAGGCTGCGGCGGGCGATCTGGTCACACGGCTCAAGAGGCTTGATACTTGCGCGGTTTCCGACGCGCTCGACAAGCTGAAACTGACCGGGGTTGTGATTGGGTTGCCGCAACTGAGCTCGTCGCGCCGAATCGCGGGCCGCGTGCTGACGGTGAAACTGGGCGTGGGCACGCTGCCTTCCGGAGTTGTGCGGCACAACGGGACAACGGCGATCATGTCCGCGCAGCCCGGAGACATTATCGTGGTCGAGCAGCGAAGCGGCGTCCACGCGGCGGCGTGGGGCGGGATTCTCGCGCTCGGGGCGAAGTTGAGAGGGCTCGGCGGCGTGATTGCGGAAGGACCTGTGCGTGATATCGACGATGCGCGCCAGCACGACTTCCCCGTGTTCGGACGCAGCGTGACGACTGTGACCGCGCGGGGACGCATCGTGGAGTTGGCGAATAATGAGCCAGTCAAGATTGGCGACGTGGACGTGAAAGCGGGAGACTACGCGATCGCGGATGGCAGCGGCGTGGTTTTCATCTCCGCGGAGAACATCGAACGCGTCCTGCAAGCGGCGGAAGAAATCTTCGCGCGCGAAGCGGCTATGGCCAAAGCGCTTTACGAGGGCAAGCCCATTACAGAAGTAATGGGCGCGAGCTACGAACATATGCTGCGCAATTAGGAAATTTCGTGCCAGGCAATTCCCTACCCAAACAGGACGCATCGGCTATCCGCGCGAGCAAGCTCGATACGGCAACGATCAGCGACGCGCTAGACAGGCTGGGCATCGCCGGGCAGTGCCTGAACATCAAGCCACGCGACCCGCGCTTTCGTCTGACTGGGCGCGCATTCACGATGCTCTACCGTCCTGTTGGAAAGCCAGCCGGCACGGTGGGCGAGTTTATAGACGACGTGGCGCCGGGTTCCGTGGTGGTGATTGACAATGGCGGACGCGAGAACGCCACGGTGTGGGGAGACATCCTGACCGAAATTGCGCACCGGCGGGGAATCGCAGGGACTGTGATCGATGGCGCTTGCCGCGATATCGCGCTTTGTCTGGAACTTGGCTACCCCGTGTACAGCCGAAGCTACTCGATGCGCACGGGGAAAGATCGCGTGCAGTTGGATTCAACGGAAATTACGATCAGCATCGGCGACGCGCGGGTGTCACCGGGCGACATCATGCGCGGCGATGCGGACGGCATAATCGTTATTCCGCGACAACATGAAGAGGAAGTGCTTTCTGTCGCCGAAGGCATCGCGGCTGCCGAAGATGCGATTCGCAATGCTGTGCGAGGCGGCAAGCGCCTCGATGAAGCCCGCAAAGAATTCGGGTATCACCGCCTCCAATCCAAACGCACCTAGCAAGATGTCGCGGCAATCCGACTTATCGACGGGTCGCACGGCGAGGCGAAAGCGGATCTTATCGAACTGAAGAAACGTAATAGCCTGGACGCGCGCGTAGCTTGACGTTGGGACGTGAAAGGGTGACTTTGATTTCGTTGAAACCCGGCGGAGGGTCGGTGCTCGGCACGTAGCTGAGGACGTACTGCGCGTGCAATTCACCGCCAATTCTATCGATCGCCGTGCGTATGGTTTCGTCGTGGAGCGCCCTGTAATGGATGCCACCGGTTGAGGCCACAGCAACTTCCAGTTGGTGATTCCTAATTTCGTTTGTACCTCGGCTGAGCAGCCAAATCGCCACGGCAAGATAATCGGAGTCCGTTGAAACCGGAGGAAGAGGCTTTGGGAGTCTCAACGGAAGCGGCTGCCGTTCACCTGGCTTTTCATCGCGCCCGTAACGGAGATCGGCGCCAGTGCTGCTCGGGCCGACGGCGTAAATGGTAATGTCCGCAAGCTGGGCGTCCCGGACGATCTGGCGAAGCCTCGCCTGACTTCCGTAATCCTGAGATTCACCAACCACGAGCATGATGCGGCGGTAAGGCGGCGGCTGAGTCTTCAAAAGCTCCACAGCTTTCGCCATGCCATCGTAGAGCTTCTTCTCCGGCGATTGAAATTCAACGCCAGCGATCGCCTTTTCGATAGCGTCGTGATCCTGCGTGAAAGGCTGGCGGACCTCTACAGCGGAGTCGTAAGTGATCACGGTAGCTTCGCCGCTCAGAGCCATTACAGTTTCGGTAAAAATGGTTCCCATGCCGCGAATCGTCGGCGCAACTGCTTGTATCTGCGAACTTGTTTCGATAACAAGCGCCACGGCCAAGGGATCGCCAGCGAGATCAAAGCGATCTATTTTTTGCTCAACGCCGTTATCGAAGACGTGAAAATCCGTTTGCGAAAGGTCCAGCACGAGTTCGCCCTTCTTATCGGTCACGGTAACGGGCACGATCACTTCATTGACGTGAGTTCGAAGTGGCTTCCCTGCCTGCCGCGGCTCATTCGTTTGCTGCTTGTCACCGGAAGGAGAAGAGGAGCTTCCGTTTTGGTTCTGCGCAGTAGTTGCGAGCGCCGTCACAAGCAATAGCAGTGACAGCCGGGCGCAAACGCATTTGATCGATCGCCTCACGGCGGGATTCTATGTGATTCAAGCGAGCTTGGCATCGTTGTACAAGCTCTCCGCCACGAAACCGCTCCAGAGAAACGGTCTGCCAAAAGGTCTACTCGGGCAAGAGGTGGGGTTGGGGGACGGAGCAGATCATGGCGGAGACGAGGGAGAAGGCGGCGCCGAAGAGCAACGCGACATGAATGCCGTGCAAGGTGACTCCGCCGTGCGCGGCGAGTTGAAAGACGACGGCAACGACTGAGACGCCGATGGATTGTCCGAGCAGGCGGGACATGGTGCTGATGCCGCCGGCGCCGCCGCTGCGCTCTTTTGGCGCGCTTGCGACCATGGCGCGATTGTTGGGCGCTCCAAAGAACCCGAAGCCTGAGCCGCCGAATGCGGCGCGCCACACGATTTGGAATACAGTCGGATGCGGCGGAAGCGTGGCGAGCAGTACGAGGCCGATACTCATCACCGCCATTCCCGCCGTGCCAAGCAAGCGTATAGCATGGCGATCCGCCAATCGTCCCGAAATGTGGGACGTGATGCCGCCTGCAAGCGGCCAGGGCGTCAGCAAGATGCCAGCCCACACTTGCGAGAATCCCAAACCGTCGATGAAGTAAAAAGGCAGAACGACGAAGGCCAGACCCTGCGCCATGAACGTGCATAGCGACGAGGCGACCGAAAGCGAAAAAATCGGACGCTTGAAGAGATCAATCGCCAGCATAGGAATCGGGAGAGAAAGCTGCCGCCGCACCAACATCACGCCAAAAATCAGCGAGCCGATCAGCTGCGCTGCCACGACGGGTATTCTTTCCAGATTGCCTATGCCGTCAATTCCTCGGATCAGCAGGGTTACCGCGGCGGCGTTGAGAATGGCGCTCCAATAATCAAACTGATGGCGCGTTCCCTTGGCGGGCGCGAGGAATCGCTCGGAGAGGCTGAGCGACAAAAGTCCAAAGGGAATATTGATGGCGAAGAGCCAATGCCACGAGGCGATAGCCAGGATGGCCGACGCAACGCTGGGGCCGGCGGCAGCTGAGGTGAACACAACCATTCCACCCAGGCCGATTCCCCTACCCAAAACCGCGCGCGGGTACGTGTAACGCATCACCGCGGCGGACGTGCTCCAGATGCAGGCCGCGCCGACGCCTTGAAAAATGCGGGCGAGGACCAATGTGTTGAGGGAATGCGGAAGCGAGCAACCCACCGAGGCCATGGTGAAGAGCGCCAAACCGACTTGGTAAACGCGCTTGTAGCCGATTATGTCCACGAGCGAGGATAACGGAACGACGCAGATCGCGACGGCCAGAAGGAAGGCGTTGACCACCCAAATCGAAATGGCTGGGCTGGCATGGAGTTGCGCGGCGATGTTCGGCAAAGCTGTGTTGGCGATATTCCCATCGAGAACGGACATCGCGAGCCCGATCGAGTAGGTGAGCATGGCCCAGCCACGGCGGCCCGGCGGCAGTCCGTCGGTAAAGGTTGTTCCGGTTGGAACTTCGATCGTTAGCTCAGACACAGGCGCTGTCTTAATTTAACCTAATCGGGCAATAAGTATTTTCTCGATTGCAAAGAATTCTTGCGAGAAGGACTGAAGAACCAAGGTCAGGTTCTGCGATCGCGAATGATGCGGATCGCATCAGTTACCGCGGAATCCGAGCCGCCATTGGAGCCTTGCTGAGCAGCCGCGCGGACTTCTTCCGGCTCGGCATCGCCCTCTCCTGGAGCGAGAAAAAGGTTCGTTTCGATGCCGTGCTGCTTGGTGTAGAGGTCGTAGTAGCGGCCTCCGGCGGCATAAAGTTGCGAATGCGTGCCGCGTTCGATGATGCGCCCCGCTTCGACCACAAGAATCTGATCGGAGCGGCGGATTGTGGAGAGGCGGTGGGCAATGACGAACGTGGTTCGCCCGTGCATCAGATACCGCAGCCCTTCCTGAATTAAAGCCTCGGATTCCGAATCCAGGCTCGACGTGGCCTCGTCGAGAATCAGGATGCGCGGGTCGGCCAGAATTGCCCGAGCGATTGACACGCGCTGCTTTTGGCCTCCAGAAAGCTTTACACCGCGTTCGCCGACCACCGTCTCGTACTTGTCGTTGAAATTTTCGGCGAATTCGTCCACGCGGGCGATGCGGTAGGCGGCAAGAATTTGGTCCTCGGTGGCGTCCGGGCGGGCAAAGCCGACATTTTCGCGGATGGTGCCGTCGAAGAGAAAGGTCTCCTGAAGAACCACTCCCAGTTGTGTGCGATAGGAATCCAGCCGCACTTGAGAAAGGTCGACGCCATCAACTAGGACACGGCCCGCCGTGGGCACGTAGAAAGCGGCGATGAGGCCGATGATCGTGGACTTGCCCGCTCCGGAGGGGCCGACAAAAGCGCTCATTGTGCCGGGCGCAGAATCGAAACTGACACTGTGGAGGACCTGCTTGCCCGTCTCGTAAGCGAAATCCACATTTTCGAATGCGACCTGCCCCTCTATGCGATCGAGGCGAACGGTCCGATGAGGATCTTGATCCTCGACTTGCTCATTCAGAACCTCGCGAGTGCGCTCAAGGCCGGCCATAGCTTCGGACATCTGCGGGCCGATCGCCGCAATTTGAGCGACGGGCGCGATCATCATTGCCAGAAGAGCGATGTAGGAAACGAGATCGCCGGGCGTCATTTTGCCCGCGAGAATGTTTCGGGCGCCGAGATACATCATGGAGGCCGTGACAATCCCCATCAGAGCCGTGGCAGAGAAACTCATCAGGGAGGTCGCCGTGAGTGTTTGCAGGACGTTATCGAGCAGTTTCTGGACGCCGAGGCCGAAGACTTTTTCTTCGCGCTCCTCGGCATGGTAGCCCTTGACCACACGCACGCCGCCGAGAGATTCGGTGAGCCTGCCCGTCACTTCGGCATTCAGTTTTGGGCGGGCGCGATACATGGGCCGGATTTTTCTTAGCGCCTGGCCGAGGCCGAGCCCGAAGATCAGGACGGCGATGAAGGCGGCAAGCGTCATCGAGACGCTCACGCGAAGGAGGTAGGTGAGGGCGATGACAGCCGTCATGACGCCGCCGACAAAATCCACCAAACCAGTCCCGACGAGATTCCTCACGCCTTCGACGTCGCTCATTATGCGAGAGACGAGGACGCCGGTTTTGTTTGCGTCATAGAACGCCACTGGGAGGCGGCCGATGTGCGCTTGAACCTTGACGCGCAATTCTGTGATCATCCGCTGCGAGGACTTCGAGAGCAGCTGCGTGAGCGAGTAGGAAGTCAATCCCTGCACGATGGTGGCGCCTAGAACCACCAAGACGATGAGCGGCAGCAGATGTCCCTGATGTTTGGCGATTACGTTATCGAACAAATATTTTGACGAAACCGGAGCGACCAAGCCTGAAACCCGGTTCACGGCCATCAGCGCGAGTCCCAGGGCGAGGATGGCACGGCGCGGTTTGATGAGCGCCCATACGTCTGGAAGCATCGCCCAGACGGATTGCTTCTTGGCTGCAGCAGCCGAACCAGGGCCTGCGGACCGCACGGATCGCTCGGCCATTCGCGCGTGGTTGCCCGATGGACTTCCTGGGAATGGTGGCATGCTAACTATTCAGGCCCGAATGAAGATGCGAATGGGCTGCCGAGCATGTTTGATTATAGCGGAAGGGGCCAGGCAATGCGATGGAGGGTAGTGACTCAGTCTGCCTATCATAACTCTTTTAATTGCACTCGACTTACGCGCGCACGCAAGAATGCCTCCGTCACGATTTGATCTAAAGACGAGCAGTAGCGGGGTCGTGCAGGCGAAAATGCGCCACGCGAATACGTTTGAACTTGTCGTTCTCCAGATTATAGATACACCAATTGGTGGCGATGTAGACGTCGCCGGCTTTCATGGATCGTCCGGAAAAATCGGGATAGTCCTTGAAGAAGTGGAACTCGCTGTACATTTCCGCGACCATCAGGTTTCCGTCCAGCAGAAAATCGCCGACTTCCAAAGCTTCGCGGCAGTGTTGATGAAGGGTGACGTATTGCTGAAGAAAGCCGGCGCGTCCTTTGCGCGTGACGGGTGACGCCTTCGGGTTGGCGAGCATGGTGGGATACTCGATCACGACTTCGGGATCGTAGTACTTCATGACTTCGTCATAACGCTTGTGATTAAAATGGTCGATGTAATTGAGAAATCTCTGTTTATCCATTCGCCATTTCCCTTCCGCAGACCGAGCGTCCGTTTACAAGGCAGCTATATACAACGATGGCCACTTTTTCGAAAGTAGACAAACATTACGACCCGCGCGGTCACTTGACACTCACGCTTCCGCCCGTTATAGAAGATACATGGCCGAATCCATTTTGACTTTTGACTTTGGAACGAACGAAGAAGGCGCTCAGCAGGCTCGCCACAAGATCGAGGGATGGAAACAGGGCTTTCGGCTTGGCAGTAAAATGGTATTGAAGTTCGAGCGCGATAACGCGGCAGAGCAGACCGGACAGGATGAGAACGCGTCTGCCAAGCCCAAGCAAGAATCGCCGAAGAAAAAGCCAGCGGCGAAGAAACGAGCGGCCAAGAACGGCGGCCAGGATGCGGCGGAGCCTTCCGGCCGAGTGCGCCTGTTATTGCGGCTAAACTTTTCCGACCACGAAAAACTGTCGCACCAACGCTGGCTCGACAGGATTCCCGCGGAAGAACCGTTCAAGTCAGTGAAAACGGAAACTGTCCGCACCGGCGACCCGGAATTTCCCGCCATTGCCGAGCTTTTCGATTCGCTCGATTGAACTTGCGGGCTCACTTAGGTCGGCCTTACCCACTTCCCCTAAAGACTTCGCTGTATCGACGTTCTCCGTCACTGCTGCTGTAATGGTCGGGGTGGCCAGGGGTCGCCGCTGGCCGGTTCGAGGCTTTGCGGGGCAGCCAATTTGGCTATAATGGCTCGAAGGTAACAACCGGCGAAACTCCCGCGTCGGAGGCGTAAGCATGCCCTCTGAAATCAAGACAGTCCGGTTTGACGCATCGAAATACAGCGGCCTCGATCGGGACACGCTCGTGCGAATGTATCGCACGATGTTTCTTTCGAGGCGTCTGGATGACCGCGAAATCCAATTAAAGCGGCAGAACAAGATCTTTTTTCAAATCAGCGGCGCGGGACACGAAGCGGTGCTGGTTGCCGCGGGGCTGCTGCTAAAACCCGGTTATGATTGGTTTTTCCCCTATTACCGCGATCGAGCCCTGGCGTTGATGTTGGGCGTGACGCCCTACGAAATGCTGCTTCAAGCGGTGGGTGCGAAGGATGATCCCGCATCCGGTGGCCGCCAGATGCCGTCGCATTGGGGCAGCCGGAGACTCAACATTGTTCCAGGCGCTTCGGCGACGGGCATGCAATTTCTCCATGCTGTGGGAGCCGCGGAAGCCTCGATTTACTACGATAGATTCCCGAGCGCACTTGAACAGGCGCGGCAGCAGCCCCAGGGGAACTCGCTAACCCACGAACGAGACGAGATTGCATACGTTTCCGGGGGCGACGGCTCAACCAGCGAAGGAGAATTTTTCGAGGCGGTGAATGCGGCCTGTCTACGGCAGGCACCCGTCCTTTTCTTGATTGAAGATAACGGCTACGCCATCTCCGTGCCCGTGGAGGCGCAGACGGCGGGAGGGAGCATCTCGAAGCTCGTCTCGAATTTTCCGCATCTGGCCATCGAAGAGTGCGACGGAACAGATTTCCTTGCGAGTTATGCCTCGCTCGGCCGAGCGGTCAGCCATTGCCGCGCGCGACGAGGCCCCGCGCTGGTTCACGCGCACGTCACGCGTCCTTATTCGCACTCGCTTTCCGACGATGAAAGACTTTACAAGACGCCGGACGAACGAGAGGCGGAAGCTCGTCGCGACCCGGTACCGAACTTCGGACTCTTTCTGGTGCGCGAGGGAGTGCTGGATGAACGCGAAATCGAGGCGATAGAAGCGGAAGTGGAGCGCGAGGTTCTGGATGCTACCGATCGCGCGCTTTCCGCTGAGCCCGCGCCCGCGGAGTCCATTTACGAGTGCGTCTATTCGTCCGATGTCGATGTGACCGGCAGGGATTTCGAGGCGGTGCCGAATTGGGCGGAACACGCCGCCTCAAAAGCCGTTCCGAAAACCATGGTCGAAATCATTTCCTTGACGCTGGCGGATGAAATGGCGCGCGACGACCGGATTTTGATCTTCGGGGAGGACGTGGCGGATTGCACGCGCGAGGAGTACCTCAGTAGCGTCAAAGGAAAAGGTGGCGTCTTCAAGGCGACCATGGGATTGCAGCGCCGATTCGGTTCGGCACGCGTTTTCAATACGCCAATCGCGGAAGCCGGCATTGTGGGGCGGGCCATAGGGATGGCCGTCCGCGGACTGAAGCCGGTGGCGGAGATACAATTCTTCGACTACATCTGGCCCGCGATGATGCAGCTTCGAAACGAACTCTCGAATATGCGCTGGCGGTCGGCGGGGAACTTCAAGGCGCCGGTGGTGGTGCGAGTGGCCGTCGGCGGTTATCTCACCGGCGGAGGGATTTATCATAGCCAGAGCGGCGAAGTGACGTTCACTCACATTCCGGGCTTGCGCGTGGTGATGCCTTCGACGGCGCTGGATCTTTGCGGGCTGCTGCGTACCGCGTTGCGCGCGGACGATCCGGTGATGGTACTCGAGCACAAACATCTCTACCGGCAGCCCTACAACAGGTCGCCCTATCCGGGAGCGGATTTCACGATTCCGTTTGGGAAGGCGCGCGTCGCACGCGAAGGAACGGACCTCAGCATCATCACCTACGGGGCCGTGGTTCATCGGTCCGAAGTGGCGGCAGCGGAACTGGCACGCGAAGGTATATCGGTGGAAATTATCGATCTCAGGTCACTCAGCCCTTACGATTGGGAAGCGATTGCGGCGAGTGTAGCGAAGACCAATCGAGTGATAGTTGCCTATGAGGATACGCGATCGTGGGGATACGGAGCGGAAATCGCAGCCCGCATCGCGGACGAACTATTTGACGAATTGGACGCTCCGGTTCGGCGCGTTGCCGCAACGGACACTTTCTGCGCGTACCATCCTAGACTCGAGGATGCGATTTTGCCCCAAAGCGGCGACATTGCGCGGGCAGCGCGCGATCTTGCGGCATATTGAGGTCGGGTGAAACTTTTGGTGGGGGAAAACCGTAATTGAGAGTGCGGGCCAATGCTGGGTGCAAGGAGGTCTGACTCATGCTTTGCAGAAACTGCCAGAGAGATATCGCGGAATATTCGAATTTCTGCTACTTCTGCGGCGCACGGCAACAGGCGCGGTACGCCGAACCGCCGGGCGTGTCCAAACGGCTGATGCGTTCTTCCGTCGACCGCAAAATTGGCGGGGTTTGCGGCGGGATCGCCGAATATTTCGAAATCGATTCGACCGTAGTACGAATTATCTGGGTGCTACTGGTATTGATGCCGGTGCCGATTGTTCCGGCATTCCTTGGATATTTCGTGGCCTGGTTGGTGATGCCTCTTGCCCCGTGGCCCGTCTATCAGCCGGAGCCCCCCGCGGCGACGCCGCATACGACGCAGCCTGCCTAGCGCAAGTCCAGTGCCTAGCTATTCTTCTTCGCCTTCCCCGAAGAAGAACGGCCTTCGCGGAATAGTGCGTGATCGAACGAAATTAGTCCGGCGCCCAGCGATGCGATGGCGAAGGAACTGACAGCGAGCACCAGCGGAAACTCGTAATGGCCGACCGCCCGAGGGTGCGAAAGAATGCTGTGGACCCTCCAAAGCGCGACCGCCATTTCACCTGCCAATAGCAAACCTGCGATCCGAGCAAAAAGCCCCAAAACGAGCATGCAGCCGCCGAAAAATTCAATGACACCCGCGACATAGGCAAAATATCGCGGAAACCCCATGTGAGCGAAAGCCTCCACGGTTTCACGAGTGTGTCCAAATAGCTTCGGATAGCCGTGGTAGACGAAAATAATCCCAACGGCGACGCGCAGAAGCAACAGGGCGAGAGGCTTCAGCTTTTCAAGGCTCCGCATAAGTACTCCCTTCTAGATTGTGGGCGAATTACGCTACGGCCGAGCCGGATTGTAGCAGACTCGAACCGGCCCATTTTCGACACATCCGTTTTTTTTTCTGGAAGCAATGGGAAGCCGCGCGCCCTACCGCTGGTGTAGAATCGCTCGTTACCTTGAAAATTGCTATTGAGTGCGGCCCCTGATGCGAAAACTGCTAGTCGGGTTTGCGTTGGTTATTTTCATATCCGCTGCCGCATATTTTCGCTTTCATCACTCGAAGGGCCCGCGAGAAGCGGCTTATGTCGGCAGCCGGCAAGTGATCCTGTGGAGCACAAGCGCCCAGGTACGCGAGCAGGTTGGGACTGTGAGCTACGGCGAACGCCTGGAAATCCTCGACCGATTTCAAGATCAGTTGCACGTCCGCACGACAGACGGTTTGACCGGGTGGATCACTCAGGGCGACCTGTTGAGTTCAGAAATGTGGCAAAAAGCCAAGGATCTGGAATCCGAAACCGAGACTCTGGCGGTTGAGGCTCGGGGACACACGAGGGCGCTCGCCAATCTGCATATTGCTGCGGGCCGGGAAAGTCCGCGAATCCGCCAGCTCAATAAAATGGTTCGGTTGGACCTTTTCGAAAGGAAAGTGGTGGAGGTGCCGCTGGCGCCTACCGCTGTGAGCACGCAAGAAGCCCCGACCGACGTCTCGCCTGACGCTCAGGCGCCGGCAGCCAAGAAGGAAGACTGGTGGCTGGTTCGCGCGCACATGGCCGACCAGACGACGGCGTCTGGATGGCTGCTAAGAAGGTTTGTTGACTTGGATGTTCCTTCGCCGCTGCCCGACTACGCGAACTCCGCCGGAATGCACATCGTGGCGTGGTTCGAATTGAACCGAGCGAACGACGCGGCTGGTGGACTAAAGCCTCAGTACCTTCTCGTGGGCAGCCGGGACGCGGAAGGTCAGCCCTGCGATTTCACTCTGATGCGCGTGTATACATGGGGAAAGAAGAGAGAGCGGTACGAAACCGCGTTCGTCGAAAGCAATTTGTGTGGGAAGCTGCCCGTGAAACTAACGGAACCAAAGGCGCCCGCCGCCGATGTGACGTTCTCCTTTGAAGATTGGAGCGCCGGCGCAGCGCAGAATCGAACTTACGTGATGCATCAGACAATTGTGAAGCAACTTAGACAAGATGGCGCTCCGCCAAAGGGAAAACATGCCCGAAGATAAGATGATTGTCGATGGGCGCGGGCCTTGCCCCGATGCTGAGTGCGGCGTTGGCTGGCGCGCATTTGGCGCGCGGCGCCAAACGGCAATTTTCGCAGCGGCGGCGGTCTTATCACTCTGCTGGCTCGTTGGATGTTCGCGAACCGCGACACAGGCGGAGTCGCAGAAACCCGTTACCCCGGCGATTTCCTACATCGGCAGCTGGGGCATGCGCGGCAACGGTCCGGGCCAACTCGATCAGCCTGTTTCCATTGCGACGGACCGGGTAGGCGATGTTTACATACCGGATGCCGGCAGCTATTTTGTTCATAAGTTCGACTGGCGGGGCACTCCGCTTCTTTCGTTTAAGGATCCGTCGCTCAGGAATCCACAGTCAATTGCTATTGATAGCGGTGGGGCGGTTTACGTCACCGATTCGCATCGCGGCAGCACGTTCATCTTTCTTCCCCGCGGCGATCGCTATCGCGAGTTGCGCCTGAGTACGCACCCAAAACCCGATGATGAGCTGGGTGTGGCTGTTGCTGACGACGGAGTCGTTCACGTGTTGGACCCGGATAGAGCCCGCATCTCTACATATAACTCCCACTTCAGGCTGGCGCGATCTTGGTCGCCGGTGGCAAATTCCCCAAATGAAAAGGTTGGAGCGGGTTCGATTGCGGTGGGTCCTGACGGCTACTTGTACATGATTGATCCCGAGGAGAATCGCATCCTGCGCTTTACCGAAGACGGCCATTTCGCCGGCGAGTTCAACAGCGGCGTGAGTCGCAGGCTGAGCGACCGATTTGCAGTGACTCGTGGATTCATCTTCGCGATGGATGCTGATGGGCGCAAGCTGCACGTTTGGTCCACAGACGGGCAACCCGAAACGGATGTGGATCTTGCCCCCGAGCTCGGCCAGGGAAATCGGTCGGCGCCTCCCATCGCAGTAAGCCCTCGCCAGGAGCTTTTGGTTCTGGATGCTCCGGAGGCGCGGGTCCTTCGCTATCAAATCAATTTCTGATATTTTCTTTCATCCATTTCGATTCGACAAAGTTTGAGGGGGTCCCACGCGATGGCACTGCTTCTGACCGAAGAGGATGTGAAGTCGATTCTCACGATGCCGCTCGCGCTCGAAGCTGTCGAAACTTCATTTCGCCGGCTCGCTGACGGCAGCGCCGTCTGCCATTCGCGGCAGCGGCTACGCATGGCGGGAAAAGGCTTTTTGCACTACATGGCGGCCACCGACAGCACAGGCGGCTATATGGGCCTGAAAATTTACTCGGTGTCACCGAGCGGTGCGCGCTTTCTAGTGCCGCTTATGAGCGCGCAATCCGGCGAAATGCTCGCGCTCATTGAGGCGAACTACATGGGACAGGTCCGCACGGGCGCCGCGAGCGGCTTGGCCACTCGATTGATGGCGCGAGAAGATGCCCGCACGGCCGGAATCGTCGGGACTGGCTTGCAAGCGCGGACGCAGCTCGAGGCTGTTGCTCTCGCGCGGAAACTGGAGCAAGTGCAGGCGTTCAGCCGGGATGCCTCGCGTCGCGAGCAGTTTGCCAACGAAATGACCTCGCGATTGGGCCTGCCGGTGGTCCCGGTCGCAACGGCGGAAGAAGCCGTGCGCGGCGCCGACATCCTGATTACATCGACTACCTCCACCAAGCCTGTAGTGGAAGGGCGGTGGCTCGCGCCAGGCGTCCACATCAACGCAATCGGCGTGAATTTCGCTGAGAAGCGGGAGCTGGATGCTGAGGTTGTGGCTCGATGTGATGTAATCGCGGCGGATTCGGTCGAGCAGTCAAAGCTTGAAGCCGGCGATTTGATTCAAGCGTTTGGAAACGATACCTCTCGATGGGCTAGCGTTCGTGAGCTTGCGCAAATCGTTTCGGGCAAACTTCCAGGACGCACGAATGGTGCTCAAATCACACTCTTCAAATCCAACGGGATAGCCATCGAGGACGTAGTGGTCGCGGGTCGTATCTACGAGTTGGCGCTCCAGCGGAGAATCGGGCGCCAGATATCTCTGTTCGAAAAATAGTGCGAGAAATAAGGCAGAAACAGCAGGAGGTGAAAACAGCCGGCGGAGGCGAGGGAGGCGCGATCCGAGAACTTTTCGCGGATCAGGCGCGTAGGTG
>DASYZC010000021.1:0-11193 GCA_035949735.1 Candidatus Acidiferrales bacterium | reverse complement strand
GTTTGGCAGCCCGGGAATGCGATCGAAAGGTTTGAAACCTATGCCAGCGTGCTGATCCACCCGACCAGAGTTCGCTGGAAGCGCCTTTTCCATCCGCTTTAGAATTCGCAAGCTGGCCAGATCCCCGCGAAACGAGCCTCTGATGCGTTACGCTGATGCCGGCGTCGACATTTCGGCCGCTGATAAAGCCAAACGGCGTATCGCCACAATGGCCGGAAAGACCTTCCGGCGCGGCGTTTTGGCGCCCATTGGCGGATTCGGCTCACTATTTCAGTTTGACCAAAAGCGCTGGCGCGATCCCGTCCTCGTAGCCAGCACTGACGGTGTGGGCACCAAACTCAAGGTGGCGTTTGCAACAGGCCTCCACCGTGGAATCGGCGCGGATATCGTCAACCATTGCGTGAATGACATTCTCACCCAAGGCGCGGAGCCTCTGTTCTTTCTCGATTACATCGCCATGGGGAAGCTGGACATGCGCGTCCTCGAGCAAGTGATGGAAGGAATGAGCGGCGCGGCGAAAAAAGCGGGCTGCTCGCTGATCGGCGGCGAGACCGCCGAAATGCCCGATGTATACGCGGGCGGAGAGTACGACGTGGCTGGATTTATCGTGGGCGCAGTCGAGCGCAAGAAGGTACTGGACCCGCGCCGTGTCCGCCCGGGTGATGTCCTTCTGGCGTTGCCCTCAAGCGGACTGCACACGAATGGCTATTCACTCGCACGAAAGCTGATCTTCGGCGTGGCAAAGCTGAAGCCCAACACGTACGTAGCCGAAATCGGCGATAAGATCGGCGCCGAACTCCTCAAGCCGCATCGTCCCTATTGGCCGCTGCTGAAGAATACGCTGGCGCGCGGATCGGTTTCCTCAATCGCACACATAACGGGAGGGGGCATAACCGGCAACTTACCTCGGGCTCTGCCCGGCGGCGTCCAGGCGGCGATTGAGTTGGGCTCTTGGCCCGTGCTGCCGATTTTTCGCTACCTCGCCCGGATCGGACACATCGACCGCGAGGAATTGCTGAAGACCTTCAACCTTGGTGTGGGCATGATCCTGGTGGTCCCGGCGAAAAACGTTTCGCGCGTCGAAGCCGATTTGAAACGCCGGCGCGAGAAATTCTTCCTTATTGGACGCGTCGAGCGTTCATCTCACGGAAAGCCCCGGGTAGTTTATTCCGGCAAACTTCCGTCGTAGCAAGCAAAATTCAGTTATTTTTGGTTAGCGCTGGTGTCTGCCGCAATCTTCCACGCACCGTCGGCCTGCTTCTTCCAAACGAGAACGTATTCGCTGGTCTGTGTGGCCGTTTTGCCCTTCTTGTCCGTAACCGCGGCTTCCACGGTGCCGCGATCCATGGCCAGATCACCCGAGCGCGCAACGTCCACGCTGGCAACGTTGATAGTCAGTTGCATGGGCGCGGCCAGCATTCGCTGGATCACGGTGCGAATGTTGTCCTTCCCCAGTACAGCCGGCGAGCCGGACGAAAGGAAAACTGCATCGTCCGCATAATAGGACATGCATTTGTCGAGATCCTTTGCGGCGGCTGCTTTGGCAAAATCGGTGTCGGCGGTGCGAATCGTGGCTTCGTCCGCCACACGCGTGTCGGGCATTTCTGCAGGTTTCGGTTGAGCGCATGACACCGCCAGCAACGCGGCAAACGCCGCGGCGAAAAGGGCGCCGACTAGGGGCAAGTGGAAAGCCTTCAGGAGCATGCTGAAACCTCCTCCGGTCTAAATCCCGTGCGAGGAAGATGCCCCCATCGCTAGCCGGTGTCAAGATTTTCGCACTGCTGACTGTGTCGACCAAAAGCCACATCGTGAGAAATTTCACTTCATCGTTGCGATGCCAACCCATCAACTGGGTTTCGAAAGCTCTTTCGCGAGATAGATGATTTGACCGGTGTGATGATAGGCGTGCGCGGCCATGCGCAAAAAGACACTGAAGCGGTTCTTTGAGTGGGGCTCAGTGGGGTCGGAATAAGCTGCGACCAAATCGTCGGCGGATTGCCGTCGGATCGTGGCCGCGACCGTGACGATGGCGCGGTCGAAATCGGCGAGGACCTCCTGCTTGGCCCGCTTCGAAGTGTCGCTGAACTCCAGGGGGCGGTCGCGGACATAGCCCGTGGCGGCGATTTGTTTGCCGATATAGTGGTCCAGGTTGCCGGTCAGGTGCAGGAGTAGGTGGCCGATGCTGTTGCCATATGGATAGGGCCTTTGCCAGAGCTGTTCGGTGGAGATGGGCGCGACCCACTTATGGATTTTTTCGCGGACCTCTTCGTAATATTCAGCCAGCGTATCGGTGACGATTGGGGCAAGCTCGGGCACGTTATCCTTCCTCGTGGCGCGTTTGCGGGAGTATAGCAGGCAGGAGCGTTCGGCGCCGGTTCAGAACATGCACGGCACAAAATGCTGTTTTGTGCAATATGCCCTCGGAAGTTGGGCGAACTCCTTTGCCCATCCAAACTATAATGGCGGCCAGGAGAGCGGCCGATGAAGCAAGTCATCGAGAAATTCATCGCCTACTTGCGATACGAGCGGAACGTTTCACCCAACACGATTCGGGAGTACTGGCGGGATACGCAACAGTTTGCGGAATTTTTGACGCCGCCGGGCGAGACGACTCCAGCATTGGCCGAAATCGACCACCGCATGGTGAGGGAATACGTGAGTTGGATGTACGACCAGCGCTTGGAAAGAACGTCGATTGCGCGAAGGCTGGCTTCATTGAGGACATTCTTCAAATTTTGTATGCGCGAAAAGTTGGTGCGCGACAACCCCGCGCGTTTTGTACCCAGGCCGAAGCTGCCAAAGCGCGTGCCGCGAGTTCTGACAGCGGAAGAACTGAATGGATTTCTCGATAGCCTGGGGCACGGAATCGGCGGGCGGCAGTCACGGCTGGGCAGGCGTCGGATCGGACGTTCGCCCGAGGAGGCCAAGGAGACGCTGAAGCGCGACCGGGCCATCTTGGAGCTTCTGTACGGTTCGGGTTTGCGCGTGAGCGAGCTCTCAGGTTTGGATATGGCGAATCTGAACCGGCAGGAGCAGATGCTGAGGGTGCTAGGCAAGGGGCGCAAACAGCGCCAGGTGCCTTTCGGAAGGAAAGCGCAAGAAGCGCTGGGGGTATACTGGCCGGTGCGCGAAGCCATCCTAGCGCGCGCCAGGAAAGGTGCGGCGGAGCAGGCCGTATTCCTGAATCCGATGGGTGGACGCCTCACGGCGCGCTCCGTTCGGACGCTGGTGAAAAAATATGCGCGGCTGAAGAATGTAAACTGGGACCTGCATCCTCACGCGCTGCGGCACGCGTTTGCGACACACCTTTTGGCGGATGGCGCAGACCTGCGTGCTATTCAGGAACTTCTGGGACACGTCTCGCTTTCAACCACTCAGCGATACACGCAGGCGAGCATACGGCAACTGATGGAAGTCTACGACAAGGCCCACCCGCACGCGTGACCAGCGACGCCCCGCTAATTCAGGTCACGCGAGAACATCAGCTTCAGAGTGATTTTGTCTGATGCGGCGGTAACGCCGAATCCTACCCCAGCTTCGATATCCGCGAGCTTCGTGGCGCGGTCGAAGACGCCCCATACCTCGTGTGATTCCTGATCGGTGGGGAAAAATGCGCGCAAGGGGCCGACATCGGAGTATTCCTCGACGGCAAAGGCAAACTTCGGGGAAAAATTGTACGCGATCCGCGCTGCCGGAGCGAAGTCTAGACTTTTGAAGCCGCCACGGTAGGAATTGTCGAGGATCGGGTTCACGATGATATCCACGGGATGCAGGTGCACACCGAAGATAGGTCGAATCTCGGAGGTGAAGCGACTGTTATCCCAATACGTGGCGTTGTAACTGAATTCAAAATTCACGGCGTAAAAAAAGGTGCGATCGGCGGCGTGAGGCGCTGTGAAGAGCAGACGGAGTTTGCCACCATTAATCGTCGCGCCGTGGTTTTTCGAGAAGCTGTAGAGCGGCAAATAAAGGCCCGCCTCGAACCAGTCAGTGACGCCGTAGGCCCATTCCGTGACGCCGTTGAACGACTTATCAGCGATGATCGCGCCGGGAAAAGCGGGCGTCTTCAGACCATCGGGCGTGAAGTTGTTGTGCCAGGTGAGATTGAACTTTCCCGGCGCGGCGATCGAGGCGTCGTACACCTGAATCTCGTCCGTCTGCGCAAGGACGGGGCGCGGCGCTGCGGCGAGAAGAGCAGCTGCGACGAAGAAGAGGCGCGCGCATTTGAGGACATTCATTGCGACGGACGAGGATACTGTAGCGTCGTCGAGCAAGGAAAGAGAGATTCGAGGAAAGGGCAAAGGAGCCAACGAGAGATAGCGTCTCGCAGTAAAGGCCGAACCCAGACGTGCGAGTTCACGCAAGGAGCGTTGGCAATCGAAGAGAGGTCCTTCGACTGCGTTTCCCGGCGCTTCGCGCAAAAGAAAAAGCACGGGACACTCCGCTCCCTTCCTGCGTCAGGGCAAACAGGATGACGGCGAGAGGCCCGGCGAAACTCAAGCGGTGAGGGAGCTAGCGGGAATGAGACCGTTTCCAGCGCGGGGCGCTGGTGTTGGCGCGATGGGCGGCGTTCTCGAGCGGTCGATGCGGTTATAGAGGGTATCGCGCTCGACGGGGACGCGGCCGGCGGCGCGGATCAGACGCTCCAGTTCGGCGCGCGTGAGGTGCTCGGGCGTGGTTGCACCGGCATCGTGGTAGATCTTTTCCTCGACGACGGTGCCGTCAAGGTCATTTGCGCCGAAGCCAAGCGCGATTTGTGCGATGCGGGGCGTCAGCATGATCCAGTAGGCCTTGACGTGGTCGAAATTATCGAGCATCAGGCGCGAGACGGCGATGGTCTTCAGTGCGTCGAAGCCGCTTGGTCTCGGAATATGCGCCAGGCCGGTATTGGCGGGGTGAAATTCGAGCGGAATGAAGGCTACGAAGCCGTGGGTTTTATCCTGCGTCTCGCGCAAGCGGAGAAGATGATCGACGCGCTCTTCCAGCGTTTCCACGTGGCCGAAGAGCATCGTGGCATTGGAGTGCAAGCCGATTTCGTGGGCGGTGCGGGCAATTTGGAGCCACATTTGTCCCGAGACTTTGTGATCGCAAATAATCCTGCGAACGCGCGGGTGGAAGATTTCGGCACCGCCGCCGGGGAGTGAATCGACGCCCGCTTCCTTCATCTTGAGCAGCGTGTCCTTGATCGAAAGCTTGGAGATGCGCGCGTAGTAGTGCACCTCGACCATGGTGAACGCCTTCAGATGCACGTGCGGGAAGCGCTGCTTCAAGCCGCGGATCAGGTCCAGGTAATAATCGAACGGTAGATCGGGATGCAGGCCACCAACGATGTGGAATTCCGTGGCGCCTTCGGCAACACCTTCCGCGGCGCGTGCGAAAATTTCGTCGAGCGCAAAAGTGTACGCGCCCGGCGAATCGGGTGAACGGCCGAACGCACAGAGTTTGCAGTGGGCCACGCAGACATTAGTCGGATTGATGTGGCGGTTGACGTTGAAATAGCAGATGTTGCCATGGCGCTGCTCGCGGACGTGATTGGCGAGCCAGCCGACAGCGAGCAAGTCGTGAGACTGGAAGAGCGCGAGGCCGTCATCGCCGCTCAGGCGCTCGCCCGCGAGAACTTTCTGGGCGATGGGCTCGAGACGCGGGTCTACGATTTGCACATTTCCGCTCATGTTCAATCGAAGAGAGATCCCTCGCTTCGCTCGGGATGACAACCGGCTCAGGGATGCAGCACAAGCGCGGCAGCACCCCAAAACAACAGGAACAACAAACTAATATAGCCATTCACGGTGAAAAAGGCAGCATTCATTTTGCTGAGGTCATCCGGCTTTACAAGCGAGTGCTCGTAAGCCAGTAGTGCCGCTACCACGGCAATACCCACCCACGCGGGCCAGCCCAAATGAAAGCTCCAAGCCAGCCACACCAGCAGGCCAATCATCAGGACGTGCATGGCGCGCGCGATAAGAAGGGCCTTTCGAATCCCGAAGGTCTTCGGAATCGAATAAAGGCCCTCGACGCGATCGAAATCGACGTCCTGGCAGGCGTAGAGCACGTCGAACCCACCCACCCAGAGAGTGACCGCCGCGCAGAGAATCAACATGCGCCAATCGAGCGAGCCGCGAATCGCGATCCAGGCAGCAGCGGGCGAAATTCCCAGGCAAAAGCCAAGGACAAAGTGTGACCAAGCTGTGAAGCGCTTGGTGTAGGAATAGAAAAATAGAATTGCCAGCGCCAGGGGCGAGAGTTCGAAGGCGAGGCGATTCAATTGCCAGGCGGCGACGACGAGCAAGGCGGAGGCGAGGATGGTCAATGCCACCGCGAATCCTACCGAGAGCTCGCCCGTCGCCAGCGCACGGTTAGCGGTGCGAGGATTGCGGCGATCGTATTCGAGGTCGGCAATGCGGTTCATGGTCATGGCGGCGGATCGCGCGCCCACCATGGCGACGACGATCCACAGAATCTGGCGCCAGGAAGGCAGGCCGCCGGCGGCGCGCGCCGCGAGCAGCGCCCCCACCAACGCAAAGGGCAGCGCGAAAACGGAGTGCTCGAACTTGATCATTTCGAGCACGGTGAGGATGCGGTTCTTGCTGGCGTTCACGATTTGCCGCCCTTCCAGCGATATTGCTTTTCGTGCGGCAGGCCGAGCTGTGCAAGGACGCGATAGGCGAACTGTTCCACCAAATCTGCAATCGTTTTCGGCTCGTAGTAGAACGCTGGCATAGCCGGCATCACGGTGGCCCCTGCGTCATGCACGCGAATCATGTTTTCGAGGTGGATCCGGTTCAGGGGCGTTTCACGCAAACACAGGACCAGCGGGCGGCGTTCCTTGAGGCAGACATCGGCCGCTCGCGTGAGCAGATCCCCCGCTGTGCCCGCGGCGATCGAACCAAGCGCGCCCGCCGAACATGGGATAACAACCATGGCGTCCACAACGGCGCTGCCAGAGGCGATGCTTGCGCCGATGTCCTTATTGGGAAGGTATTCGATTTTCTTCGCGGAAGTTCCGGTGATGAGAGACGGCAGCTTTTTGCCGTCTGACGCGACGATGCCCAGCTCGGCGGAAATCAGGCGAAGGCCAGCGTCGCTGGCAACCAGATATACGCGTTCGACGCGCCGGTCGCTATCCACCAGGCGCAGGAGCATCTGCGCGTAAATCGCGCCGCTTGCTCCGGTGATTCCAACGGTGACCACACGGACATTCGGGTTCGCCATAACCTTCATCGGATCTTCGAGTCTATGTAGCGCGTTTCAACAAAGTCAAGGCGAGCGCCCAACCAGGTAGTGCCTCAGTTTGCTCGTGGCATGGCCACTTTGGCTGTGGCTTACCGATTGTCTCGACTTACCCGCGCAGGCAAGAGTGCCTGCGCCACGAAGGGGCTTTCTCTTTGCGACAAGCTCGTTTCCCGATCACATTGACGCGCCAGCGGCAACCCCTCTACTCTGAATTCTCGCCAGTCTCGAAACCACTATGGCCACCATTGACGAAGAATTAGGGCAAATCGAGCGGGACGTCCGCACGCTGAAAATCGAGTACGAGCAGTTCTTCGGCGGCGGGCGCAAGCGGCCTCCCGCGGACACGCAATGGCGCGTGGAAAGCCTGATCCGGCGCTATAACGAGCGCGTGGGAGAACTTAGTTACGGGCAGCGCTTCCGATTCAATAATCTGGCGCAGACGTACGCCAAGTATCAGGAAATGTGGCGCAAGAAGCTGGTCCAGAAAGAATCAGGAGCGCAACAGCGCCACTTCGGCGCCGCGGCAAAGGCTATTGAGGCGGAGCGCGCTCGAAAGACAGCTGACAACCAAGTGCCGATAACTTCAGAAGACTCTTCGCACACCTCAAATTCCGGCGCAGCCGGCAGTAGGGATGTCATCGAGCAGCGTCGCGCAATCTTCGCCCTTTCTCTTTCGAACCCCGAGCACGAAAAGGAAAAGATTTACGCTCTATATGAGAAGCTCATTGAAGCGCGCACCCAAACGGGACAAAAATCAGGGACACCCAGTCTGAAAGACTTCGAGAACTTCGTCCGGGAAAAAACCAAGGATCTGAAACACCAGGGCGGCCGCGATGTCGAATATTCAGTGAACATTGAAAACGGTCGCGTCAAGCTGAAGGCCCGCGTCGCCGGCTAGCAGGCGAAGTTCCGCTCGCGGCCACTGGTGATGGGACGCGAGCGCCATTGTCGCCCGGACGGTTCAGGTGTATTCTCCGCTCGTGAAGACATACCGTCTAGAATGGTTCTGCGCCTATTCTTGTACGCGCCAATTCACGCATTCCCAGAGGGAAGGCTGACCTCGCAACGGCTCCGGCCGCGTTTTTTCCACCCACCGCCGGGAATGACTTGGCGGGTGGGTCTTTTGCTCCAAGCGACCGATCCCGCGCGGACGAGAACGTTGAAGGAGGATACCAATGGCTGAATATGCGCATCCTGAAGTTTTGGTCTCGACGCAGTGGGTCGCGGAACAATCCAGCAGTCGCAGCCCGAGCTCCAAGATCAGACTGATCGAAGTGGACGTGGACACCAGCGCCTACGATCAAGGCCACGTCGCAGGAGCGGTTGGCTGGAATTGGCAGACACAGTTGCAGGACAATATCCGGCGCGATCTAGTCGATAAGTCCACGCTCGAGAATCTTCTCGGCCAGTCGGGGGTGTCAAACGATACGACCATTATCCTCTACGGAGACAATAACAATTGGTTCGCGGCATACGCCTTCTGGCAACTCAAGTATTACGGCCACAAAGACGTGCGGCTGATGAATGGCGGCCGCAAAAGGTGGATCGAGGAGAAGCGCCCGCTCACCAATGAGGCCGCGAAAGTAACACCCGCAACCTATCGCGCCACCGGCCCCGACGAATCTCTCCGCGCCCGCAGGGAGCACGTTTTCTCTTTAATCGAAAAGAAAGCCGCCGGACATCTGGTGGACGTCCGCTCACCCGATGAATTCACCGGCAAAATCATTGCACCGCCAGGCATGAACGAAACCGCGCAGCGCGCGGGACATATCCCGACGGCGGCGAATGTTCCCTGGTCGCAAGCCGCCAATGAAGACGGCACCTTCAAATCCGCCGATCAGTTGAAGCAGCTCTACCAAGGCAAGGGAGTAACCGCCGGCGGAGAAGTGATCGCCTACTGCCGCATCGGGGAGCGCAGTTCGCACACCTGGTTTGTGCTGAAATATCTTCTCGGCTATGACAATGTAAAAAACTACGACGGCTCGTGGACCGAATGGGGCAACCTTGTCGGCGCGCCCATCGAGAAGGAAGAACTCGCGGCCGCCGCGCGGTAGCGATAATCCAGGGGGCTCATCGGACGGATGAGAGGAGGACCCTGCGCTTCCTCCCTGGAACCACGACAGGAGTGACTACGGATCGTCCATGTAGGTTTTCCCGCCCGCTAACTCCCCTTCGACAATGGCGAGAGCCTCCTTGGGAGGCCCCACTCGGTGATAATGGCTCACGTCGATGGTTTCGTGTTCCTGAAATGCAAATAAGAATTTTCTTCCCGTGAAATCGTACCGATAGTGCGTCGGCAGCCAGATGCCGGGTGCAATCTCCTCCTGTTCCATAGAAATTCGGCTGCCGCGATAGACCTTTCCGAGGATGCCGCCCCCCACTGAAATGTCGCTCATCACATGGGCCTCGCCCGAAACGAGTTGATTGCTTTCCCGATCCACCCAGATCTTCGCCGTCACATGGCTGAGGGCGTTTTGAAACATCGAATGTGGGTGGAAATTTGGGTTCGGATCGAGTTCGACAACGTCGCATTCACGGCCGTTCCTGGTATCGGCGCTCAGCCATTTCGATAAGAACGCTTCTTTCATTGCATCGACGAATTCCGCGCGATCGCGTTCGCGTTTTTGTCGTTTCGCCAATGCTGCCCTCGCTTTCGGGTCATTCGGGTCGGCCATTGTGCGCAGCACCTCCGCAAGCGCGCGCATTCCCCGGTTGTAAGTCGCCGAATCCACCGGTTTATCCCCGTCTCGCAGCAGAATCTTCTGCGTTCCTGCGCCGGTCGGCACCACTCGATATGTTTTGTCTTCGATAATGCGGTCGGGAGCATCGCCGCTGCGTTCGATGTGGCGCTCGACGCGCTGATAGAGTTCCAACGCCTGGTCGTCCGCATGCTGATTCGCCACCAGTTTTTCAGTCCGCGCGCGCATTTCGGCTGCCGAGGGTGGCTGGCTTCGCAGCTGCGGCTCCATCGCGGAAACCGCCCTTCCCCCCGCGATAGAGTTCGCAATTGACAGCCACACCGCTACCAGCGTTATCCCTGTCAGCACCGTGCTCGATATCAGAGAGGGGATTTCCGCGCGTTTCGAATTCATCTGGCGCCCGTAGGGTGGGATTCCGGCGAGGAAGAACCGGTTGTAAACGTACATTGTACGCACATTGACGCGCACGTGCTTTCGAAGGTGCCCAAAGCTAGCCCCCTATCTCGCTTGGGTAGGCGGCGCTTTTATCTCCGGCGGGATCACCACGGAACTCTGCGGATTAAGCTGGGACTTTCCATCCGGCTCAAAGGTGTAAGGATATCCGTCCGGATCAAGCGGAATGCCGCGAAGAAATCCCGCATCGCGCAATTCCGCCGCGGACGCAGGGAAATGTCCGAATCGCTTCTGGTATTCGCTCGCCAATTCGTTGAGCTGCGTCTCGTCTTCTTGCGCCTTCAGACCACGCAACATTTCCCCAGCTCTCTTTTTAACGAGACCATTCTGCGTGGATTCGTACAATTGCGACCAGATCATGCGCGATGTCTCCAGCGATCCGCCCTTTTGGGCTACACGGGCAGCCATTATCTTTAGCCAAAGCGGTGCCTTCGGTACTTTGCTGGCCTCCAGATATGCCGCCGCGGAATTCGGGTAGTCCCTCATCCGCCAGTAATAGAGGAATCCGAGGTCGGAGCCGAGTACCCACTGGTCTGGATTCGCGGCGATTCCGCGTTTCACGAGCTCGATCGCGAGATCGGTGCGTCCCGCTCCTGCTCTTCCAGTTTCCGAAAGGAAAACAGCGCCGAAGCGATAGGCAATCACGAGCTTAGGGTCGAGCGTAGTTGTAATATCGAGCAGAGGCCAGAGCAAATCGAAATTCGGGTGGTCCGTTCCCACGCGGCTGCCGTAATACTGCACGGCCCGAGTCCAATAGATATCCGCCAGCAGCGCGTCGTATCCCAGACTGATCTTTCGCACGGCGGAG
>DASYZC010000020.1:0-2818 GCA_035949735.1 Candidatus Acidiferrales bacterium | reverse complement strand
GTATGGCGCACCGGTAAGCATCAATGTCCCAAGGAGCTGCACCAGTTCGCCGCCTTCTGCACCCAAGATTGCGGCGCCCAGGATCTTGTCGTTCATTGCGTCCACAATAATCTTCATGAATCCAGCCGTTTCGCCGCGCTCAATCGCGCGCGCCACGTATGACATCGGATAACTTCCCATCTTCAATCGGCGCCCTGTCCCGCGAGCCTCTTTCTCAGTCATGCCAACGCGCCCCAGTTGGGGATCGGTAAAAAGCGAATAAGGCACGTAGCGGTTTTGGATGGTCAGATCCTTGGACTCGACGAGATTGGCGTACACGATCTGGTAGTCGTTGAATGAAATATGCGTGAACGCCGGACCTCCCTTCACGTCGCCAAGCGCCCAGATCCCCGGAACGTTTGTTTCTAGTCGCTCGTTCACTTTTATGTAACCGCGCGAGTCAATCTCTACTCCAGCCTTTTCGAGGGATAGCTCATCGGTGTTTGGCCGCCTTCCGGTGGCGGCAAGGATGTGGGTTCCATCCACCGTCGCTGTCTGGTTTCCACTGGCGAGTGTCAGGCGAATTTGGCTACCCTTTCGCTCAACCTGCACCGGATTCGACCTCAGTCGGAATTGGATTCCTTCAGTTTCGAGCGCCTTCTGGAGTTCCGTTGTGACATCGGGATCCTCGTGCGGCAGCAGATGTTCCGCGTGGTGAATCACTGTCACGTCGCTGCCGAAGCGGCGAAACATCTGCCCAAACTCCAAGCCGATGTAACCCCCGCCGAGAACGAGCAGATGGTCCGGTACATCCTGTAATTCCATCATGGACTCGTTAGTAAGGTAACCGACTGCGTCGAGACCGGTTAACTGAGGCAGCGCCGGACGAGTTCCTGAGTTTATGAATATTCGTTCGCCCTCAATCACATCACTGTCAATTTGAACCGTTCGCGAAGAGAGAAACCGCGCCGCTCCGCGATAGAGGCGCACCTTAGGATGCTTCGCGATCCGTTGCTCGATGCCGGCCCTAAAACTCTCGACAATGGCCTTCTTCCTGGAGACAATCGCGGGCAAATCCACGCTCACGGGGCCCGCCTTAATGCCCCATCGAACCGCATTGCGGGCATAGTGTGCGACTTGTGCCGAGGCGATCATTGTCTTTGTGGGCGTGCAGCCGGTGTTGATGCACGTGCCGCCCAAATGGGACTTTTCAATCAGGGCCACGGTCCAGCCGCGCTCTGCCAGCGCGTTGGATAGTGGATTTCCTGCCTGTCCCGAACCGATGATGACGGCGTCATATCTCATTCCCCACCTCGCAAATTATCCGGCCAGTTGGTCATTTTGCGTAACCGATGAAGGCTGAAACGAAGCGTAACCCTATCAACACAGTTGGGATCTGCAAATTTTAAAAGTGCGCGAACGCAAGGAGGAGACGGCTAATCTCCCGAGGACGAAGCCTTTGGCGCGTAATATCCAGTTCGCGTTCGCACCAAGAGTTTACCTCGCCCGCCCGGAGGAAACACCTTGAGCGCCACCTGGCGAAAGCTGCCGTCTTTCGCCGTGTCTGTCGGGTAGTAGCCAATGGTGTATTGGTTTCGGATTTCTCGCGCTATTTGCTCGCATACCGGAGTCACATCATCCAAATTGTCGGGAAAGTAGGCTTGGCCGCCTGTCGCCTCAGAAAGTTCCGCCAAGACTTTTTTCGAATGCCGAACCATTTTCTTGTCGGTCTTCAGATCGTCTGGGCTGAAGACTCCCACCGCATAGATTGTTGCGTTGGATTGCTCAGCAGCTTTCACCGTGTCCTCGAACGACTTCTCGCTCGCATCATCGTCGCCGTCGGTGATCACCAGAAGCACTCTCTTGTCTTTGTGTCCCTTCTTTATATGACCGAGCGATCCGATCACTGCATCATATAAAGCGGTGCTACCGCGAGTATCGATCCGCGAGAGTGCTTCATTCAAATTCCGCTGATCGCTCGTGAAGTCGCCATCCGTATCCAGATAGTATTCGTCGTTAAAATTCACCACGAAGGCTTCGTCCTGCGGATTGCTGGTTCGCACGAACGTAAGTGCAGCCGCATTCACTTGCGCTCGTTTTTCGCGCATGCTGCCGCTGTTGTCGATCACCAAGCCCATGGTCACGGGAATATCGTCACGCGAAAAAAAGGAAATCTTTTGCTCGGCCTTGTCCTCAAATACTCGAAAATTGCTCTCTTTAAGATCTGAGACAAATTGCCCTCTATCATCCGTGACGGTCACATGCAGCACCACCAAGTCCACGTCCGCCTTCAGACGGTGGTCGGGCGATTGCGGGGTGTTTGGAGGCGGCGGGGGACTCGAGGGTGCCAAGATTGGAGGCGGATTCTGTGCCAGCGCGCACGGGCAGACCCCCAAAAGGGCGATAAGGAGAATGCCTAACATGGGAGTGAGCCGATTACTGTTCGGGCGCAAAATACCCGCTCTTCGCCGAGACGGTAAGCGGCGGCAAACCCTTGGGCGGGTGCAACTTGACCTTAATCTTTCGCCATTTACCGTCATGCGCGCGCTTGGACGGTCTATATCCGAGGACATACTGATTTCGCAGCTCCATGCTTATTTTCGAGGCGATGTCGGGAAGCTCATTCAAATTGTTTACCGTAAACGCTCTTCCTCCGGTCATCGTGGTCAGGTCCGACAAAAGCGAAGGGCCGCCGCGTTCTTCCGGAGTCGGACCGCCATCCGGTTCGAACAGTCCGATCGCATAAATCTGCACGTCCGCTTCCCGCACAAACCTTCGAATTTCCGTTTCAGTGTACCGGCTGTGATTATCCCCTCCATCCGATATGATGAGCAAAGCT
>DASYZC010000019.1:0-1821 GCA_035949735.1 Candidatus Acidiferrales bacterium | reverse complement strand
CGTTCCTCGCTTTATTGAGGCGCTACAGCGTGAAATCGAGCGTCAGGAGGAGCTCAACGGGACTAGCGAAGAATTCGGGCACAAATTTGCCATGGCGGAACACGAGCATTTTCTACGCCGCTGGTGGCGCTTTCGGCGTATCCACTCTGGACTCGGCTGGAAATTTTGGGCTTTCATCTCCGGGGGTGCGGCACTCCCCGAGCGGACGGAGACGTTTTGGCGTTGCCTTGGCTACGCAGTGGTACAAGGTTATGGCATGACCGAAACCACTTCGCTGATCAGCTTGAATCATCCGTTCCGTTCAGCTAGCGGGTCCATCGGTAAGGTACTTGACGGTGTGGACATGCGGATCGATGAAAACGGCGAGGTCCTCGTTCGCGGGGAAAATGTGGCCGTCGCCTACCAGCAAAATGGCCGGATTCAGTCCCTTGCTGAGAGTGATGGGTGGTTCCGCACGGGCGACCTCGCGGAGAGAGATAAAGACGGCCGCTTATTCTTCAAGGGCCGGCGCAAAAACATAATCGTTACGCCCGCGGGCATGAACGTCTTCCCGGAGGACCTGGAAAAAGCACTTCGTATGCAAGCCGGCGTGCGGGATTGCGTGGTGATCGGAATCGACCGCGACGGGAATAACGAGGCTTGCGCGGTTCTATTGATGAATGCTGCTGGCCCTGATCCTGCGAAGGTCGTCGAAAGTGCAAATCGAGACCTGGCGGAATATCAGCGCATTCGCCAATGGTTTGCATGGCCGGACGCGGATTTCCCGCGCACGCCCTCGCAAAAACCCGTGCTTCCCCGCATTCGTGAAGTCGTCGAGCGAGCAGGAAGAGAATGCCCCGAGACGACTCTTGGGCAAGATTCTCTGCGGCGACTAATTTCCCGCCTCACGGGCCGGTCGGTTCCACTGAGCCTCGAAAAGTCCAATCTTGAAACGGACCTGCAACTAAGCTCGATCGATCGTGTTGAGTTGCTTAGCGCCTTGGAGCAACAGTATCAGTTGGATCTCAACGAGGCAGAATTTCAAGAAGCCGCCACGGTCGCGCAGCTTGAAAAGCTCATTACAGAAGGCAAGCCTGCACTCAGCCGGCATGTCTATCCGACCTGGCCTCAGCGCCGGGCGGTCGCTTTCTTGCGCATGGCCGTCTATTACTTGTTCGCTTGGCCCGCGACTTACGTTCTCGCGGCTCCTCGCGTTCGCGGACGAGAAAAGCTGCGCGGTTTACATGGACAGGTACTCGTGGTGTCCAATCATGTCACATTTCTGGACATCGCATGGATTCTCCCGGCGCTCCCCGCGCGATTCCGGAATCGGCTTGCGACCGCCATGGGGGGCGAGCGACTGGCCCGAATGAGGAGGCCCTCCAGCAATCTGAGCCTGTTTGAACGGGTCGCCGAACGCCTCCGATATTTCTTGGTGCTCACCCTTTTCAATGTGTTTCCACTACCGCGGCAATCCGGATTCCTGAAAAGCTTCACGTTTGCGGGTGACCTCGCCGACCGCGACTGGAATATTCTGGTATTCCCCGAGGGAAAGACAACTGACGATGGCAAAATGTCGTCGTTCCGCGCCGGCATTGGCCTGCTCGCGAAACAGCTCAATGTTCCTGTCGTGCCCATGTATCTCGACGGTCTCTTCGATTTGAAGAAGGGAAAGCTTATCTTCGCCCGTCCTGGACACGTCCAGGTAAACATCGGCAGTCCTGTACGGTTCGGACCTGAGCAAAATCCCAACGACATCGCCAGGGAGCTAGAGCGTCTGGTTCTTGAGCTTCACTATTCCGGCTGAGAACACTCTCTTCACCGGTGTCGGCAGCCAACTCT
>DASYZC010000018.1:0-7326 GCA_035949735.1 Candidatus Acidiferrales bacterium | reverse complement strand
GGTCGCTCGCGGCACGACCGCGATCATCGCCGCTGTTAAGACCGTGACGAGAGTGATCTTGCTTTTCATGCCGGCCATCGTAGCAGAGCGGTGTAACGCGAGAGCGTTGCGGCGCGAACGATGGGTCCAGTTGGTTAACGTTGGGCTTAGTCTATGTCCCGTGGAAAAAGATCGGGGAAAAGGCGCTGGGCGGCCGAGCGCTTTCAGAACAATTGAAATGCGACTTCGATAATTTGCCTCACGGCAGCAGGTCTTCCGTCAGGCCCGCGCGCAGGCGTGAGACGCCAGGTCCGAACCGCCTGAATGGCTTTCTCGTCAAGGCCGAGACCGAGGCCCTTCGCGACGTGAATGTCAGTCACTCGACCGTCCGCGGTGACAACCGCGATCAGCTCCACCACACCTTGCACCTTCACCTTCATGGCTTCATCGCTATAGTCGGCTCGCGGACAGTAGAGACACGCCGGAACGCCGTAGCCGCCAGTCCCCGCATTCGGCGCGCCGCCGCCGGTATTCCAGCCCTCGCCAGGCCCGACGCCGGCTCCATTTCCGTTTCCCACACCGCTGCCGTGACCTTGCCCCATCGAATCGGTCAGGGACTTGCCAAGCGGGTCGCCCCAATTCGGGAGATTCTGGTTCGGCAATTTAATATCCGGATTGCCAACAACAGTTGGCGTCATCGCGATCTGCGGGTGCTCCACGGGATGCACCATTGGCGCCGAGAATTGCGTCCATGAAAACTTCGGCAATTTTCCCTTGGCAGCCGGGGCCGTATCATGCGCGCCGCCACCACCACCCGCCGCCTTGGCGGAGGGCTTGAGCTTCGCGAGATAGGGCGAAACGCTCACATCCACCGGCGCCTCAGGGTTGAAGGCCTTTGTGGTCGTCGTGATGATTCCCGGAAACAGCAGCGGAATGACCACCACTGCAGCAATCGCTACCGCGTGCACTAGGATTGAAACGATCTGTACGCGATTGAACTGCGTGTTCTTCGACCAGATTTCCGGAACCGGAATGGGCTGGCTCGTGGTCTGCAGCGGGGGCAGTTTTCGAGGCGCGATCCAATCACGCAGGTTTTGCCAAAGGGTCGGCTCCTCTTTCCAATTCACCAATAGTGCGGAGTTCACCCTTCCGCGAGGAGCAGCGCGGAAAAACTCCCGCAGGTTGGCGCTTATGCCGGTGCCAAACTTCGGCATGTCAAACGCGGTTGGCGTGCCGGGGGGTACCTTGGCGGGACGCTCGGTGAGAAAGTCTCGCAGATTCGAAAACAGGCTCTTGAGGCTGGATTCATGAACCGGCGCAGGCAGGCGCCCCAAGCGCAACCCGGGTTCAGTTGATCCGCTAGCTGGGCGGTCGGCTTTGTCGAGTCTCGCGCTAAGATTGAGCGTTCGCATCACTTGGTATCCATCCGCAGCGGTACCTCCTCTTAGACGCACGGCCGCGCAAAAGGATGTCTGGCCCGGGCGGCTGACACGCTTCAAGATTCATTGTAACATTACGTGGCGCGATGCCAAATTTCGGTTTCCACCGCGCAAATTCGTAGCACAAGCTAACATATCCCGGCCGCAAAATGCGGCCAGTCTTTCCAGAAAGGGCTTATCGAACCCCGCAAGATGGCGAAAACTGTGGATTTGAAACGCACCCTGAATCTTCCAAAAACCGAGTTCCCCATGAAAGCGCGGTTGCCGGAGCGCGAGCCCCAGCAGCTTGCGGACTGGGAACAAATGGACCTCTACGCGCGCATTCTTCAGGAACGCGCCGGTGCGCCGCTGTTTATCCTTCACGATGGCCCTCCCTATCCGACAGGTGAGATTCATCTCGGCACCGGACTCAACAAGATCGTAAAAGACATGATCGTGAAATCGAAAACCATGGCGGGCTTCCGGTCGCCCTACATCCCAGGCTGGGATTGCCACGGCCTACCCATTGAGACCCAAGTGGAAAAGGAATTGGGAGGGAAGACAACCAAGGTTTCCGCAGCCGAGTTTCGCAAGATGTGCCGAGAATTTGCCGCGCGTTACGTGGAGATCCACAAACGCGAATTTCGCCGGCTGGGCATCTTCGGTCAGTGGGACAAGCCCTATCTCACTATGGATCCCAGCATGGAAGCTCGCATCGCCGGGACCTTCATCGATTTCCTCGAGAAAGGGTACGTGTATCGCGGGCTGAAACCCGTCTACTGGTGCATTTACGATCGCACCGCCCTCGCTGAAGCAGAGGTGGAATACGAAGATCACACAAGTCCTTCCATTTGGGTGAAATTTCCGGTCGTGCCCGGAAGGAAGACATCCGCGCTCGGCAGCGACGTAAGTGCTCTCATTTGGACGACTACTCCTTGGACTCTTCCGGCGAACCGCGCTCTCGCGTTTCACCCGGATTTCGATTACACCGTCGCTGACACTTCCGCCGGCAAGCTCTTGCTGGCGAAGGACCGCATCGCGGCGATATCTGAGGAGTTGAAGCTCGAAATCGGGGATGTTCAAGGTTCATGGAAGGGCAGAGACCTGGAAGGGACTCAGTTCCAGCACCCATTTCTCGATTTGCGACTGCCCGCGGTGCTGGCGGATTACGTCACCCTCGATCAAGGGAGCGGCATTGTCCATACCGCCCCGGGACACGGCGCAGAGGACTTCCGCACGGGCCAAAAGTATGGCCTCGAGGCTTATGCCCCACAGGACGACACTGGCGCCTTCGTCGAAGGCCTGCCCGAATATAAGGGCAAGACTGTGTGGGAGGCCAATCCCATCATCATCGAGCTGCTGAGGGAACGGGGCATGCTCGTTGGCGAACGCAAGCTCACGCACAGTTATCCGCACTGCTGGCGTTGCCACAATCCGGTGATTTTCCGCGCTACCGAGCAATGGTTCATTTCGATGGACGAGCCGGTTGGGCCGCCCGACCCGCGAATGACCTCAGTCACAGGTGATCAGTCCCGTAGTCTGAGGGCGCGTGCATTGTTCGAGGTTCAAAACGTGAAATGGGTTCCCGCCTGGGGCGAGGCCCGAATGAGCAACATGATCACGGAACGGCCCGATTGGTGCATCTCGCGCCAGCGTTTTTGGGGAGTGCCGCTGATCGTCTTCACCTGTGACGCGTGTGGCAAGCAGCTCAGGGACTTTCAGGCGCTGCGGCACGTACTGCCGTTTTTCCGGCGCGAAGGCGCGGACGCGTGGTACAGCCACTCTGCCGAAGAGCTGCTTCCACCGGGAACGAAATGCTCCTGCGACGCAGCAAAATGGCGCAAGGAAAACGACATCCTCGATGTCTGGTTTGACTCGGGCTCCACGCATCTCGCCGTGCTCAGCGAAAAGGACGGCACTTGGCCCGCCGACGTGTACATGGAAGGTCCCGATCAGTATCGCGGGTGGTTCCAAAGCTCGTTGCTCATTGGAGTCGGCACGCGCGGGCGCGCACCGTACAAGCAAGTGGTTACTCACGGCTGGACGCTCGACGAAAAAGGCGCGCCGATGTCGAAATCGCTCGGCAACGCCATGTATCCCAAGGACATTTCGGATAAGTGGGGCGCCGACCTGCTGCGTGTGTGGGTCGCCTCCCAAGACTTCACGCAGGACGTCCGCCTTTCCGACGCAATGATGACGCAGCTTGCCGAGGCCTACCGCAAAATCCGCAACACTTTTCGTTTCGCGCTATCGAATCTCTTTGATTTCGAGCCGGGGCGTGACATCGTGCACGATGCGGACATATGGGAGATGGACGCCTGGATGCTTCGCCGCACCGGCGCGCTTATCCGCCGATGCAACGAGTGGTACAAGGAATTCGAGTTTCATCGCGTCTATCATGAGATCCAGGATTTCTGCACAGTCGATCTGAGCGCATTTTATTTCGACGTGCTGAAGGACCGCCTCTATACCTTCGCGCCAAATAACCGAGGGCGCCGCTCCGCGCAGACGGCGGTGTACCACATCGCTCGGGCGCTGGTCCGGCTGATCGCGCCGATCCTCGTTTTCACTTCGGAGGAAGTTTGGAAATATCTGCCCCGCGGCGCTTCGGTCCAGCCGAGCGTGCACATGGCTTCATTTCCTTCTCCCGAGCCATTCGAAAAAGCCTTCGACGACGCCCGGTCAAAAGAATGGGATCGCTTGCTCACCGTCCGCGAAGAAGTGCTGAAAGCACTCGAACCTCTGCGGGCCGCAAAAACAATCTCCGCAGGCCTTGAAGCGCGAGTCACTCTTGCTGCTCAAAGCAAACCTGCCACGATATTGCGCAAGTACGCCGCCAGCCTTCCGGCCTTTTTCATCGTCTCGCAAGTTGAGATCGCCGCCGACAATGCGGAGATCGGCAAGCCGGCCGCCGGTGCTGACGATGGACTGCGCATCCACGTCGAGCGCGCCCATGGAAAGAAATGCACACGCTGCTGGAATTATTCGACCCACGTAGGCGAAAGCGAAGATTATCCTGACTTCTGCGAGCGCTGCGTCGCAGCAATGAATGAAATCGAGCGCGACGGAGGCAACGTGGCTGGGAGTGCCTCTTCGTAATGCGTTCCGCCTCACGCCCGGCACGGCTGCTAACCGTTCTCGCCGCAGCCGTTCTAATTCTGGACCAAGCGAGCAAATATGCCGTGGAGAATCTCACTCAAGCGGGTTCGAACCGCGTCTTGATTCCCGGCATGTTGAATCTGGTTCACACCAGCAATCCGGGCGTCGCATTTGGACTCTTAGCCGATTCCGAAATGCCGTGGCGCGCGCCTTTGCTTATCTTGTTTTCCGTCGCAGTGATCGGCTTAATCGCATGGCTGCTTGCCACCGATCGCGCGGGGGGCCGACTCGGGCAATGCGGGATGGCGCTGATTCTCGGCGGCGCGGCTGGTAATGTTTTGGACCGGATCGTCCGCCACAGCGTTACCGATTTCATCGATTTCTACGTCGGCAGCCACCACTGGTACACTTTCAACGTGGCTGACTCCGCGATTGTCGCCGGCGCCGCCTTGGTCCTGCTCGAACTCCTTCGCGATTGGCGTCATCCCAGCCAGGAACGGGCCTAACAGTGCATCCTGTCCTTTTTCAAATCGGCTCCGTAACGATCTACACGTACGGGGTGCTTGCGGCGGCAGGATTTCTGGTTGGACTCTGGGTCGCTTACCGGCAAGCTCCGCGAGCCGGTTTGAATCCGCATGCTGTGTGGAATCTCGGAGTCTACGGAATCCTCGCGGCTCTGTTGATGTCGAAAATGTGGCTGATCTTCAGCGCGTGGAACTACTACATCGCACATCCCGGCGAAATTTTCAGCATGGCAACTTTCCAATCAGCCGGTACGTTTTATGGCGGCATCCTCGGGGGAATTATCTGGGTCGTTCTGTACACGCGCGTTCAGAAAATACCGCTTCTCGCGGTGCTGGATGTCGTCGCCGCTCCCATTGCGCTGGGACATGCGATTGGGCGCATCGGATGCTTCGTGGCCGGCTGCTGCTATGGCAAGCCGACGTCACTCCCCTGGGGCGTCACTTTCACCAGCCCCGTCGCGCAAACAATTGCGGGGACGCCCCTGCACGTTTCACTGCATCCCACACAGCTCTACGAAGCTGGCGCCGAGTTCTTGAACTGTCTTCTTCTTATCTGGTTAGGCGCCAGGCAGCGATTCACCGGGCAGTTGATTGGCGCATATTTTATCCTCTACGGAGGCGAGCGCGGCACCATTGAGTTTTTCCGCGGCGACCCAGGCCGTACGATGATGTTTCACGATTCGGTGTCGCTGATGCAGATTGCGAGCGCGGGACTCATCGTCGCCGGCGCCTCGCTTTGGTGGCGCGGCCTGCGTCGTGCTGATTCGATCGCGCCGGCACATGCGACGCGCGCGATGGCCAGCCGCTCCTAGCAAATGATTGGACGTGATGAAACGACAACATGCCCTTGAGCCGCTCCGGCGAACGCCTCGAATTTATCGTACCGGCTCAGTGCTCGGGCCATCGCCTTGACCGTTTCCTCGTCTCGCAACTTCCTGCACTGAGCCGCTCCCGGATCCAATCGCTCATCGACGAGGGCCGCGTGCTCGTGGACGGCGCCGCGCTCAAAGCCTCGCATCACGTTGCCTCCGGCGAGACAGTGGACATCGAAATTCCTCCGGCGCCGTCTGCAGCGGTCGAAGCCGAACCTATCCCCCTCGACATCCTTTACGAAGACGAAGACGTCGCCGTCATCAACAAACCGGCCGGAATGATTGTGCATCCAGGAGCCGGCGCGGATGCCGGCACGCTGGTAGCCGCGCTTCTCAACCGCTTCGGTGGCAGGGGACTCTCGTCCATCGGTGGACCGTTGCGTCCCGGCATCGTCCACCGCCTCGACAAAGGTACTTCCGGTGCAATCCTGGTCGCGCGCACCAACGAAGCTCACCGGAAATTAGTGGACGATTTTCGCGAACGCCGAATCGACAAAACCTATGTCGCGCTGCTCCACGGAAGCATCAAGGGTCAGTCAGGTTCCGTAGAACTGGCCATCGCCCGCGACCTGCGCCGCCGTTCGCGGATGACCGCCCGCCGCCGCGAGGGCCGTGAGGCTCGGACCGATTGGCGCATTCTGCTCCGGCTCAAGAACTACACTTTGATCGAGGCCGGCCTGCATACTGGCAGAACCCACCAGATTCGCGTTCACTTTTCCGCGCTTTCGTGTCCGGTTGTGGGCGATACGCTTTACGGCGCCCCGCGTCAGGAACGCCCCGCCTCTGTCCTGCTTCCGCCGCTGAACCGCAATTTTCTTCATGCCGCCCGTATCGCCTTCGCTCATCCACGAACAGGTCGGCGAATCGAAGTCCGTGCGCCCCTGCCGCCCCAACTCGTGGACTATCTCGCCGCTCTCGCTCGTGCGGTGCAGGCTGATCCGGCTTCGGTTGACGCTGCCATACGCGAGTTCCTATAATCCTTTTCGTGAATTGCGGTTTGACGAATCCTAGCCATCTCCGGATAGCGGCCCTTCTGCTGCTCGTCGGATTCGTAGTCTCTGGCATTTACGCCCGCCCACAACAGGCTCCGCCCGCACCCGCTGGCCCGGTTGTTTCCTCCACCCAGCAAACTCCTAGCCCGAATCCGCAAGCGGCCGCACCTCCTCAGCAGCCGCCAATCATAAGCACCACGGGCCTTGTCCACCTCGTCGTTACGGTTGTAGACCGTCATCACGACTTCATCACCGATCTCGATAAGACCGATTTCAAGGTTCTCGATAACGGCGCTCCGCAAGCCATTCGTTTCTTCGGCCGCGAAACCGATCTGCCGCTGCGCATTGCGTTGCTTCTGGACACGTCCAATAGCATCCGGCCGCGCCTGAAATTTGAAAAAGATGCCGCGATCGACTTCCTCGACAAAGTAATTCGTCGCGA
>DASYZC010000017.1:0-21482 GCA_035949735.1 Candidatus Acidiferrales bacterium | reverse complement strand
ATTCCCGGGTTGGCCATCAACTCGCGAACTTTTGCACGACCGTAGGTTGCAATTTTGCCTGCATCGAAACTATCAAATGCTTCGCGGTAGTTCTTGCGCTTCTTCAGAATCGTTTCCCAGCTCAGCCCAGCCTGGGCCCCTTCAAGAATCAAGAACTCGAAAAGGGTTCGATCGCCGTGAACCGGCACGCCCCACTCCCGGTCGTGATATTCGATCATGAGCGGACTGCTTGCCCAACGACATCGCTTCGGCTCGGATTTGGCCTTGAGTTGGCTCACGTGCGCCCTGCGGAAGATCGAATCCCCTGCTAAGAGCTGCTGGCCTCGTCCAATAAGCGCACGGAGTCAGGTTTGAGCTGAAGAGTGGTCGCGCCGAGCAGTTCCTTGAACTGATCGAGAGTGGTCGCACTGGCGATCGGAGCTGTAACGCCGTGCGCCATGATCCAAGCGAGAGAGATTTGTGCGGGTGTCGCGCCGATTTCGGCGGAGACTGTATCTAGCGCTTTGAGAATTCGGAAGCCGCGATCATTCAGCATATTTTTCGCGCGATAGCCGCGGGCCTTGCCCTCCAGGTCTTTTTCCGAGCGGTACTTCCCGGTAAGAAATCCACTCGCCAGCGAAAAATAAGGGATCACGCCCAGATTTTCACGCCTGCACAGGTCCGCGAGGTCGCCTTCGAAATCGGCCCGATCGTACAGGTTGTACCAGGGTTGGAGGCTCTCGTAGCGTGGCAGACCATTGGCGGCGCTCACTTTCAGCGCATGTGCGAGGCGATCGGCTTTGAAGTTCGACGCACCGATCACTCTTACTTTGCCCGCCTTAATCAGGTCGGCGAAAGCGGAAAGCGTTTCCTCCATCGGTGTTTCAGTATCGTCTTTATGCGCCTGATAAAGGTCGATGTAATCGGTCTTGAGGCGCGCGAGCGAGCGCTCCACCTCGCGGAAGATGTAGGCGCGGGAAAGGCCCTGTTCGCCGGGAGCCATCTCCACGCCGAGCTTGGTGGCGATCAGTACCTTATCGCGACCGCCTCGTTTGGCGAGCCAGTTGCCGATGATCGTCTCGGATTCGCCGCCGTGGTTACCCGGAATCCATTTCGAATACACATCGGCGGTATCGATCATGTTCAATCCCGATGCCACGAATGCATCGAGCAGCTTGAACGATGCGGGTTCATCCGCCGTCCAGCCAAATATGTTTCCGCCGAAAACCAAGGGCGCAATTTCCAAATTCGATTTTCCGAGCCTGCGCTTGATCACGTAAATGCTCCTATGCCGACCGCGTGCTTCACTATTGCTGAGACAGGTGCTGCAATTAAGATGGTAGTCGAGCGGATGGCCGAGCCGCAACGGCAACATATGGAAGGAATAGATAGCCCGCTGAATACCTGGGGAAGGTTTGCTATCATTATCTGTCGCACATAATCTTCGCATCGAATAGAAAAGAGGACAACCGGCACACATGAGTTCGGGACAAATGACCAATCCTTCAGAGACGAGAGCCTTTCCCAAGTGGGGACGCGAGATTGCAGCAATCGTTTTGGCGAGCGCAATGGCGGCCGCGGGGCTGGGAGCGATCCGGGCCGCGAAGGCTGCTGACACCCCCAAGACCACGATGGATGGCGTCTACACCGCAGCCCAAGCCCAACGAGGAAAAGCGCAATACAGCCAGAGCTGCGCCACGTGTCACATGGACGACCTCAGCGGCAGCGGCCAGGCGTTGCCGCTAGCCGGTGACGCCTTCATGGGAACGTGGGAAGGGCAAAGCGTTGCGGACCTGATGGGCTTGATCCACGATACGATGCCGCAGGACAAGCCCGGCACCCTCACGCCCGATCAAACTCTAGACACTATCGCGTATTTGCTTCAGTACAACCAGTTTCCTGTCGGGAAGGAAGAATTGAAAAACGATCCCAACGAGCTAAAGAACATCATCATTACAAAAAAGGCAGCTGCACCGGCGAAGTAATCAGACGTCGGGCGCTCGAGGGAACCAATTCTCGCTCAACATCGTTTGAGTCCGCCTCAGACTGTTCAGTCCAGGTAGTCGGATTCAATTCCGACGTTCTTTTCTCCGGCCGCTTTTTTCTCATTGTACTTCTTTACCCAGGCGGCGAAGCTCTTTCCAGCAGCTGTGTCACGGCCCGTAAACGCCAGCGCGGCAATATCGCTGTAGGCAATTGAGAGCTTCTCTGGCCGGTCTTTCGGCATAACGCGCACGAAACATTCGGAAAGAGACGGCCCATTCACTCTGCGATCAAAAGCATACCCTTCGATGTTCCGCCCGTTCTTTAAAGTAATCGTCAAATCGCCGCGATAGTCGAATGCTTTCTCCAAGGCAGCGCGAATCTCGGCTTCGGTGGCAAGAGACGGAATCCATCCCTCCAGGTTTTCATGGACTACACCCAGATGCTCCTCACTCGATTCGCTTTGTTTGGGGGTCTTAGTGTTTGACATGGGAGCGGGTGGGGTTCGTCAGTTTGCTGACTGCGCGAAATAATCCGGCAATCAATTCCAGCAGCCCATGCTTGATGGGCTCTCTGGATAGAGCCAGCAGGCGATAGCCACGGCGGCCACAATGGTGGGGATCCCAACCTTGAGGACATGAGACCAGTTGACGATCACGCCAGTCACACCCTTCTTGGGCGGGTTGTTGTCGCCGCCGGAAGCATCGGATACCAGCGTCCCTTCGTATGTTTCACCTTGCGCGATGATTTTGTGTCCGCCGTTTACGTCTTGCACCACCAGAGTTCCCTCGTAGGAGCTGACTCTCAAGGTTGATGGATTCACAAGGCTCACTTGGCCGAAAATAGGATTCGCGTCCGCTCCGTGCACAACACCCAGAGGTGTCTGGATCTCAAGCTGGGCGGGCCGTGCAGTCGAGAAGCCTAGTGTGCCCCTGTCAACCCTAGCTTGAATCTTGTCGTCCCGTGGTTCGAGACTCGCGGAACTCAGAGAAAGGAGGTAGATCTGGCTGGGTCCGACGCTCAGCCGTAAGGATCCACCCTGATCGGTAACGAGGGCGTCATCGGAGTAGACGCTGGCACCCGTGGCCGCGTTGGCATGGTCCAGATAGGCGTGGTCGGCAGCGACAACCAGGCCGAGGGGCTTGGAAGCTGCAGCCATTGACGGCAGAGGTACGAGGCCCGCGGCCAAAACTGCGACCAGAGCAACGCGGGTAGCCGCCACCACAGATGAGCGCAAGGTCTCCCCTCAGGACTTCAATTTTCAATTTAGCGCGCAACTTCGGAGGGAGTCAATATCTTTACCACGTCCGCGTATGGTGGCTGGCAATCTAGACGCAACAGCTGGGAACGGTTTCAGTCGGCGTGATCGTCGGGCTCCCGCGGACCGGGCGAGGAAAAGCCGGTGATGCGACCCCAAGCACTGGTGCGCCAGTTGTCTGTGATTTCTTTCGCAAGAATCCACGGCGGAAGTTCCATGTGGAGAAAGTCGGAAAGGGCGCGCAGATATGGTTCGTACATTTCGCGAAGCTTCACGAGCTTGGCTGCGGCGGCCTCATCATCTCGAAGCTGGACGCCGGCCTGGGCGAGGGCCGTTCGCAACCGCAGAAGCTCGCCGGCTGGTAAGCGGTCGGCGTGTCCCCGGTGCGGACGTAAGTTGAAGAGCTGGGTCAGATCGACAACGGTGTGCCTGCATATGGCGAACGTGAGGCGAGCCTGCCGCGACGCGATGTTTTCGACAACGGTGAGAACAAGGGCCGTGGCATCCAGAATCGCCGTCAGCGCCGCGAGCCAGGACTCGTTGTTGTGCTGCGACCGGAAATAGCTTACGGCCGGATACGACACATGGCTTTCCAGAATGTCGGCGGCGGATCTCTCCCAGTCATGCAGCACTTGATCGAGGGCCTCGACGCCACCCGGCCCGGTGTGACGCCGCAGAATTTCACATGCAGTTGGCGGGGAGCCCGCGCGGGCATCTAGGAGAACAATGTTGACCTCGCGTCGCGAAAACGCCTGATAGATGACCGGCAAATAGCTGAGCACCAGGGCCAGGAAGCCAAAACCGAGTCCGCTCTCGGTCACCGCAAGAAGGCGCTCCACCCCGGCGTGTGGCACCACATCACCCAAGCCCAGCGTGAAGAACGTCGTGCCGCTGAGATAAATGCACGTGGAAAAAGTTTGGGGAACGGCATTCGCGATCGCCGCACTGCGATAAAGCAGACCGAAACCCAGGATCAGCGCCCCGGCCCAGAAAACGAAGAGGAAGAGCAGTGAAAGTGGACCGTAGAAACTCAAGAATGTTTCGCGGACCCTGGTCCTTTTGATTTCGTGCGCCAGAGACCTCCAGGGGAACCAAGTAACGCGATAGAAAAGCACTGTGATCCGCCAACGGCGAGCGACCCTCCGCGGCAGGATGATTGTCTCAAACGCCTCCCACAAGACGGTGGCTACGATAAGGAAGCCGACGACGGCTGGAAGGGGCGTCACGGAGTCTGTTCCAACGCAGCTGCCATCGTGATTTCTGCATTCAGCAGCCGCGAGACAGGGCAGTTGGCCTTGGCGCTGTCCGCGGCGGATTGGAACGCAGACGGCGAGATACCGGGAACCTTGCCGGACACTTCGAGGTGAACGCGCGAAATCGTCCAGCCTACCTCAAGCTTTTCGAGCGATACGGTGGCAACGGTTCGGAGGCTCTCCGCGACGAAGTTGATTGTCCCGAGCTGTGCGGAGAGCGCCATCGTAAAGCATCCGGCGTGCGCCGCGGCGATGAGCTCTTCGGGATTGGTGCCCTTGGCGCCTTCAAATCGCGTAGTGAACGAGTAGGGGGTGCTCGAAAGAACGCCGCTGGCGGTGGAAATCGCCCCCTTCCCGTCCTTGAGTGTGCCGTTCCAAACGGCCGTGGCTGATCGCTGCATGGTGTTCTCTCCGTGTGCGCGAATTCCCGGAAACGTTATGGGACCAATACGATTTTGCCGTAAGCGCCAGGTTCCATCACAGCCCTGTGGGCGCGCGGAGCTTCGGCGAGGGAAATCTCCTGTCCGATCACCGGACGCAGCGTCTTGTTTTCGAGGCCCGCAACAAGAGCGGAATGAATGCTGGTGAGGTCTTCGGGAGTGGCATTCCAGAGACTCATGCCAAGAATCGCGGCGTCGCGCGACATGGTATTTCGCGGATCGATTTCCACGGTCCCGCGGCTGCCAACCACCACCACGCGGCCGTGCGGAGCAAGAATCGTGAGGTCGCGACCAAGGTTTACGTTCGACAGCATTTCGATGATCACGTCGTAGCCGCGTCCTCCGGTAAGCGACAGCGCCTCGTCAAAGTGGCTCGCTGATTTGTGGTCGAGGACGTGATGCGCTCCCTCCGCTGAGGCTAGTTGGTTGCCTCTATCCGATCCTGCCGTCCCGATTACGCGCAGCCCAGCGGCGCGCGCAAGCTGCACGGCTGCAACACCCACCCCTCCGCTCGCGCCATGAATCAGTACGGTTTCTCCTCCATGTGCTTGGGCCCGCTGGAAAAGCGCGCGGTAGGCGGTGCCATAAGGAACGTGCATGGCGGCGCCTTGTGCGAACGATGCATTTGTCGGCAGTGGAAACACAGTGTGCTGTTCGCACAGTGCTTGCTCCGCGTACGTGCCGGTCAAACTGCCAGCGAGGTACACTCGGTCACCCGCCCTGAACCGCGTCACTTCGCTTCCAACCGATTCAACCGTGCCGCCAGCGTCCGTGCCCGGAGTGTACGGAAGCGGCGGTTTCCGCGCGTACGTTCCCGTGCGCATGTAGGTGTCGGCGGGATTCACGCCGACGGCGCGAATGCGAATCACAAGTTGACCAGCGCCGGGTTTCAGATCGGGAACTTCCTCGATGCGTAATACGTCAGGCCCGCCAAATTCGTGCACGCGAATCGCTTTCATGTGCGTCTCTCTATCGAGGATTGGAACTGTCGGGTTCGGTGCGATTCTTCGCGGCCATCGATCTCACTCTCGACAAATGAAGTGGATATATTCAACGAAAGACGGCAGCCGTTCGCCGTCCCATCTTAATCAGCGGATCTCAGTCCTTTGCGAAGGCGCGAGCCGCCCGCTGAGCTCCTGGAAATTCTGATTGATATGGTGCAGCTGCCGTCCAGTGGCGCTCTCCCAAGTCCCGAACAGCAGAAATGGCACCAGCGCCGCCAGAACCCATAGCTTCGCTCTGCGAGGCACTTTAGCCTCTGGTTCCCAGCGGAAAAGCTGCCGCGAGACCTCGAAGGCGACCACAAGTCCCAGTGCGAGAGCGATGCTGTCTTCCAGCACTTGATAGCCGGTAGCCATCTTGGCCCCGGCGGACTCCAGGCCGGTGGCCAAATATTGCGCGGGAATAAAAAGCGCCACGCGCTGCAGCCATCCGGGAAAAGCAGCCAGGGGGATCGTTGCGCCGGAAAGAAAGAGGAAGCCCATCCAGATCAAGTTATTGATCATCTGAGTTTCCTGCATGGTGTTGGTTACGCTCGCGACGATCAGCCCCAGGGCGGAGAATGTTGCCGATCCTATTGTCACCAGGATGAAAATGGCCCAAAGATTTCCCCACGATTGCATGTGAAACGCTAGGCGGCACACTAGAATTTCGAGGACCACCACCGGAACGGCCATGAAATAGTTTGAGAGGATACTCGATGCCAGCATCGGTCCTGCGCCCATTGGCGCCAGTCGAAATCGCCGAAGGATGCCCTGTTCGCGGAAAGTCACCAGCTGCACGCTCAGCCCCCAGAAACTGCCCATCACGGTAACCGTAAGGATAGCGCCCAGAATGTAGCCCATCCATTCCGTCTTGCCCCTGCCGAAGAAGAGGACCGCGCCGAGCAAAAACAGGAGCGGCATCACGATGCTGAAGAAAAAGAAAGCGCGATTGCGCAGGGCCAGGCGAATGCGCATCATCGTGAGGCTCCAGGTATGGCTCAAAGTGTTTGCTCCTCTTTTTTCGCGAAGTCCTGCCTTATACCGTGGATCATTCGCGCAGCCGCCGTCCGGTTAGCTCGATAAACACATCTTCCAGGGACGGCGAAAACATTTCCAGGCTTTGCAGCTCATTGCTTTCTGCCTCGAGCTGTTTCACCAATGCCACAATCGTTTGCGGAGGCTTTGCCGAGTGCAGCACGTAAGTGCCTTCGAATTCACGGCAATCCGAAACGCCTTCCAGGTGCCCGAGCAGGCCGTTCTTAGTCGGCCGTGCAAGGCGCACTTCGATGCGCGTCGTGCCGGCGGAATTGCGTTTCAGGTCTCGAGGCGTGCCCAGCGCCATGACCCGCCCATGGTCCACGATGGCGACCCGGTCGCACAAGCGTTCGGCTTCTTCGATGTAGTGCGTAGTCAGCAGGACCGTCTTGCGGCCGTGCTTGAGCTCCTCGATGATGTCGTAAATTTCGCGCCGCACTTGCGGATCGAGACCCGCCGTCGGCTCATCCAGAAAGACAACCTCCGGATCGTTCACCAGCGCCATGGCGAGCGCCAGCCGCTGCTTTTGCCCGCCGGAGAGATGGCTGTAGAACGCGGTGCGCTTTTCAGCTAGCTGAAATCTCTCGAGGAGCTCGTCGGTATTGGCGCGGCGACGATAGAAACGAGCAAAGAGTTCGATCGCTTCGTCCACGCGCAGCTTGTCCGGCAGAGAAGTAGATTGCAGAACCGCGCCGATCTTCTCCTTGAAAGCGTGCCCCGACTGGCTGGGATCGAGTCCGCAGACGCGCGCCAAACCGCGATCCGGCGTGCGCAGGCCCTCCAGAATTTCCACGGTGGTTGTCTTGCCCGCCCCATTCGGGCCAAGCAACCCGAACACTTCGCCCTGCTCGACCCCAAAGCTGATGCCGCGCACCGCTTCCACCGCGCCATAGCTTTTGTAAAGGTCCTCTACCTGGATAATTGGATCGCCCACGGAATAAGTCCTGCGTATCGAAACTATACTTTTATCACGACCGCGAAGGCAGCGCGAATCACCGCCGCTTCGCAAGCCGGCGTTTGCGACCAGCGGATCGTTTCTTCGTCGGCAGCCAAATGTAGCGCGGCATGTCGATGCGGCTGCCGTCTCCGATCTTGATGCCCTCGGCCTCCAGCAGACGCCGCTGGAGACTGCCGTGTGGCTCGGGAATCATCAGGCGTCCGCCCGCGCCAACTACGCGGTGCCAAGGAATCCCACGGCCATTCGGACACGCCGCCATCGCGTAGCCAACCGCGCGCGCGCCGCCCGGTAGCCGAAGCGCCTTTGCGAGAGTCCCGTACGTCGTCACGCGCCCGCGCGGGACTCTCTTCACCAACCGATAAACTGGCTCCCAAGACATCCTCTTTCACTCCCGCCCCGAACCCCATCTCCGAATTTCGCATCTAACTCAATAAGGGAAAGTTTTGTTTATCGAACCCATTTTGAAACTCAACTCGAGCTCGTCTAACCTTCTTGTTTGCGCTCCCTCAGTTGTTCCGCAAGAGTAATAACCGATTCGAAGCAACCTTCCCCAGTCCACAGCATCGTACCATTGACTGTGTAGTGGATGGTCCTTACACTACCGTCTGCTTTAGGGTGTCGAGGCCGGAAGGAGAACGTTGTGGCGTTTGTTCGGAAAAAGGGAAAACGGTATTTCTTGGTGCACAATGTTCGCCGGCGCGGAAAAGTGCAGCAGTTGCATCTGGCGCGGCTGGGTGAAAGGCCGCGCATCACGGACGAGGTGGTTCGGAAAGTTGCCCGAAATCATCCCTTCCTTGAGCTCGATTGGGGGCGCCTGCGCGAGCAGGTGAGCAGTCGAGTAGAGCTGTTCGACGTGAAATCGCCGTACGTGCAGAATCTGATGCATTCGCTGCGCAGCTTGAACCTGGACTTGGCCGATCTGTCGCCGCCGCTTCTGGTGCTGGCAGACCGAGCCAATTCGAGCCGGGAACTGGTCACGCAATTGCGACTGCTTCGTTCAACGGTCGACATCAAGTTGGATCAATTCGAGCGGTCCGAACCGGTCAGTCGCGATGGCGGACGACGGTACCGGTAGGGGGGCATCACCATGGGTGGACAAGCGTTCCAACTCGACCCGACCCTGCGTAGCGTAGAGTCGCGGGATTTCGAAAGCGGGCTGCGCCGAAAAATTGTCGGACAGGACGAGGCCGTGCAGGCTGTTGTAGACCTGTATCAGGTTTTCCGTGCCGGTCTGAATTCGCCCGGCCGGCCGGTGGGGAACCTCCTGTTTCTCGGGCCCACTGGAGCCGGTAAGACACGCGTGGTCGAAGCCACAGCCGAAGTGCTCTTCGGTGATCCCCGCGCTGTGATCAAGGTGGACTGCGCCGAATTTCAGCATTCGCACGAAATCGCCAAGCTGATTGGCTCGCCTCCGGGATATTTGGGACACCGCGAAACGCATCCGCTGATCACCCAGGAGGCTCTCGCCCAATATCACACCGACAAACTCAAGATCAGCTTCTTGCTATTCGACGAAATCGAAAAGGCCAGCGACGCACTGTGGCAATTGCTGCTGGGCATTCTCGACAAAGCGACGCTGACCCTCGGTGACAATCGCCGGGTCGATTTGTCACAGACCATGATTTTCATGACCTCCAATCTGGGAGGCGGCGAAATCACCGAACTGATGACCGGTGGGCTAGGTTTTGCCCCGGAAGTACGCGCGGAATCGAAGCCTAAGCTGGATGAAAAAGTTGAACGAACCGCCTCGGAAGCCGCAAAGAGAAAATTCGCGCCCGAGTTCATGAACCGCATCGATAAAGTGGTCGTCTTCCATCCCCTGCGATCGCAGCAGCTCGAGCAGATTCTCGAGATCGAACTCGGAATGGTGCAGCAGCGGGTCCTCGAAACCGCCAAGGGGCGCTTCCTCTTCCGGCTCACGCAGCCTGCCCGGGAATTCCTGCTCCGCGAGGGAACGGACCTGAAATACGGGGCGCGCCACCTGAAACGGGCGATTGAGCGGCATCTGGTTTACCCACTGGCCAGCCTCCTCGCCACCAATCAGGTTACGCTGGGGGATGTCCTCTCTATTGACTGGAGTGCCGGCGCCTCGGTGTTGACGTTCCTGAAGGAAGCGGAGGGCGCGCTCGTTCCCGTGATTTCGCCCGAACCCGCCCCTCTTGCGGGCGCGGCTGCTGCAATTTCGGATGGACGGGAGCTGTCTTTTCCGACCCCTGTTACGGCGGCGGCTGAGGTTCCTTTACCGCTCCCTGGCCAACGCAGCGCGCCGACGGAGAAGGCTAAAAACGAGAAGGGATAAACGCTCCGCTTGTGGTCACCCTCTGTTCTCAATGCGACAAGGCTGAGAGCAAGTGCTCTTGCGAGAAGTATTGCTGCTTTTGCCAGTCGCAACAGGACGTGCATCTCTGCGTGGACGGATTGTACTATTGCCCCGATTGCCGCGAAGCGTGCGATGTGCGCTTAGCCGACACCGACGATCACCACTAGCTCACCCACTGAAGACGAGGTTCTCCGCCGCGTGAGTGTTCCTGCACACTTGGGTAGTATTCGAGTGCCCTGACTCGTTTACATCGGTGTGGCGAACGCGTGAGTGCGAATCAGCGCGAGCAGTTGATCCTGCGTTACCGGCACATCCACCTTCAGGCGGTCTCCGGCGGGTCCTACGCGTACTTGATCCAGCGCGCCAGCAAGATCCGGATTCGATTGCGATTCCTGGTAGCGCCGGTACATCAGGCCAGCCTGCAATGCGGCGGACAGCAGATTCGCGTCGTCCGGCGAGCTGCAAACCGCTTGAAAGTGGGTATCTACGCCCTCTTCCGCGTTCACGCTGATCGTCATCGCGCGTATGCGCTTGATGATCGAGGCCGCTTGCGGAAACTGGTTGGCTTGGGGGATCAATTGCTGCATGGCCAGGTTTGCGTAGTCCTTGTTCAGCGCCGCCCAGATGATCCCCGTACCGTTGGCTTCATTGATCAGTGGGAAGAGCGTGCTGTTCGTCAGTAGGCTCTCGGCTGCCCCCGTGCGGACGTCGATGAGCTTTTCGAGCGCCGAGCGATGGCCGAAAGCCGCCGTGTTGGCGTCGATGAACATGAACAGGATGTCGTCTGGCCCGGAACCGCTGCCGAACGCGTAGAGATGATAGCCGTGAACCTCGATTATCGGCAGCTTCTGCTGTTTGAATCGCGCTTCGCTCGACGACGGGTCGAAACTTCCTAAAGCCACTCCCACCACTTGTTCGCCCTTCCCTTGCGCCGCGGCTACTCCGCCCCAGGCAAGTTCATCAACTTGCGTATCAGGATCTACTCCGGCGGAAGAGAGGAATTTCTCGAATTGGCGGAAGCGACTGGGGAGAAGCTGGTCGCGGAGCTGCGGAAACCATGGAAACTTGCGCGCCGACTTTAGATCGGCATAGGCGAACTCGCCGATTTCCTTCGGAAACATGCCGATCACGGATGTACTCAGTGAACCGGCGGCGGCTCTCTGCGCGGTGCCCATCAGACCAACCAGCAGGAGAGCCATCCCAAGAAAAGTTGCGTAAATTGGCTTCGTCATTAAATCTGCTACCCTCGGATGTCACTAAATACCCTATCAGATATCTTTTCGTCCCGCCTCGACAGAACTCTCAGTGATACGTAACGTTAATGACTGGCATTCGGAGCGCACCCGTTCGCAAAAGCTGGTGTCGGTCGCCGATTCGAGGTTTATGCCCACGTTTTCAAGAGCGCCACGAACCGCGGCAGAGGCCATCAGACGCGCTACGCGAACGTCTGACAACATAGATGGGCTGGATAGCGGTTCCAGTTGGCCGAGCCGCTCAAATAATTGCGATGCCTCTCGCGCGATTTCGAGCGGCACTTCGATGGCCCGCACAAGAGCGGTCTGAATGGCTGCGTGGCGCTGCCGGATCTCCTCCGGCGTGTTATTGGGAAGTTTGTAGGCCGCCATGACGGACTGGAACGATTCGGCGTCGCGGTCAATCGCTGTTGCGAGCCTGCGGGACGCTGCATCGAACTCTATCACCGCTTCATCCAGCCGCTCTTTATGAGTCGCGCCCGCTTTCGTCGTGCCCGATAACCCAGCCACCATCTGTCCAAGGCTTGCTGCGAGCGCACCCGCTAGCGCTGCGACGGAACCCCCTCCCGGAGTTGCGTTCGGTTGCGCCACGGCTTCCAGAAACGGCCTTACGACGGCGGCGAGGCTCCCGTTTGCGCTGCGCTCTGTCAGCGATTCTTCCAGCCGATTCTCTAACACTTGCGCGGGCGAAAAGTTTTCGATCTTGAGATAGTTCTCGGCGGTCATCTCGATTGCGCGCCTCGGGACCAGGCCCACGATCTCGCTCCCCGCGATCCCAACACCGTGGCGGTCGGCCTCGAGCTTCACCGTTTCGAATACGAGGTGAATCGGGGTCTGCTCGAAGTCGGTCAGGTTCATCGAGACTTGTGCGAGATTCCGCGCCCGCAAATCCACGGCCATGGCCTTGACGAACGGCAGGCCCCCACTCGAAAAACGGACCGTTTTAGCGATCTCCTTCGCCATGGCAACATCGGGAGTATTCAGATTGATGTTGTAGGCAATCAGGAATTTGCGAGCCCCCACTACTGTTGCTCCGGCTGTAGGGTGAATTCGAGCATCGCCGACATCAGGGGCACGATCGGGGTTGCGAACGATTTCCTCACGCAGTCCCTCGAATTGGCCTCGGCGAATGTTTTCCAAATTCACGCGGTCGGGTCGCTGTGCCGCCGCTTCATAGAAATAAACGGGGATGCGATAACGCTCCCAAATCTCGCGGCCGGCCCTTTTCGCGAGAATCACGCAGTCCTCTAAAGAAACGCCTTCAAGCGGAACAAACGGCACCACGTCCGTCGCACCGATGCGCGGATGCGCGCCTGTTTGCTGCGTCAAATCGATCAGTTCCATAGCCCTGCCGACCGCGCGCACGGCAGCTTCCACGATCGCTTCGGGATCGCCCGCGAGAGTAATGACGCTTCGGTTGTGATCCGCGTCACTCTCTCGCCCCAGCAGGAAAACTCCGGGGACTTCACTTATGGCGGCCACGATCGCGTCTACCTTGGAAAGATCGCGACCTTCTGCAAAATTGGGAACGCATTCAACGAGCCGTTTCATGGATCAGTTTTTAGTCGAGTGGATCACTACGCCGCGCTTCATCGTGAGGCTGCAAAGGCTCATACCAAAATAATACGGAATCTCCCGGTAGGAGGCTACGTCAAAGGCGGCTAGGTCCGCATATTTGCCGGCTTCTAGCGAGCCGATGCGGTCCTGCTGACGCAGCGAGTAGGCAGGATTAATCGTGGCGGCGGAAATCGCCTCCGCGGGAGTGACGTGCATTTGAGAGCAAGCGAGCGACAGAATCATCGGCATGCTAAGCGTGGGACTCGTTCCAGGATTGAAATCGGTGGCCAGCGCCACGATGGCGCCTGCATCGATCAGCTTGCGTGCCGGAGCGTAGCAGCCGGTGCCCAAATGAAAGCCGCAACCCGGAAGCAGTGTGCACGCCACGTTCGACAGTGCAAGCGCTCGGATATCGGTCGCATCGATTTTTTCCAGATGATCGGCGCTCGCGGCGGTAAGCTCGATCGCCAAACGCGCCGCCCCCGTATGCACGGACTGCTCGGCGTGAATCCGCGGCACTAAGCCGCAGGCTCGACCCATCGCCAGGACGCGCCGCGCTTGCGTCACCGTAAACGCATCGCGGTCGCAGAACACGTCGCAGAACTCCGCAAGTCCGGCGGTTGCCAGGGCCGGGATCCAACGTTTCACCAACAAGTCCACGAACGCATCGGGTCGGCGGCGGAATTCCGGCGGCACAATATGCGCGCCGAGAAAGGTTCGCGCGATATCGAGAGGCTGGTCTTGGTGCAGCTGCTGGAGAATGCCGAGTATTTTCACTTCGCTTTTCCAATCGAGGCCGTAACCGCTCTTGGCTTCGAGCGTGGTGGTGCCGTGCGCGGCGAATTCGCGGAGATGGGCGCTAGCGCTGGCTGTAAGCGCTTTCACGGTGGAACGGCGCAGGCTTTGAACAGTCGTGCGAATGCCGCCGCCATTCTTTGCGATTTGTTCGTATGTTTTTCCGGAGATTCGCTGCTCGTATTCGTCGGCGCGGCTCGCCGGAAAAATCAGATGAGTGTGCGAATCCACGAAACCGGGGAGAACCACGCGCCCGTCGAGATCGAGTTTTTCGGCGCGCCGCGCATCGCGCAGACGCTCAATGCGACGGCGCGGCCCAACGGCGGCGATGCGGTCGTTACGAACAAGCAGCGCGCCGTCGCGGATGATGCCAAGATCGGAGAGGGCGCGGCCGCGCCGGGGAACAGCGCCGCGCAGAGTAAGCAGCTCCGAACAGCCGGCAATCAGCCAATCAGGCACGAGAAGTATCGCAATTGGAAGCAATCACGGTTTGCCATCCGGCATTGGAATTTTGATTTCAGATTTACGGGCAAAGGTGATGGCATCGGGATAGCCGGCGTCGGCGTGGCGCGCGACTCCGATTCCCGGATCGTTGGTGAGCACACGCTCGATGCGCGAGGCCATTTCAGGCGTCCCGTCGGCGACGAGGACTTGTCCCGCGTGCAGTGAATAGCCAATCCCCACGCCGCCGCCATTGTGGATCGAAACCCAATTTGCCCCGCTCGCCGTGTTGAGTAGGGCGTTGAGCAGCGGCCAATCAGCCACCGCATCCGAGCCGTCGCGCATTTTTTCCGTTTCGCGGAAGGGCGAAGCAACGGAGCCGCAGTCGAGGTGATCGCGACCGATAACGATCGGCGCCTTCAGTTCGCCGCGAGCAACCAAATCATTAAGCGCGAGGCCGAATGTTTCCCGTTGTCCATAGCCGAGCCAGCAGACACGCGCGGGCAATCCCTGAAATCGCACACGCTTCTGCGCGAGACGAATCCAGCGGCAGAGTATTTCGTCCCGAGGAAACATTTCGAGGACGAGCTTATCGGTGCGATGAATATCGGCGGCTTCGCCGGAAAGTGCAACCCAGCGAAATGGTCCGCGGCCTTCAGAAAATAGCGGGCGGATGTAGGCGGGGACGAACCCCGGAAAATCGTAGGCGCGTTTCACGCCTTGCTCGAAGGCAAAGGTCCGAATGTTGTTGCCGTAATCAAATGTGACGGAGCCAGTTTTTTGCAATGCGAGCATGCCTTCTACGTGCTTGGCAATCGATTCGAGTGAGCGCTTGCGATAGCCCTCAGGATCCGTTTTGCGGAGTTCGACCGCTTGATCGACGCTCAATCCTTGAGGAACATAGCCGCCGATCGGGTCGTGGGCGCTGGTTTGATCGGTGAGGAGATCGGGGACCACACCTCGCCGGGCCAGTTCGGGAACAACGTCCGCGCAGTTGCCGACCAGGCCGACCGACGTGGCCTCGCGTCTGCGGACGGCATTTTTCAGGATGCGCAGTGCTTCATCAAGATCGTTGACCATCACGTCGCAATAGCCCGATTTCACGCGGCGCTTGATTCGTTCCGGGTCGACGTCGATGCCGAGGAATGCCGCGCCATTCAGCGTTGCGGCAAGCGGCTGCGCCCCACCCATGCCTCCCATGCCGCCGCTGGCGATTAATTTGCCGGCGAGATCACCGCCGAAATGTTTTCGTCCGGCGGCTGCGAACGTCTCATAGGTGCCTTGAAGGATTCCCTGCGTGCCGATGTAAATCCAGCTTCCCGCGGTCATCTGGCCGTACATCATCAGGCCAGCGCGGTCGAGCTCGTCAAAATTTTGCCAATCGCTCCAGTGTCCGACGAGATTTGAATTCGCGATTAGGACGCGCGGAGCGTAGGAGTGAGTACGAAAGATGCCGACGGGCTTGCCGGATTGCACCAGAAGCGTTTCGTCATTTTCCAGAGATTTGAGCGAGGCGACGATGGCGTGAAAGCATTCCCAATTGCGAGCAGCTTTGCCGCGGCCGCCGTAAACGATCAAATCTTCGGGCTTTTCGGCGACCTCAGGATCGAGGTTGTTTATCAGCATGCGCAGGGCAGCCTCCTGCTGCCAGCCTTTACAGGAGATGGAGGTGCCGCGGGGGGCGCGCTGGGGCTGATAGCCAGTCGGGTTATCCACGGCGAGCTTTACCATGGGTGCGCTCCCTGACCGAATTGAGGGTCCTCGATTTTGTGTCGAGTAGCCGTGGTACCGGAGCTTTGTTTTAAATAACTTAGAAGGCGTTCTACTCGCCCCCAGTGCCGATAAGACCGATCTGACGTGATGCGATGCATCGAGTGGAAGTCGAGCCTATGGTTGCCGGCCGGACTTTCGCCTGGAAATAGTCCCGGCCCGGCCCATGTTGGGGGCCAGCACTGCGTCCCGCCCTGGATTCGAGCATTCACGCGATCATCTTAGTACGGAATCAACCCAGCGCAAGGGCCAGGTCCTGTGGACTGACGCAACCTTGTGAGGGACCGGAAAAAAACTCCGAAGGCTGCTACCCAATCGCGGGAATCACGCCGGACCTTATTTCTTGGGCAATCCCCGGTTGTCCGCAACGCGCCAAATTGACTTTGCCGTTGCGCGGGGCTACCTTCTGTTCACCTTTCGTAATTGGCGCTCACCGGCGGACAAACGTGTCCACATTCGTCCGCGCGGGTCAATGGATTGTTCGCCGATTCGGGCCAAGACGATGAGGTTAAGGTGTTGGTGACCCTGATTCACGGCGAATTCCGTTCGAAGAGAGACGCTCTCAAGTGACGCCCGAACGTTGGCAGGAAGTGAAGAATTTTCTGGCGGCGGCTTTAGAACGGCCGCCGGAGCAGAGACGCCACTATCTCGATCAGTCCTGCACCGAACCGGCCCTGCGGCGGGAGGTGGAGTCATTGATCGCTTCGTACGAACAAGGAGACACCAGTTTCATGGACCATCCCACCGTGGGGACTAGCGAGGTGCTAACAGCTGGCGCGAAACTAGGGCCGTACGAAATTCTTGCGCGCCTGGGAGCGGGCGGAATGGGCGTTGTGTATCGCGCCCACGATAGAAGGCTGGCGCGCGATGTTGCTATTAAAGTACTTCCTCCCGGGCTACTTACGGACGAACCTGAGCGAAAGCGCTTCCGCAAAGAAGCCCTTGCGCTGGCGAGGCTGAGCCATCCGAACATTGCGGCCATTTATGACGTGGGCGAGCATCAGGGCGCGGACTATCTGGTGATGGAGTGCGTACCCGGCCAATCGCTCGCGGAGAAGTTGAAATCGGGCCCGCTGCCGGCGAAGGAAGTTGTATCGTTGGGCGCGCAGATCGCAGCGGCCCTCGAGGAGGCGCACGAACAGGGCGTAGTACACCGAGATTTGAAACCCGCAAACATCATGGTTACACCGAAAGGGCACGCGAAGGTGCTGGACTTCGGGGTAGCGAAGCTATTGGCAGCCGCCGATGCGAGCGACGGGACCTTGTCCATTGCGGAGACACGAGGTCCCGTAGGAACGCTGCGTTACATGTCCCCTGAGCAAGCCGAGGGTAAAACGGTGGACTCGCGCACCGATTTGTGGAGCCTTGGCATCGTCTTGTACGAGTCGCTGGCCGGCAAGGCGCCGTTCGAAGGAACGAGCGCCCTCGGGCTGCTTCACGCGGTAGCTAATGACGTCCCGAAGCCGCCGCAGGAGATTCGTCCGGATATACCGGACGATGCGGACCGCATTATCTCGCACGCGCTCGAGAAGGATGTTTCGAAGCGCTACCAGTCTGCCTCGGAGATGTTCCGCGATCTATCGACCGTCCTGACGCGGCTAAGCGCTCCCGCGCCGGAACTCACGGACGAGAAACGAAAGGTGCCGCTCGCCTACATCGTTCCTGCCGCGATCCTAATCGTGCTTGCCGCCGCTGTCGCAATTTGGCTCTACCAGCGATCTGAAAAGCTGCATTGGGCGCGCGAACAAGCGATTCCCGGTATCACCAAGCTTGAGAGCGAGAACAAATCACTGGCGGCGTTCCTCTTGATGAGGAGCGCGGCACGGTATCTGCCGGGTGATCCGCAAATCGCGCAACTTGCGGAGAAGAACACGGTCACCGTATCGATCACGTCGACGCCACCTGGCGCTACAGTTGGAATACAAGACTACCTGTCTCCGGATAGTCCCTGGTACCGGCTGGGCACGACCCCATTGACGAACATCAAGATCCCGAACGGCTACTTTCGCTGGAGGGTCTCGAAAGCGGGCGCAGGGGAGTACGTGGCGGCCACTGAAACGAGCAAGGCGATGGATTTCGAATTGAGCAAGGAACTTTCCGCTCCAGAGGGAATGTCGTGGGTGCGCGGAGGACCCTGGGCCGACTTCGTTGGCTTCGTCGGATTAGTGGGCCCTTATCGCCTGGCACCGTTCTATATCGATCGCTTTGAAGTGACGAACCGCCAATACCAGGAATTCGTGGACAAGGGCGGATACGAAAAGCGCGAGTATTGGAGCGCAAAGTTCATCCAGGACGGCCGCGAACTGAGCTGGGACGAGGCGAGGGGCTTATTTCGTGACAGCACTGGACGCGCCGGTCCCTCGACGTGGGAGGGCGGTCATTATCCGGAAGGGCAAGGCGATTATCCCGTGTCCGGCGTGAGCTGGTACGAGGCCTCAGCGTACGCCAAATTCGCGGGCAAGAGCCTGCCCGTGTTCGCCCAGTGGTATTTAGCCGCTCCGCCTGATCTGAACCCGTATATCGTTCGCGAGAGCAACATCTCGCTCTCCAAAGTTGCGCCGGTCGGCGCGTTCAAAGGGCTGGGACCATACGGGACATACGATATGGCCGGCAACGTAAGGGAATGGATCGAAAACGCCGCCAGCGACAGCACCTATTTCATTTTGGGCGGAGCATGGAAGTCTCAAACATACTTGTATGCCGATCCCCAGGCACTTCCGCCGTTCGATCGCTCGCCGCAAAATGGCTTCCGTTGCGTTCGGAACACGACCCCTCCGGCCCCGGAAATCACCGGCAGCATTCGCACGTTTCACCGCGATTTTTCAAGCTACAAGCCCGCATCGGATGAAGTGTTTCGCGCGTATCAAGCTCTGTATGCCTACGACAAAACGCCGTTGAACGCAAAGGCGGAAGGAATCGTCCAAGACACAGCGGACTGGCGCGAGGAAAAGATTACGTTCGACGCGGCTTATAACAACGAAAGGATGACTGCGTATTTGTTCGTGCCCAAGAATGTCCGGCCGCCCTACCAGACCGTGGTCTTTTGCCCGAGCGCGCGGGTTCTGGACATTCCCGACAGCAGGACGCTAGGGGACGTGAAGTTTTTCGACTACATTGTCCAGAGCGGCCGGGCCGTTCTCTATCCCGTCTACAAAGGCACCTATGAGCGCAGGAATAAAATTGTATTTGTGGGTGCCGCGCAAACTCTCGCCTATCTGACCGAGCGCTCCAAGGACCTTGGGCGTTCGCTCGATTACTTGCAGACACGCCCTGACATCGATATGCATAAACTCGCCTACCTTGGCGTCAGCATGGGTTCGGCGGAAGGCGTGATCTATAGCACGATCGCTCAAGATAGATTCAAAACCGTGATTTTTCTGGACGGCGGGTATTTTCTGGATTCGCCGCCGATGGGAGGCGATCAGGCTGATTTCGCGCCTCGCCTGAAGAAACCTGTGCTGATGGTCAACGGCCGGGACGATTACGTTTTCTCGCTCGAAAAGTCCCAAAAGCCCTTCTTTCAAATGCTCGGCTCTCCTGCGGCTGACAAGCGGCATGTGGTGCTGGATACGCCCCATGACGTGACCGAGCGGCACGCCGAATTAGTCAAAGAGGTCCTCGACTGGCTCGACAAATACCTCGGCAGGGTTGACTAAATTCGATCCGACAGTGTGCGCTTATGGTGAGGTGATCGCAATACGGAGTCGAGCGGGCGCAAGGGCGAGGTTGCATTCCGCTCCCTTCCTCCGTCAGTGGCAAGCAGAATGGCAGAAGTTTCGTCCCGTGGCCGAGCGGCTGCGGACCAGCCTTACCTGGACATTCCCACGGGGATCATGGCGTGTTCGTAGGGCGTGCCGGCCCACATCATGTAGGGCTTGGTTGGATCGGGGTCCTTTTCTCTCGGGTAGCCAAGCGCTTTGGCGGGCGGTCCAAAAACCATGATGTGCGGGCCGGTGACGACCCAGTGATTGTCGGCTGTTTTGCCGGTGGCGTAGGGATCGGTGTTGCTGGCGCCCTTGTCACCTGCCAGCATGTAGGAAATGCCCACCTTGTCGGGCGGTGGCATGTGCATGATCAAAGCGTGGATAAATTCCATGCTGTTGGCATCGTTGCACATCCTGTCCGTGCCCATGACCATGCAAGTGAATCCGTTCTTTCCAGCGCGCAGCGTGCGCATACTTCCATTTGACTCCATGCGAACGACGGCGGCATCTTTGGCCACAGCTGGGGGACCAGCAGACAGTGCCTGGGTGATGTATTCGGAGTCCGATATTCGATGCTGCTGAGCATTGGCCGCGGCTGCGGCAGCAAACAGCGAGATGGCAACCGCGAGAAACGTCTTGAACATATTTCCTCCGTGAGGTCTCGATTGGATTCCGCTTCGCTCGGAATTGAGCGCATTTTTTACTCTCAACTGCCTAATTGTCAAGTTTTCCGGCGAGGACTCTCACGGTAGAGGTGGTAGAGGCTCCGAAACTTTTGTAAGCTGTGACCTGGGGAGCGATCACGATGGCTGCTATTTCCCTGAAGGTGAACGGCCGCGTTCACAGAGCGGATGTCCCTCCGGAAACTCCGCTACTGTATGTGCTCAGCGACGACCTGCAATTGCGCGGACCCAAGTTTGGCTGCGGGCTTGCGCAGTGCGGCGCCTGCACGGTGATCATTCAAGGGAAGGCGGTGCGCTCTTGCGTGACGCCGGTGAGCGCGGTGAAAAACCGGGAGGTCACCACGCTCGAGGGCATCGGAACTCCGGAAAAGCCCCATGCGATTCAGCAGGATTTTATCGATGAGGGAGCGGCGCAATGCGGGTTCTGCCTGAGCGGCGTGATCCTTACGGCAAAGGCGTTGCTGGATGAAAATCCGAAGGCGTCGGACGAGCAGATTCGGGAGGCGCTTTCGAACGTTTTATGCCGGTGTTTTGCGCACACGCGCATGATGCGCGCGATCAAGCGTTATCAGGCGAGGCGCGCATGAAAAAAGAACTATCCCGCCGTGAGTTTCTCAAGGCTTCAGGGGCGCTGGTGGTGAGCTTCAGCGCGGCATCGGTAATGGAGCCCTTCGCTACAGCCCAGGGGCCATTCGACACGCATCCGTCGCATGTGAATCCGGAGAAGCTGGACTCATGGCTTGCGGTGGCATCCGATGGCTCGGTGACCGCGTACACCGGGAAGTGCGATCTCGGGCAGGGCATGTACACGGTGCAGACCCAGCTCGTGGCCGAAGAACTCTGTGTATCGATTGAGAAGGTAAAGCTGATCCAGTGCGATACCTCCGTGACTCCGGATCAGGGAACTACATCGGGCAGCCAGTCCACACCCACCAATTTCAATGCGCGAAACCTGGCGCAAGCGGCGGCGACGGCGCGCGAGACTCTAATCGGAATGGCGGCGCAGAGGCTCGGCGTGCCGGCGGATCAGCTTACGGTAAAGGATGGTGTAGTGAGCGCGACGGGCGGGC
>DASYZC010000016.1:0-14004 GCA_035949735.1 Candidatus Acidiferrales bacterium | reverse complement strand
CTTGAAGTCCTTGTCGGAAATGTTCTCCCAGCTATGGCCGTAATCATCGCTCTCCCAGACGCCTCCGCCCGCCGTGCCCATGTAAAAGACGTTGGGCTCGGCGGCGATGCCGGCTACCGTAGTGACCCGCCCGCCGGTATAGGGACCCACGCTGCGCCAGCGCAGGGCGCTAGTAAGCTGGCCCGGCGGCACGGGCGCCGCGAACGCCGCCGGCAAGGCCAGGGACACACAGGAAAGCAGCAAAACGCAGCGTGCTTTGAACATGGCGGGGTACCTCACTCTCTCAATAAATTCATTCCAGGAATCTAGGTTCGCCTCGCTGGCAGCGCCCTAACCTCGGCCAAGGGCATCGCCGTCGCCGGCTCTTTTTTTCTGATTGCAGGTCGACCGCATGCCTCTGCGCCGCCTCGCGGATGGCCCGCGCGAGCGGCATTCGCTTGCGATTGGCGATTCGGTCGAAAGTTTCAAAGAAATCGGCCGGGAGAATGACGCACGTGCCAACCGCCGGGCCTCCGACTTGCCCTCCGGCTCTGACTGTCTTTTGGCTCATAGCGGTTCGCAACACCGCATTTCACAACAGCGGTGATTGAGAATGCAAGCCCGTTCTGCCCCGGAGGGCGCTTTCTCACCTTTCTCTTACCCTCCCCGCCTCACCCTAAAAACTTGCTCATCGCTGAGGCCCGCCCGCGCTCTTCTCTACAGACACCTCAATTTGTTGAGCCGGCGTGCGGCGTCCGAGCCCGCAGGCGAAATCCGCCGTAGCCGCCAGGCGGAGGCGGAAACCACCCCTCTATGGTCATAGCCCCAGACAGTGGCAGGGGAAAGTGGTCGGGGCGAGTGGACCCGCCACGGCGCGTCTCGGCAGAAGGCTCCCGCTGCCGGGAGCGCCCCGGTGCCCGATTTTTCGGCCCGGCGTTAGCGCAAAAAGGCAGGGAAGCCGTCGAGACCCCACAACGCTCCGCTTAGCGATTCCGCGCGCGGGTTGCCGTTTTGCGCACTCCCAGAAGCTTCGTCGTGGCCGTTCCGTCCTGAGCCCGGTACGTTGGGCAGCTCTCCCAGGGGGTGAAAGAGCCGTGATAGGCGATGACTACATACGCCACATCGGACACGAGACGGAAGCGTTGACGAAGGCCGTGCTTTTCAAAATTCTTCATCGGAGGTACTCTGCCGACCCCGGCTTGGCCAGCGACGAAGAGATCGAATTCATGCTGATGGCTGTCATACGGACTGAGCTAGGGGGGGGCTCCGGCCCCGGGGACTGCCAAGACGTTTGGGGTAGAGCATCCAGACGCGATTAGGCGCTACGCCAAATCGAACGCGCTTCTGGAGCAGCAAACCGCGCTGTACACATTCTTGTATCAAACATCTGTGGAGCGGCTCGGTCTCAGTCAGGAAGATTCGGTGCCGGCTCTGGCGGCGGGTGTCGCCAACAGGATCTTCGGAGACGAGGCGTCAGAGGAATCGTACAGATCCTTTGCCGGGGAGAACAAGGAGTTGGTCGAAATCCTCGCCCGCAGACTTGGGAATGAAGAGGACCTCTGCAGGGTCCTGAGCGGCGCAGCCTACAATGCATGCTACGCGCGCTATCTTGATGCCGGCGGGAAAAGGGGCCTCATCACCCCGTACCTCGGGTATATCAGGGCGATGAGCCGGCACGACTGGAGCAGCACTGCATCGATTTTCTTGAAAATTGAAAAGCTCGGGAAAAATATCCTCGCGCCGATCGACTCAATGTTCCACCTCGGAATATTTAGACCCCTCCCTAACAATCCAAACGAAAGGAACTTCTATGAGGCAGTCCGTCGCCTATACGATGCCACGCGGGTCTGACATGACCGCTGCAATTTCATCAATATTGCCGCCCAATCCTAGGGATTCTCTCTGGGCCTACTGGTCACGCACACGGCCGTTTCCGTACGCGGTGGCCCTTGAGCGGAAGTGTGGCTCTGCCCAAATCGCCAGCCGATATCGCTTCCGCCTTGCGTCAGGAAAATTCCCCCACCGCAGCGGTGCGACCTCACTTTGATCGGAAGATGTATTCTGCATGGTGCCCGAGCTCTCTTTTTAGAGCAAAAAGCCCATGACGCCGAACTCCCAACTACTGGGGCCGTTCGGGCGCTGGTAACCCTCGGTGTGGAAGATGTAGCGCGTGTGCTGCAAATCCTGGCGAAGCTGGAGTTGCTCTCTGAGAGACAGAATCCACTTATCGGTGGTCCCTCGGGGATCGCTAGGGTTAAGCGTGAACAACACGATGAACTGGCTGTACCCTGCTGGGGCTAGCCTTTTCAGCTTGAGTATATCGTCCTGAACCGGCTTCGCGTCGCGTTCGATTGTCGCCCGCATGCAGCGCTGCAACTCCCCCACCGCGACCCGCTTTTCGCCGGAGTACAAGACGAGATCGAAGTGCTCGTTATTGCCGGGCTCTGCCTGATCTTCCAACTCGACCCGAAGCGGAAAAGAAGCCAACAGGGCGCGAGCCGTAACCCGCTGGTAGTACTTCTCATCATCTAGGTGGGGGATTCCGGGGAACCGCTTCTTAGCGGTAGCCCAATATGCGGGATTTCTGGCGAAGCTTCCCGCTATGTACCGGTCCTCGCGGTCCAGCTCTTCAACCGCAAGCTTTACGATCTGCCGCAACTCGCTCATCCCAAAACTTGCCATTGTTTACCCCCTTCACGTTAGCGAGGATTTCCGCTTGGCACCCTCGGCCGCAAAATTACAGGCCCGACGGGAAGCCGGAGTGGCTGCGTAAATGACAGAGCGAGGAAGGTTTGAATTGGTCGGGGCGAGAGGACCCGCCACGGCAGGTCTCGGCAGAAGGCTCCCGTCCGCCGCAGCGGACCCACGCCTTCTTAACGCCCCGATTTGTTGAGCCGTTTTGCGGGCGTCCGAGCCCGCAGGCGAAATCCGCCGTAGCCGCCAGGCGGAGGCGGAAACCACCCCTCTTTGGTCATGGCGCCAGACAGCGGCAGGGGAAAATGGTCGGGGCGAGAGGATTTGAACCCGAATGCGGGCAAGCCTCCGACCCCCTGGTTTACCCGCAGTCGGGTTTACCCGCAGTCGGGTCCCGAACCCAGAATCTTGCCAAGCTCAATGCGACCGGCCCAGGTCTTGAGAAACTTCTCGCGGGCAAATGCGTCGGACCGCGACTCGAACTGTTCGGTATAAATAAGCCGCAAAGGCCGCCGATGCCGAGTGGCCCGTACATCACCTCCGTTGCGGCACGCTAACCGCTCGGAGAGGTTCTTCGTAGCGCCGAAGTAACGCTTTCCGTCCTTTTCGCTACGCAGGATGTAGACGAACCAGGACATAGAAGGCAATCAAATTTGGTCGGGGCGAGAGGATTTGAACCTCCGACCCCCTGGTCCCGAATCAGGATGTCAAAAAATCTAAAGCCTTGCGGGTGTCGCACTTGCAGCACCGTCATCCCAAAAATCCTGCCTCAGTTGGTCCACAAATGGTCCACAACCAGCGTCGGAAAGGGCGTCATGCACTCCTCAGCCTGAGGTGACACCCCTAGGGCCCTCCTGGATCAACTTTCGTGAAGGACGGAAATCGGCGCGGAAAAGGATCTGACGCATTTCTCCCGAGAACAATGCGCTTTTCCGAAGCGTCAACCAAGAATCAGGTGGGCTGCACGGCCGGCAATCATGTGGGCCGACGCGTTTGTCCCCGGCCCCGTAATGATCCGCGGCATTACCGATGCGTCGGCCACGCGCAAGCCTTGCAGTCCATGCACGCGAAGTTCTGGGTCGACCACCGCGAGTTCGTCTACGCCCATCTTGCAGGTGCCCACCCCGTGTCCAAAGCTCGTCGCGGCAAGTCTCGCAAGTTCTAGGATCTCCTCGGCGCTCGCGTTGGGCCCTGGAATGAGTTCGTTCTCGCGCAAATTGTCGAAGGCACGCTGACTCCCAAGCTCACGCGCGGCCTCGACGGCCCGCACGACGGCCGTAACATCGTGGTCCGTACTCAGGTAGTTGCCATCGATCACGGCGGCATCCTGAAAGTTATCGCTGGCTAGGCGGACGGAACCTATGCTGGTGGGCTGCACAAGAGCTGGCGCTATTGCGAACGCGTCCGGTGGAGGAGTTCCAAAGTGCGAGCCTACCTCGGGCGTAACCACGGGCATTTGATGAAGCACCAGACTAATGTCTGTGTCACCCGAAGGATCGCTCGACAAGTAAGCCTCTGCCTCGACGGCATTGCTGTCGGCCGGCCGATCCGGCATTTTGCCGTTGTACTTGAACACCACTCCCAACGCCAGCACATGGTCCTGCAGGTTGTCGCCAACGCCGGGCAGGTTTTCGACGACATCGATTCCAAAGTTGCGTAGCGCCTTCGCTTCCCCCACGCCTGAAAGCATCAGAAGCTTGGGGCTGTTGATGCTGCCTGCGGCAAGGATCACTTCCTTGTCGGCCGCGATATCCTTTACCGCGCTGTCTGTGATCAGCTTGACGCCCACGCAACGAGTACCTTTAAAGTTCAGTTTCACCACGGTTGTGTTCAGCAGCAGAGTCAGGTTCGGCCTCGACAGCGCCGGACGCAGGAAGGCGCGAGCGGCGCTTACGCGAGTCCCATCCGCGGCGATATTCATGTTGATATAGCCGGCGCCGGGACGCATCGGTCCGTTCACGTCATCCAGAATGGGTATGCCCATCTCGCGGGCAGCCTCAAGGAATGCCGGCGCAGTGGGATGAGGATCTTTTGGTCGGCGGATATGTACAGGCCCACCAGTCCCGCGCCACTCGTTGGCGCCGTCCTCCCAATCCTCCTGCGCCTTGAAGACAGGCAGCACGTCGGCGAAGGCCCACCCCTTGGCTCCGTTTTTCGCCCACCCGTCGTAGTCCCGCTGCATGCCCCGCATCCACACCATGGCATTGATGCTGCTGCCGCCGCCAAGTACGTGGCCGAGGGCCATGTTGAACTTGCGATTGTTCAATCGCGGCGACGGGGTGATGGGCAGGTGGTAGTCGAGCGGCCCGCCGGCGTTGTAAAACCAGACGCTTGGGTTCGCGATCGTCGGTGCGTCGTCGGGTCCTCCCGACTCAATAACAAGTACCTGCGCGCCCGACGCGGACAATTCCGCCGCGAGCACCGAACCGGACGCGCCTGTTCCCACCACGACGTAGTCATAGTGCTTTCCTTCGTGCAATAGATCGCTCATCTTGAACTCCGCAATGTGCCCGCATCAAAACCGATACGTAAGCCCGAGGTTAAAGAACACGATTTCTTTGGACGGAGGCGACTGCTGCAAGAACGTCCCCGTAAGGAAACCGGCGAGATTCACGGTGGCCAAGAAATGCTCGCGTATCGCCCAACGAATCTCCAAATTAGGTTGGCTGCCGACATAACGGGCGTCACTAAGATTCGCCGGCCGCAATAGCACGTTCCCAAAAGTATAAACCGCATCTTTCGTGCTCTCGCGCCAGAACCAGATCCACTCGAACGTTCCGGTTACGTTCTGAAGGGGATGGAAGACAAACTGAGGCTGGACATCCAATAAGTTTGCCGGCCCGATGAGGGCAAACTTTGGCCCGAAATAAGCTCCTCGCGGAAACATGGCGTTGAGTGTTCCCAGTGTATTCGATTGGCCATCGTCTCCGCTAAGGGCATCCGCCTGGAGGCCGAAACGCACCCGCCAAACCGGCCCGGGAAGCGTCCGCCCAATGTTCGCCCCAACTCCCCATGCGCGGATCGAGCGATTCCCGAATGAGCCCCACTGGAACCCAGTCTCAACGTTATAGTCAAAACCTGCTGCGGGTGGTTCGTTGGGCGGGCGATTGAAATACCGCGCTCCAATCATGCGCCGTTGCTCACGTGCCGATTGGTTGCCGTAGGTGGCTGACTTCGCATCGTAATCAAGGAAGTAGACATCCGACATGAACTGCGAATTCCAGCGCACATTCGAGGCATACAAGCCCCACAGAGTGATCGCAGGGTTGGGTATGTCGTCCCAGGCGCCGGGGTTCGTCGCCACCGGCTCGACAGCGATCAAATCGATACGCCCGTTTGGTTTGTCATATCCTAGGCGGATGCCATCGAAGGCGCTTCTTACGTTCACGCCCTCGTTGTTATCGAGAAGGCGCCCTGTTCCGAGTGAGAACTCCTGACGTCCGAGGATGACATCCCAGCCGGGGTGTCGATCGTGAAGATTACCGCCGAACTCGACGAAACCTTCATGTCCATCGGCAACATCCTTGTCGATTCCGGGCCGCGGACCGGCCTTCTTTGCTCCTACCTCGTCAAACGCGAGCGTCACAAAAGCTCGCGCGTGATTTCCGAAATGCAGGTCGGCATCAAGCATCAACCGTTCAAAGACGTAGCCGGTCAGATCCTGCCGCCCCGCGCCCCAGGCGTTGTTGTCGAGATACTGAAATTCCGTCCGATTCTCGAGGCCGAAAGTCAGGTAATTCGTTTCCGAGCCGTTCAGCGGAATGAACTTCAGGCTGTCGTACGGATCAACCCGCAAAGAGGCATCGCGCAAGAAGCTCCAGTCTTCAAACCTCGGGAAAGGATTCAGTGGAGGTCGGACTCCCGATTGTGGGGCATTGACGGGCGTTGGGTCTGGTGTCTGTCCCTTCAGCACCCCGGTAACAAACAGGCACAGAGCAAGAACAGCCAAACAGCATGCCACTCTCATCGGGGAAGCGTTCTTCAAAATCGTCCTTTGGTCTCTGTTTGTTATGACGGGCGCACAATTACCCATTCTCCCTCCGCTGCGGACAGGCTGATCAAAGGCATCCCGAAAGTTACCAATTTTCCGAGTTCATCAATTTGTCCAATCTGAATGTCGACTCGATGACGAACTTCATTAATTTCTCGTGGTGACCTGCCGAGGAGTACCGCGCGATCATGTATCGAGTAACCCTCGAGAAGCCAAATGATGAAAACAAGCCGATCACACTTAGGAAGGTTAAGAATCGATTCAGACCTTGTATTTGCCTGTGACGCGCCGGTCGCATTTTCGAGCGACTAACACCCGCGGGCCCATGACGACCTGATCGCATTGCGGATAATCCACTCGACCTCTACCTCCGCCCCATCTTCTCGATGGCATTCCGAGGCCGTCAAACGTGTCTGTGAAGCCTCTGCTAGACGCCTCTTTAGGCCAGAAGGCCGCCATCGATGTTAAGGAGCGTACCAGTGACGTAAGAAGCTTCGGGGCTCGCAAGGAATACCACGCCCGCAGCGATTTCCTCGGGGCGACCATATCGCCCGAGCGGCACCGTCGCAATCCAGGCCGGAGCCCAATCGCTGTTCTCGGGATTCATATCCGTATCTACAAAACCGGCCTGCAGAGTGTTTACCGTGATGTTGCGTGCAGCCAAGTCTCTGGCGGCGCCACGATTGAAGGCACCCACGGCAGCTTTCGTTGCGGAATAGTCGGCTGCGCCGTTGAAGCCTGTACGCGTTCCCGCAGTAGAACCAATGGTGATGATGCGTCCATGATCGGGCAGAACCTTCGCCGCGGCACGAATGGTTGCGAACACGCCGTCCACATTAATCCTGTTCTGGCGTTCGATGGTGGCGGCGTCCACATCCACACCTACTGCAGCCATGACAAAGACGGCCGCGTTGTTGACCAGAATGTCGAGCTTGCCAAGCTTTTCGACCACCTTAGCAACCAGCCCTTCGGCTTCGGAAGCATTGCCCTGGTCTGCGCGAATGGCAAACGCGCGCACACCCTTTGCTTCAATCTTCTTGATGATGTCAGCTGCCTTATCGGCGGCCGCTGCGTAACTAATGACTACATCCGCACCTTCCTCCGCCAGCGCCAATGCTGTAGCTGCTCCAATACCGCGAGAACCTCCCGTAACGAGTGCAACCTTACCAGTAAGCTTCTTTGCCATACGTCTCCTTCCGGTTCCAACCGACCGACTAACCTATTTCGGTATGTGATGTACAAACGTGAGTATTTCTTCGGTGGACCGAGAATCTGTAAATAGCCGATCTTGTCATCGTTCATCACAATCACGTCGATGTCGCGCTCGCGGCAGCGGCTGTCGACCTTCCTTTTAGGTTTCCATACTCCCAGAGTGTTTCTCTCGGGAGACCCAGTCGCGTATGTAAGCTGGGCAGTTTCTCAGCTCGGTGCCTTTTTGCTCCAAGGTAGATAGAAGCGTGATCGCGTCGCGACTTACAAGTGTGACGTTTCTGAGATCCAACGCCACGGTGCTTTTGCTTGTCGTTTCACTCTCCATTAATTCGCGTACAATCTCGACATCGGGGCCGTCAATGCGCCCGGTTATCTGCAGCACCACAATTCCGTCGGGACCGACAAGTCGTTCAATTTTGCAGGTCATGATATAGACGCCGCGCTTACTTACGTCATGAATGAGGTTTTGAGTTATCGGCCCGTTGAGCAAAGCCCCGACCAAACGAAATGTTCTCTTCCGCTGTCTCAAAGAACGTGATTAGTAGATCGTCAGGAGAAATTTGAGCGGCATCGACAATTCTGTCGTTCAAGGCCTTCAAAAGGCCGAGCCGCTTGTTTTTCGCAAGGCGGCCTGTGATGAGCGTAAGCTCCAACCAGATCAGATCGTCCGAGTAGTTCAGTTCGAGGAAGGACCGCGTGTGCCGGAATTGAACCGGCTGCAGGAGGTGAATGATGTGGAAGAGTTCGTCAGGCGACGTTCCTAATTCGGCCCTTAGTGTTTGCTGAATCGCGTTCGACACGCGGTCGAGGCGAGCTTCGTCATAGCGTCCTTCGAGGACATGGATTTTAACGAATGGCATTACCGGTCTCCTTTGATCGAAAACTTCTTGAACTCAAAAAGCAACAGCCCGAGAGCGGGTACGTGTTGCTTCGCGATGTCCATCGGACGTTCCCCGGTGCAACAGGAACGTGTTGGCGCCCCGCTCCCGGTCGTTCGTTACTTGGGTGCCGCCGTGTCGCGGTCGTACATCATCTGGAGCCCGGGCGTGCCTTCGGCAGTAAGGAATAGATCGATCATCAGCTCCACGGTGTCCCTGCGGTTCCAGTCGCGCTGCAGCTCACAGATCATTGCCGTGACGCTGGTCATGCGGCCTCCCGCCTGCTGGATCCGCCGCAGTGCCATTTCGTGCGCCCCGGGCGAGGTGCCACCCACGGCATCGGCGACGACGTAGATTTCATATCCCTCCTTCAGCATGTCGAGGGTCGGCATGATGAGACAGGCTTCCGTCCACAGGGCCGTCATGATGATCTTCTTGCGTTTCGTACCCTCGACCGCCTTCCGGAACTCCACGTCCTCCCATGCGTTGATTGAGGTGCGGTCGTACGTCGGGTACTCCTCAAGAACCTTCCGCAGCGGCGCGATGGGCGGCTTGTTCCACCCCGTCTTGACGTTCACCGTGGAATGGACGATCGGCAGCCGGAAGCCGACGCCGGTCTTCGCCACCGCCACGATGTGGTTCACGAGCAGATTACGATCCATCGAGGCGATCGAATTCACTTGCAGCGGCTGATAGTCGATGATGACCAGCGCCGAGTTCTGAGGTGTCAACAGATCGTCTGTCTTCGGATCGCGTATAGGTCCGCTTGCCATGTAAGTTGCCTCCATTCGTTTCGTTGAAGCAGTTGTTGAAAAGCAATCTGACGGCCAACGGCAAGGGACATGCAAACGTCGTTCCAGACCTAATCTACTGAAAGAGATGGAAAGCATGCCGGCGTGAATTCGCTAAAATCGTGAAGGCGGTGAAAACCTTTGAGATTCTTGTGAATCTGGTGATTGCCGGTACTTTAGCGGAACTTGAATTTCGTTTTATCGATCTTTAGCGTTTTGATCCTGTGGTCGAGAGTGGATGGTGGAATTCCTAGCTTAGCCGCCGCCCCCGATGGTCCCGAAATGCGTCCTTTGGCCTCGGCTAACGCCGCCTCGATGATCGCCCGCTCGGTCCGAGGTTCATCCTGGCGCTTCCCGTCAACTCTCGACTGCGCTGCGACGGTTTCTTGCGAAAGCCAAGCTTCGTCAACCGAAAAAATCTCGCCGGAGCTCAGAATCACGGATCTTTCGATGACGTTCTGCAACTCACGGATATTGCCCGGCCAGTCATAAGACGCAAAGATGTCTATCGTCTTTTTGTCGATCGACCGGATGTTCTTTCCCGCCCGCTTGCCGTAGCGTTGCACGAAATACTCGGCGAGCATCAAAATGTCTTGTTTCCGTTCCCGAAGGGGTGGCACCTCAACGGGAAACACATTGAGCCGATAAAAGAGATCCCGCCGGAAGGTCCCATAAGCCACGGCCGCCTTGAGATCACGGTTTGTAGCGGCGACGACTCGAACATCGACGTGGATCAGATGACTTCCGCCGACTCGCTCAAATTCTCGTTCCTGCAGCACCCTCAATAACGCAACCTGGGTGTCGGGCAAAAGTTCGCCCACCTCGTCCAGGAAAATCGTTCCGCCATGGGCGAGTTCGAAGCGGCCGATCCGTCTTTGTGTGGCTCCGGTGAAGGCTCCCTTCTCATGCCCGAACAACTCCGACAGGATGAGATCACGGGGAATCGCTGAACAATTCACGCTAACGAATGCGCGCGAACCGCGACTGGATCGTCGGTGGATCGCTCGTGCCACAAGCTCTTTTCCAGTTCCCGTTTCACCGGTGATGAGAACCGTAGAATCACTTGGAGCCACTGCGGAAATCAGCGACAGCACAGATTGCAGAGCCGGGGAGGTCCCCACGATCTCTTCGAACATTGAGGTTTCGTCGATTTCCTCCCGGAGCGCGACGTTTTCCTGTCGTAACTCTTCCTCAGCCCTCTTCCGGTCTTCGATATCGGTACATGAAACGTACCAACGCCGGATTTGCCCGTTGGCGTCGCAAACAGAGTTGTAACGAGCCAGAAACCAATGATAACTTCCATCACCTTTGCGTAATCGCAATTCCAGCTGGCCAACAGCACCGTTAGGCTGAGCACTAGCAAAATAATTGAGTTCCCGCTGCCGGTCTTCTGGATGAACGAACGCACCCTGAGCCTGTGTCTGCTGCCACTGTTCAAGAGTAACGCCTACGTACTCAAGCCCAACGCGGTTGAGATAAAGCCGTTGGCGGTTGGGTCCGTAAACTGCAATCAGTTGAGGCGCGAAGTCCAACGTCTCCCGAAGCTCCATTTCACTTCTGCGCAGCTCCTCCTCTGCTCTTTTACGCTCAGTGACGTCGATCACAGTGCCCACAAATTCAACAAGACGGCCGGACGTGCTCAGAACAGGATGACCTACAACGTGAATGTCTCTGACGGCGCCATCCGGATGGACAATGCGGTAGTCCGCTTCCCAATCGGTCTTATCGCGGATAGCCGCCCCGATCAGTTCCATGAAGCCGGGTTGGTCGCCGGGATGAATCCGCTGATAGTACTCTTCCTTTCGAGGCAAACCATTCTGTGGATCGAAACCCAGAACACGATAGCATTCCTCCGACCAGTACCTGATATCCTGCTCTGGACTCCATGCCCAGCTACCTGTGTGGCTGAGTTTCTGCGCTTCCGCCAAGTAGGCTTCGCTGCTTCGGAGGTTCTTTTCCTGTTGCCGGACCTTTTCTTCGGCAAGCTTGCGCTCATCTATGTCGGTAAGCAAGGCATACCACCGAACAATAGAGCCCTGCGCATCACGCTGAGGTCGCCCACGTACGTGAAACCAACGGTACACGCCGTCGGAGCGTCGAAAACGATGGTCAACGTCGTACGAAACTCCCTTTTCGATTGAATCCCTCCAGACTGCGATTGCGCTAGCGAGGTCATCTGGATGAACGACATCGCCGCTGGTCTGCCAGCGCTTCAATTCTTCAAGGGTCTTTCCGAAGTAGTCTAGACTCGGTTGGTTGACGAACTCGAGTCCGCCTTCTAATGTCGTCGCAATTACGTGAGCGCCGATGCTCTCAAGAACCAGGCGAAACCTCTCCTCACTCCGTCGCAAGCTTTCTTCGGCCAGCTTGCGTTCGGTGATATCGGTCACCGCCCCGACAAACTCACAATTGCCGGAGGCATCCGTTAAAGCGTGAGCTATCGCGTGGAGGTGTTTGACTCTTCCGTCAGGCATCCGTAAGCGAAGTTCATTTTCGAAGTCACTGCCGGTCTGACATGCGCGATCGATGATCTGCTGCACGAGGCCCCTGTCATCGGGATGTACGCGCTGCACCACCATGTCCAAAACCGGCTTCGTGCCGAGATCGATTTCGAAGATGCGATAGGTTTCGTCTGACCACACTATCTCGCCGGTATCTGGCTTCCATCCGAAGCTGCCCGTGTGACTGAGTCTTTGCGCTTCGGCCAAGTAAGCTTCGCTTCGCCGGATCGCTTCTTCCACGACTTTGCGTTCCGTGATATCCATTATCGCGCCGACAATTTCCTCGTTGCCTGCATCATCCCTAATGCAATGTGCAAGATCATGAAGATACTTTATCGAACCATCCGGCATCACCAACCGATGCTCCCAATCAAAGTCATTTACGCCCTGCGCCGCACGATGAAGAACATCTTTGAGAAAGCCTACATCGTCAGGGTGAGACCGCTGCAATATCAACTCGGACGTCGGTTCCGTCCCGGGAGGGTATCCGTAAATCCGAGCCGCTTCCTCGGACCAGAATATCCGCTCGGTACTTCGCTCCATTCCGACACTGCCCGTGCGGCTGAGCCTCTGCGCATCCGCTAAATGCGCTTTGCTTCGCCGAAGTTCAAACTCGGCTTGTTTGCATTCTTCGATGTCGAGATTGACCCCGACCCAATACAACACCGTTCCGGTGGTGTCCCGGACGGGTTCGGCCCGACTGAGAAACCAACGGTATCCTCCGTCGGCGCCGCGTACACGAAAACTCACCTCGCTAGCACGGCCGGTGCGTAAGCATTCCGCCCAGACCCTTCGTGTCTCGTCACGATCATCCGGGTGCAAGAAAGCGATGTGAAGGTCCCACTCTTCCCCAGCGCCCGCACCGAAACGGAGAGGATGATCCTCAGGTAGACCTCCGTAATCGGCCGATCGCTTATTCACAAACCTGAGCGCGCCGCTCGGCGCAGCGTACCACGCATAGGCTGGAACAATATTGAGGGTGGCCCGCAATTGCGCTTCAAGGGGCGGTTTCAACTCCGGCTTGTGTGTTGGCGAGGCCACAGTCAGGCATCATACACCCGCGATCTAACCTCGTCCGCTCGCTTCATAGGGTTATCGCCATCACCTCAAGCACCTACAACCAGAGCTACCGACAACGACGCTCCCAGGCATTCTCTTGAAGGTCCTCGCAGCCGGTGGGTCAAAGATGGGCACCTGACCTCCGTGAGCGAATGACGGCAAACCGGAAATTATTGTTCGCTCGTTCCTGGGTGTATAGCCGGCTTTTCGTTGAAGTTGGAGAGGGCTGTGCGGCAAGGCGACCTCCTGGTGCTGTGCCAGGGGGTCTTGCGCGCCGTAAGTCTGTGATGTGAAACGGGTTTGGATGGTGCCGATTTTGAAGTGCGCTAACATTTGCGCGGAAGCGCAGAATCTGAAAAAACTAAACAATTGCGTGTCTAGCGCTTACGCGAACGGCCTGGGCGAACCCTGCCCAAATTGGTCCACAACGGGTCCACAAAGCTTCAGCAAAGTCTCAGCAGAAAGGTCGGTGTAAACCAATGACAGGCAAAAATTTGGAAGTGGTCGGGGCGAGAGGATTTGAACCTCCGACCCCCTGGTTTACCCGCAGTCGGGTCCCGGACCTAGAGCCTTGCCAAGCTCGATACGACCGGCCCAGCTCTTGAGAAACTTCTCGCGGGCAAATGCTTCGGACCGCGACTCGAACCGTTCGGTATGAACAAGCCTCAAAGGCCGCCGATGGCGGGCGGCCGGTACATCACCACGATTGTGGCACGCTAACCGCTCCGAGGGGTTCTTCGTACAGCCGAAGTAACGCTTTCCGTCCTTCTCACTACGCAGGATGTAGACGCACCAAGGCATGAGAGGCAATGAGAATGGTCGGGGCGAGAGGATTTGAACCTCCGATCCCGCTTGGCGGGATCCCGAACCAGGTGCTCTAGCCAGTCCCGCGAGGCGGG
>DASYZC010000015.1:0-6141 GCA_035949735.1 Candidatus Acidiferrales bacterium | reverse complement strand
GATTTCAGCCAGTTGCCATCCTTATCCACTTTGGCGACGCGCGAATTGATGTAGCCGTCGGTGATGTACGTGTTGCCCTGGGCATCCCAAGCGACGTCCGTGACCTGCCTGAAGAGGCCGTCCACCGGCGGCAGCGGCGGGTGGGGATGCTTGAGGGGGCCTGTGCCTTCATCCGCGGCTTCCTGCTTGCGGCCAAAAACCATCACCACGCGGCCGGCAGGATTGAATTTGATGACCATGTCGGAGCCTTTATCGGTGGCCCAGATGTTGTCTTGCGGATCGATCTTCACAGTGTGGGCGAAGGACCAGGCATAAAGGTTGTGTCCGATTTCGCGGATGAAACGGCCGTCAGCGCCAAACTCCAAAAGTTGGGCCGCACTTGCGCCGTACGCCGGTCCGGTAGTATTGCCGCGAGAAAAAACGAATACGTGTCCCTTGGAATTGACGGCTACGCCTGAGGCTTCTCCCAGGTATAAATCCGGGGGCAGCTTCAGAAAATCCGGAACCGAGCGGAAGGGGATCTCGGGAACTCTCGCGGCGTCGGACGGTTGCTGCGCGAAAGCTGCGCCGACAGAAGCGAAAAGAAGAACCAGCAGTGCACAATATTTCATAAGCTCTCCGATCGCCGCGAGTATACGCCCGATCCGACGCGGATTGACTTCGTCCGGGGAGTCTCCTAACCTAACCAATCCATCGTACGGAAAAGAGGCACGAGAAGATGTCGGATTTGAAGCTGACCACGCGGGCCGAAGATTATTCGGAGTGGTACAACCAGGTTGTGCTGCGCGCGGAGCTGGCGGATTACGCTCCGGTGCGCGGCTGCATGATCGTGCGGCCGTACGGGTGGGCGCTGTGGGAAAACATCACGGCGGCGCTGGATAAGAGGTTCAAGGCAACCGGGCACGTTAACGCGGCGTTTCCTCTGCTGATTCCGCGCAGCTTCATCGACAAGGAAAAATCGCACGTGGCGGGGTTTTCTCCGGAACTGGCCGTGGTGACGCATGGCGGCGGCGAGGAGTTGGAGGAGCCGCTGGTGATCCGTCCTACGTCGGAAACGATCATCGGCCACGCGTATGCGAAATGGATACAGAGCTATCGCGATTTGCCGGTGCTGATCAATCAGTGGAATAGCGTGGTCCGCTGGGAACTGCGAACGCGATTGTTTTTGCGAACGCTGGAATTTTACTGGCAGGAGGGACACACGGCGCATGCAACGGCCGAGGAGGCCGAGGCCGAGACGCGGCAGATGCTGGACGTGTACACGGATTTCGCGGTGAACGAGGCGGCCATACCCGTAATTCCGGGGCGCAAATCAGCGGCGGAGCGGTTCGCGGGCGCGGAACAGACGTATTCGATCGAAGCGATGATGGGAGACGGCAAGGCGCTGCAGTCGGGCACGTCGCACAATTTGGGACAGAATTTCGCGAAGGCGTTTGAGATACGGTATCTCGATAAGGGCGGCGTGCTGCAGCACTGCTGGACGACTTCGTGGGGGCTTTCGACACGGTTCGTGGGCGCGATCATCATGGTTCACGGCGACGACCAAGGCTTGATTCTGCCGCCGCGGCTGGCGCCGCACCAGATTGTGATCGTGCCCATCTACAAGACGGACGAAGAGCGCGGCAGCGTGATGGAAAATGCGCAGCGCTTGAAGCGCGAGCTGCTGGATGCCGGCATTCGCGTGAAAATGGATGAGCGCGAAGGAATGAGCCCGGGCTTCAAGTTCAACGACTGGGAAATGCGGGGAGTGCCGCTGAGGCTGGAACTTGGTCCCAAGGATGTGGCGAAGAGCTCGGTGGTGCTGGCGCGGCGCGATCGACCGGGCAAGGAAGGCAAGACGTTTGTGCCGCAGCAAGGGCTGGCCGCGGCCGTGGCGGGAATGCTGGAGGAAATTCAGAAGTCGCTCTACGAGCGCGCGCTTGAATTTCGCAAGTCGAATACGGCAGAGCCGGCCGATTATGGCGAATTCAAGAAGGCGGTCGAAAAAGGCTTTGCGTTCTCGTGGTGGTGCGGCAGCGGCGAATGCGAAGAGAAGATCAAGGAAGAGACCAAGGCCACGATGAGGTGCATTCCGATGGACCAGCCCGCCGGCGGCGGAGGCAAGTGCGTCTATTGCGGCAAGGCCGCAGGCGAAAAAGCTATTTTCGCGCGGGCGTACTGAGCGCTGCCAACCCACTTTTTCTTGTCGGAGCATCGGTTGTCGCTCCAATCGGCTCCCCGACGTTTACCGATCGCAAACACAGATTTGCTGAGTGCCACCAGAGGCGTCGCCTCCATGCTAGCCTTGGAGAAATCCAGCCAGGAACTAGGCGGCGGAGGACCGAGTCACGTGTTGCGATCGAGGGAGACGATGAAGGAGCGCGGGGGTTCGAGGGCGAACCTCATTATCACGCTGCTCATCCTCGGCTCAATGGTTTTCGCAGCAGTCAAAGTGGTTCCCGTTTATTTCGCCAACTATCAGTTTCAGGACGCGATCGAGAGCGAGTCGAGGTTCGCGCTGACGGGCTACCCAAAGAAAAGCATTGACGACATCCGCGATGACGTCTTTCAGAAGGCACAGGAACTTTCGATTCCGGTGCAGAAGGAGGATATCCAGGTAGACGTGCAGAACGGAAGCGTTTCGATAAGCCTGGACTACTCGGTGCCGATCGACTTGGCGGTTTATCAACTCACGTTGCAATTTCACCCACACGCGGACAACCATTCGATCTAAAATAGGATTTCGCTCTTTTTGGTTGATTGGAAACACGCCGGGCAAACCCAGCTCTCAGCGGCGACTCGCCTGATCGCGCTTTGCCGCTTGGTGCGCGACCGGCCGGAGAAACTTATTGCGGATTCGAATCGCCCGGGGTTTTTGGACATCGCGACTTGGGATCGGGGTGCTCGGGGCCGCGTTGGTTCTGCTCCTTGTGGCGACGATTGTCTTCGCCGGGTATTACATTCAATTTGGACATTTGATCGACCAGCGCCTCACTGGCCAGATTTATCAGAATACGTCGAGTGTGTATTCCGCCCCAGGGCGGATTTTTACCGGGGAGTCGCTGCGCGAGGACGACTTAGCCAGCTACCTGCGTAACGCGGGCTATCAGGAAGGGACCGTGGCCGGCGCGCCGGGCGAGTTTCACGTCACGGACTCGACGATCGAGATCCGGCCTTCCTCCACATCGTATTTCCAGGGACACAACGCGCTGCGCGTGACCTTTGCAGGTCGAGAGGTGTCGCACATCGCGCAGCTTTCCGATGGCACGACAATGGAGTCGGCGGAAATCGAGCCGGTGCTGCTGACGAATTTATTCGATACTTCGCGCGAAAAGCGGAGGGTAGTCCGCTTCGAAGATTTGCCGCCGGTGCTGGTCCACGCTGTGCTGGCCGCGGAAGATAAGCGCTTTTTCGAACATGGAGCGCTGGACATGGTGCGGGTGTTCGGAGCGGCATTTTACGACCTGAGCCGGGACCGGAAGGCGCAGGGCGCCAGCACCATCGACATGCAGGTGGCGCGCACGTTCTTCTTTACGACGAAACGCGAATGGCGGCGGAAGCTGAAGGAAGTGTTGATGGCCGCCGAGCTCGACGAGCGTTTTTCGAAGCAACAGATATTCGAGTTGTACGCGAACGATATTTATCTTGGAAACCGAGGCAGTTTTTCCATCCGCGGATTTGGCGAGGCCGCGCAGGCCTACTTCGGAAAGGACGTGCGGGATTTGACGCCCGGTGAAGCAGCGTTTCTCGCCGGGATTATCCGCGCGCCGAACCGTTATTCATCCGCTGAGCGACACGTGGACCGCGCCGACGACGTGCGCGACCGCGTGCTCGGCGAGATGGTCTCCGATGGGTACATAACCGCGGATGAGCAGGCCGCCGCCAAGAAGACCAAGCTGAAGTTCGTCAACGCCGGCGTCGAAAGCAGCGCGGCGCCGTATTTCGTGGACATGGTGAAGGATCATTTGCTCGAAAAGTTTTCGGAGAACGATCTGGAAACCCAGAGCTACCGCATCTACACGACACTGGATCCTGATTTGCAGCGCGCGGCCAGCGAAGCGGTGCAGATCGGCGTGAAAAACATAGACAAGCTTCTCGCTCGGCGCTACGCGATTTGGAAAAAGAAGGGCCAAGCCGTACCGCCGGCACAAGTGGCGGTGGTGGTGATGGATCCGCATACGGGAGAGATCCGGGCGCTGATCGGCGGACGCAACTATGGCGAAAGCCAATTCAACCATGCACTGGCAAGCCGGCAGCCGGGATCGGTCTTCAAGCCGTTTGTTTACGCGGCAGCTTTCGATGATGCGGTAGAAAGCCTTGAGCCGGTGGTGACGCCGGTGACAACGGTGGATGACGCGCCGACTACATTTGAATTCGATGGAAAAGACTACACACCCAACAATTACGGCGAGGAGTTCTTTGGAACGGTGACGGTGCGCGATGCGCTCATCCATTCGTTGAACGTGGCCACGGTGAAGGTAGCGGAGTTGATCGGATATCAGCGGGTCGTTGATTTGGCACGGCAGATGGGGCTTGGAGGAAATATCCAGCCCACCCCGGCGGTAGCGCTCGGCGCTTACGAGATGACTCCCATCGACGTGGCGGCGGGCTACACGGCGTTCGCGGCGAACGGCGTACGGGCGGAACCGCGTTTTATCCGCAGCGTGATTGCTGGAAACGGAAGCACCGCGGAATCCAATTCTCCCTCTACGCGGTCCGTGCTCGACCCGCGGGTGGCGTTCTTGACGACCAGCCTGATGGAAGACGTGATCAATCACGGCACCGGCTATCCGGTGCGACAGATCGGATTTGCCGCGCCCGCCGCGGGTAAGACAGGCACTTCGCACGATGGCTGGTTCGCAGGGTACACGTCCAATCTGCTGTGCGTCGTGTGGGTTGGGTTCGACGATAACCGGGATTTGGGCCTGGCAGGCGGCGAAGCCGCGGCGCCTATCTGGGCAGAGTTCATGAAGCGCGCTGTGGCGCTGCCAAAATATCGCGACACTCAGGATTTTGAGCCCCCGCCGGGTATTGTTGAGCAATCAATCGATCCCGAGACAGGGCAGCTTGCCACGCCGTCTTGTCCGCATATGATGACCGAATATTTTATAGCCGGCACTGAGCCGAACCAGTATTGCCAGCTTCACGGGGGAGCGCTCGCGCAGTCGGGACCCGCGTCCTGGCTGGCTCACTTGTTCGGCAGGGGATCGGAGGCCTCAGGGCCTCGACCACCCGAGACGCACGAAGCATCACCGAACGCCGCTAAAAACGGACGCGTTATAGTTCCTCCTCCGCCAAAATCGGTTAAGGAGAACGTGCCCCAGGGGCAGGTTACGCAACCCGAGAAGAAAAAAGGCTTCTTCGACAAGATATTTGGTATCTTTGGGGGAGAGAAACAGCCGGACACGTCGAAACCGCACTAGAATCGAGCGGTAGCTTCTGCCACGGTACGACCAGGAGACGGGCAATGAAACCCTTGGCCCTCTTCGCCATTGTGGTTGCCTTTTTCGCAGTCGGATTCACCCGCACTTCCCGCGCTCAGCAGAACACCAGCAATAACCTTCAGCCCGCGGCCGATCATTCGCAGGTACAAAACCAGACCCCGCCGATGACTCCCCGTCAAGTGGCTGAAATGCGTGCGGCCATCCTGATGGCGCGCAAAGAGTTCAGCGAGGCTGCAATCGCCTATCAGCATCTTCTGGAAACTGACCCGCGCAATGCCGACTTCCTCAATCGCACGGGGATGGCTTACCAGGAACTGGGGCGGGATGGGCTCGCAGAGCATTTCTACAAGAAAGCCATGCGCGCGGATAAGAAATTCTCAGAGGCCATCAATAATATCGGCACTGTGGAATACTCAAGGAAACGCTACGGCAAAGCGATCAAATACTACAAGAAGGCCATCGATGTGGCGCCCCAAATGGCCGCCGTCTACAGCAACCTTGGTTATGCCTACTGCGCTACCAAGAAATATCCGGCAGCGATGGAAGCGTTCGGCAAGGCCGTCGCGCTTGACCCTATGGTCTTCGAGCACCGGGGATCGAGTGGTTCGCTGTTGCAGCAGCGGACGGCCGCGGATTCGGGAGAACTGTATTTTACAATCGCAAAATCCTACGCCAAGCTGGGAGACGCCGAGCATGTGGCGCGCTACCTGAAGCTTGC
>DASYZC010000014.1:0-9570 GCA_035949735.1 Candidatus Acidiferrales bacterium | reverse complement strand
AATCATTCACCCGGATACAGGTCATGAAGGCGGTCTGGCAGGCTTCGGGGCGCCCGTCATCAAATTCGATAGGGACTACAAGTATTGCCTGGAAACGTGCAATGACTGCACTCAGGTTTGCCCCACCGGCGCGTTGACCGCGCTCCCTCTGCAGCAGAAAAACAAATACATCATCGGAGAGGCGCTCGTCGATACCAACGTCTGCCTGACCTCCCTCGGCAAGAAGGAATGCGACGCGTGCGAGCTCGCATGTCCCTACGATGCGGTCAAAATCATCTGGGACGAGGCGCAGTACAATGCCAACCCCGTAGTCAACAATAAGTGCGTTGGTTGCGGCGCGTGCGAAGTCGTTTGCCCCACCACGCCGGTTAAGGCCATTCGCGTGTGGACCCTAAAGCCTGCCTGATGGTCGGATCACCGTAGACGATTTTTCTTTACACCAACAGGTACTTGCGCGAATCCGACCCCCGGTGTAAAGATTTTCTTCGTATCCTCGGACTGTGCCCACCCGCCGCTCCGGGCGAAAGCCAAGCGCAGGTTTATCTTCCGCGACACGCTCTACAACTCGCGAGTTCGATGCTCCTGTGTTTCGTTAAAATCGCCGTGTGCCGAAACGCCCCTGCACACAACGAGCGAAGTGGCGGCTGCTGCGCGGACAGCCCTCACAGCACCTCTCCGAGCACTACCAGCTTGAATGCGACTACGGGACCCGGCTCATTGCGATTTACAAGGAGGGCGACCCGGTTTTCCTATGCGAAGATCATGCGGCAACGATCGGACAGTCGGACGATAATTGCATCGCGGGCGTCCGTTCGATTAAGGTTGAGTCGATTGACAGCAACGACGCACCCAAAAATGGTGATCGAGATCATACTCCACAGTTTGCTGGCCCGAAGCCAAGCTCTCCCGCCTCAAAGCCAAGTGCTCCCTCTGAAATTGTAGCGACCGTTGCCGCCAAAATTGGACGAGAAACCATCGATCCACCCTTCAGAGAATCTGCCCGCGATCTTACCTATGGGGATGCTACCAAGGCTCTAGTAGACGAAACGATTTGGAATATGGCACCCGGAGATTTCGAGGCGTACAGCGCTGCCTTGCGCCAGGGGAAAACCGCCGCCGAGGCCGCGCAAGCTGCGGGCGGGCAGTTAGCCGTTGTTCATCGTAAAATCAGCGAATACACACTCAAGATCGAAGCTGTCCTTTCGAAATCAAAGTCAGTCATCAGTCTGGCCGAGGTCATCGATAAGCCACTGGAACGCGCCATGCTCGAAATCATCGGCGACAGCGCGATGAGTGACGCGCAAAAGGATAACGCGATCGATCATCTTGGTGCCTTCCAAGAGCAGCTTAATCGCGGACTCAATCGAGAGATTACTCCGCTCCAGGCGCACCGAATTGCGCGCCTCGTTGGCGACCGCGCATGCTGGGGAGCGACATCGGATCTTTCGGAGGAATTGAGGCCCGCCTATCGTGCGGTATACGCCAGCGTGAGAAATGCCATTCGTGCGGCTGTTCCTCAAGCGCACGGTCTTGACGAACGACTGGCTAATTTGTATGCAGCTAAGTCGGACCTCGAAAACGTGCCCACCGCGAAAGCGTCCTACGCAGTCTCAGTGTGAGTGCCGCAGCCGATCACATTCTAACCGGACGCGGCAAGTTCTTTGCGCGGGAAGCCCCCGGCGGAGCGTCCTGCACGCCACGCTCCGCCGGATGGCCTAAACCGATTCTCAGAAGAGATACTTGATCGCGAACTGCATGATTCTCGGAGCAACGTCGGATTGAACCTTGCCGAACGTGCTGCTGTTCAGGGTCGTGCCGGCAGTACCACCTGCCGCAATGCCGGCTATACCGGGACTCAGGAAATTAGTGTGATTTGCGATGTTGAAGGTTTCCCAGCGGATCTCTATGCCTTGCCTCTCCGTGATTGTGAACCGGCGCGATAGAGCAATGTCCACATCGACATAGCCCGGGCCTTCCAAGCTGTTCGCTTTCATGTTTCCGAGAGTACCTGCCGCCGGAAAAGCGAACGCCTTCGCATTAACCCAGCAGTTGTTGGCGAGATTCACAGAGATGTTCCTGGGCGTGCAGTAAGGGTCTGCGAGCACTTGATTGGGACGTTGCCCGCCAATTCCCGTCAGCGCGTTGTCCAAACCCGTGCTCAGTGAAAAATAGCTGCCCGTGTGTACGCCCACGATAGGCGCAAGCTGCCAGTCTCCGGCGATCCATTGAAGCGGTCGCGAGGAATAATGCGGCGACTGAAACACGCCGGAAATGTTCACGTTATGGTGAACGTCAATGTACGGGCAGTTTCCGCGGTCAAACCGGCGATCCGCGGGATTGGTTAAAACTGGTCCGGAGAGCTCGGTAGTCTGCGGGTCGGCGATACAGTGCGACCAAGTGTAGTTCGCCAGCACGGAAAAGTTGCTTGAGAGGCGGTGTTCCGCCGAAACGATCAGCGCGTTGTAGCTGCCCGTCCCGTGGTCGTCCAGCTCCTCGACCGTTCCATAGAATGGCCCTTGACTCGGATTTAACTCCGTGAACTGTCGCCGCGCCTGAGTATTGCCGGTACTCGAGCAGGGTTTCCCCGCCGCGGGCACAACTGTCAGAAACCCGCAGCTTCCCGCCGAGCCTGTCGACGTGCCTGGAATGTAGACTGCGGGATTCAACTCCTGATCTAACCAAAGGTGTATCGCGTTGTTGCCCAAGTAGCTCGCCTTCAAGAGCCAGCTTGAACCCATCTGCTTTTGAATCGTCAGGTTCCACTGTTCCACGTAGGTGTTCTGTACGTTCAGTGGAACCGTCTCGTAGTATCCAGCCGTCGGGTAAGCAGTGGTGGCATTCTGCGTGGTCGGGAATGGGCTTACCCCAGTCGAATAATAGGACCAGGGATTTGCGAATGAGTTCGTTGCCGCGTTTGGAGGGATGATGGTGATGCCTTCGCCCCACAGCGGTTCCGTCGCGTAGTTGTAATAGAAGAGCGTCTGAGGCATGTCGTAGAACATTCCCCAGGACGCCCGAATGAGCATCTTGCCGTTCCCTGTGGGATCCCATGCCAAGCCAATCCGCGGCGCCCAATTGTTCCAGGATGTGTTGTTTGGCCGCGAGCCGGTTCGGAACCCCGGATCGCCGGGATAGAGCGTTCCTGCGGGAGCATTCGGGAAAGTCGGAGAGTGAACATTTGCAAGAAAGTTTGCCATCACGAAATGCGTCACTTGATTGGGCTGAATGCGGCCATTCAGATAAGGCTCCCAGCGCAGGCCGTAGTTCAGCGTCAGGCGCGAATTAATCTTCCAGCTGTCCTGCGCGTATAGCCCCAGATATCTCCAATACTCGTTGTCGTGCGAGATATTCAACTGGATGAACGAACTCAGGTCCCCGGCAATGAAATCCGACATGGCGGTGCCGGTATTCGTGCCCGAGAACGTAAACAGCCCATTGCAATAAACGCAAAACGTGGAGGTTTGGGTAGGCCGAATAAAGTCGCCGCCGAACTGTATCTGATGGGATCCCTTGGTCCAGCTAAAGTCGTCGGCGAGTTGCCAAGTCTTTGTGTTTACAAGACCTGGAGTGGCGAACCCACCCGCGCTCTGGAAATCGCCAGTGATGTTGATGTTCGAATAGTGATTGAAGGGAGCCGGGGAAATGAACATGCCCTGCACTCCGATGTCGGTCGGAGTCACAATCGGGACCTGAAATTTCGTGATGCCGTCTGTGTTGTACGTGAAGTGGAATGTGTTCAGCATGTTAGTACTGAGTAGATAGGTATGACCCACCACCAGCGAATTCACTGTGTCGTCGGTGCCCGCGTTTTGAATCGATAGCTCGGTTCCGGTAAAGCTCGATGGCTGCAGACTGTGGGTCCCGAAATAGCGCACGAACAAGGACTGTTTGGAATTGATCTGGTAATCGACTTTCGCCACACCCATGTGCTCGTTCTGATTTTGAATAATACTATACGTAACGTTGCCGCAGGGCTCCGGGCCTACTGCGAAGTGGCTCGCAAAGGCGAGCGCCTGCGAACTGACCGGCGTTGTGAGTACATTGCCCACGTAGGGACCCGTCAACGTCTTGGGCGTTGCGAAACACTGCGATGCATAGGCCGTGAAGTTGCCCGCAAGCTCCGACGCGGTGGGAAGAACCGCGGCGATGGATGGCGGCGCCGATCGAATCAACGTGCCTTGATAGCCCAAGAAAAAGAACACCTTATTCTTCTTGATCGGCCCTCCCAACGTGCCGCCGAACTGATTGCGCTTCAGGGCGTCGCTCGCCCCATTTGGAGCAGTCTTGGGGTTGAAGGAGAAGAAATCGCGGGCATTGAAATCCGCGTTGCGAACGAATTCGAACGCGTCGCCGTGAAAACCGTTGGTGCCCGATTTGGTGGCGATGTTGATCGCTCCCGCCGAGTGCTGTCCGTACTGGGCTGGCAGCGCGCTAGTTTGCACGTTGAATTCCTGTATTGCGTCCGGGAAAGGCGTGGGCAAGTTGAGGTTATTGAACGGATCGTTGTACGTTCCCCCGTCCAGCAGGTAAGTGGTTCCGTTCAGCAGTCCGCCCCCAACGCTTACCAGCGCCTCGTTCGGGTAGTTCTTGCTGGAGACCAGATTTCCTACGCTCGGCGAGGCGCCAAAGCCGTACTGCACGGTATTCGATGCGCCGGCCAGCGTGATGAGCTGCGTCACTTGGCGTCCGTTGAGCGGCAGATCGACAACGTCCTGCGAGTTGACCACCTGGCCCACGCCAGTGGAGGAAGTTTCGATCATCGCCGCCGCGGCTTCCACCTGAACGGTTTGGCTCACGACGCCCACCTGCAACACGGGATCGATCGTCGGAGCTGACGCGACTTGCAAAACGATCCCCGACTGGAGGTACGTGGTGAAGCCTTCCTTCTTGACCTCCATCCGGTACGGACCGAGTGCCAGGCTCGGTAGCGAATACACGCCGCTCGCATCCGACGTCGCCGTCCGGCTGACTCCCGTATCAGTTTGCGTGACGGTAATCTCGGCTCCGGCCACCACCGCTCCGGTCACGTCCTTGACTGTTCCGGAGATCTGCGATGTAGCCTGCGCAAAAAGTCCAGCACAACATCCCAGAGTCAACATGCTCAGTACGACCAACTGGATCGAGATTCGCTTCATGGCCCCTCCAAGTCTTGCTGGATTTGGATTATTGCCTGTGTTTGAACGCGTGAGGACAAACCACTAGCAGGTATGCTGTAGCACACCAGAACTCTCTGGTGAAACCTTGGCATTTTCCCGCCCACGCAGCCCACAACGCGCCTGTCCCATATCACTTCGCGCCGATCGTTGTCAAGTCCCTATCGAGAGGTAATGACTCGGTTTGCCTATTACAATCCTTTCGTGGCGCAGGCACTCTTGCCTGCGCGTAAGTCGAGGTAATCGGCAACCCACAGCCAAAAGTGTCTGGGCCACCAGCAAACCGAGTCACTACCATTGCGAACGGGAGATTGACGAAGCGCCGAAGTCCTCATTAACGCCCGAACCGGATGCGTTGCGTAGTGCCAAGCTATGCTGTCCGGATTCCGCGAAACATTTCGAATGCTCGCTCCGTATTAGCTGGCAGGAAGGGCGGAGGAGGCCCACACCAATGAGCGTAACCATGCGGAGGCGAACTCAGATCGCGGCGGTGTTCTGCCTGCTCGCCGCGGCAATCACGGCCCTGGCAGTCCCGGCACCGGCGGCGCCTGCGGACAGGTACCTGCACGTGGACGTCCAGGATTCAACCAAGGGTGAGAGCGTTAATGTCAACGTGCCACTGGCGATGGCCCAGAAGATTTTGCCGGCCATCAACAGTCACGGCCTTCACGACGGCAAGGTCACGATTCGTAGTGCGGAAATGAACGGTGTGGACGTCCGCGCCCTGCTGGATGCGGTGCGTACGGCCCCAGACAACGAGTTCGTCACCGTCAAGGACAACGATTCGGATGTCCGCGTGGCCAAGGCCAACGGAAATATCATCGTTCATGTGATTGGCAAGAAAAACAAGCAGCAAAAGGTTGACGTGAAGGTTCCCCTCAAGATCGTCGACGCCCTCTTTGACACGGAGAAGAACGATGAATTGGACATCGCGGCAGCGCTGCGCGCTTTGAGCGATGCGGGTGACATCTTGTTGGTTACCGTACAGGACTCGAGCCAAAAGGTGCGCGTTTGGGTGGATTCGCGGAATACGCAGGGCTGAACCCATCCGGAAACCCAGAATTCCGGCGAGGGTCAAAGCCGAGAGCTTGGAGTGCGTCGATGATACTGCTCGGGAAAATTGTACTCGGAATGGTCGGCACGGGGCTGGTTGGCGCGGGTGTTCTGTGCAGTGAAGGTCTCGTTCACGTTAAAGTGATTGAGAAGCGGCCGCATGGTTTCCACATCAACGTGATTGCTCCCGCGATGCTGGCTCCTATTGCCGTGCATTTAGCGCCGTCGCGCGAACTCGCGCAAGCAACACGCCAAATCCAGCCTTATGTGCCAACCATCCGCGCAGCGCTGGAGGGTTTGCGCGATTCGGAGGATGTCGTGTTTGTCGAAGTGAAAGAGCCCGGCGAACACGTGCACGTTTCGAAATCGGGCGGCTCGATCGTTGTGGACGTCGACGATGACGGCGAGACCGTGCACGTGTCCACTCCGATTCGCGCGGTATCGAGCACGGTGGAACAGCTCGCCGCTGTCAGCTCAAACTCACTCTAGCGGCCGAGGGGACGGAGCACCGCCGCGGGAGTATACTGAAGCCCTACGGAGGTTGCCATGGACAAGCCTCGCCATCCTCAGGTGATTCGGCCCTGGAAAACCCTCCAAACGCAAAAAAGTAAGTGGAGCAAATTGCCCACGACAGAACTGCGACGGGAGCGTAGTAAGAAGTCCTCCACCCCAAAACCTAGCTGAACGTCGGTTCGCTTTCCGCAATGCGAGTTGACGTGCCCTCGTCCCTTGGTATACAGACGTAGAGGATTTCGAATAGCGGCAACGTAGTGCGAGTCCGTACCATGTGCTCCGGACGGAATCAAAGATTGGAAAGAACTAGCGCAAATCATGACTAAGGTAGGATTAGCGGGCTTCGTCGCCGCCATCATTGCCTCTATCTCGCCAGGCCCAGCCCGCCTCGCGCGAGCGCAACAGGCGCCGGGTGCGTTCACTCCCCCGCCGGGCGGCAATCCGGTGCTGACAGGCCAGCCAGAGCCGCCGCCCGCCGTTCTCGATCCCGCACGCTTCCGCAATCCACAGGCTCCGCAACCCGGAGGATTCACGAGACCGCGCCCCAAGCCGGTCTCAGAGCCGCCGCAGCCGGGCGTTACTCCTCTTCCGATCGATCTCTTCACCTCCAAAAATTTCTATCTGGACAAGGCCTCGTGGATGGACCCGCGCTACTACCGCTGCAACACCCCCCGCCAGATGATCGACGCCATGTGGGAGAGCGGGCGCATCGGCCCCAATCCACCGACCTCGGCCTCCTGGGGTGATTGCCGCATCGACTTCCCGCGTGATCGTATCGTCAGCCCGTATCCCTACAAGACTGCCAAAGAGCACTATGAGGCTCTCCTCGCCCAGGCCAAGGCTCATGGCGGCCCCACCATCTACGCCAAAGCCACTACGCCCGATTGGGACGGCTTCTACGTCCGCGATCCCAACGGAACCGACTCGCCCGGCTTCATCGGCCCCGACCGCCGTGGTCGCGGATTCGCATTCCTCGGGCGCGGCGAACGCTGGCACTGGGGCGGCATCAACCAGGTTCCCACCCTGCTCTCGCTTCTCACCCCCGAATATCAGAGACGCTACGTTCAAGAGATCTACCACGAAGTTGTGGATAACTCGAAGCAGTGGAACGCCTCTTTCTGCCTGCCCGAGGGGTTCACCCGCTGGTGGGCTGCTCCCTCCCAGGCATCCAACTTCGAACTCAGCATCACACCGACTCGCGTCGAGTTCCTTTCGGGCATTGCCGACAACTTCATTCGCGAGTTCCTGGTCGGCCAGAAGCAGCACGTGCAGAAGGTTCCGCAGTGGTATGGCGAGACGATCGCTTTCTGGGATGGCGACACCCTCGTCGGCTGGACTGCCAACGTACAGGGCTGGTCGCAGCACACCCTCTTCGAGTTCTCAGACAAGATGGAGACTGTGGAAACCTTCAAGCCCATGTATGACGCGCAGCACCACTTCATCGGCCTGGACCACGAGGCGGTCTGGTATGACCCGGATTCACTGGTTCAGCCCGTGCGCGTCCGCGACCGCTTCCTTCGTCGCGCCGTCGCCGGCGATCCCAATGCCCGATTTACCTTCATCGAGTGCCTGTCGAACATCAAAAACGTCAACGGCCGGCCGGTTCAGCTCACTAAAGGCGATCCGGATTTTATCGACTTTTACGGACGCCCCTGGGCGCAGAACTGGGAGGAATGGTTCGAAAAGGGCTGGAAAAAGCCCGATGATACCGGCCTGCCGAGTGACATACTCGACCTCCTGAAATAGAAGCGCCGCACCAACCGTGAGGCACATCCTTGTTTCGGCGCCCACTCTCCTGCCATATGCCGGCCAATAATTGCAGAGATCGAACATCAGGCGCTATGTCAATCCGGAACAAACGATTATTCTGAAACGTGGCCGAAAATCCAGACGCACACCCCAAGACGCCGCTTCGGAAAAGTTCTCTCCGATCCTTGGTTCGATGGCTTCTCTTCGGAGCGGCATTTCTTTGGTCGCTTGCTGCCCTGACCCTTGTGGCTGCCCGGTGGATCAACCCACCCACCACCGCGGTGCACATGGAGCGCCGTTTGCAGGCCTGGCTTCATCACGCGCCATATCACAAACGATACAAATTCGTTCCGCTAAGCCACATCGCGCCCGATTTCCAGCACGCTGTCATTGCCGCGGAGGACGCACGCTTCTACCAACATCACGGATTCGATTGGCACGCGATACAAATCGCTGCGGAAGACGATATGCAAGGCCGACGCATTCGCGGAGGGTCCACCATTACGCAGCAGCTGGTAAAAAACCTGTTCTTCGGAACCGGCCGCTCGATCCTCCGCAAAGGCGCGGAGTTCACGCTTGTCCCGGTGGCCGAATTGGTCCTCGGCAAACGGCGTATTCTGGAACTCTACCTCAACGTGGTCGAATGGGGCCCTGGTGTTTATGGTGCGGAGTCGGCCTGCCGTTACTACTACCGAACCTCGGCGCGGAATATCGACCGGCAACAGGCGGTCCAACTTGCCGCAATTCTGCCGTTGCCCCTGAAGCGACGCCCCGATCGCATGCAGCGCTACAGCGGACTCATTTTAGAACGGATGCGCCAACTGGGTTGGTAACCGCCCTTCACATTCTCGAGAACCTTGAAAGCTCCCTTGCGCCTTGACGAAGTAGTTAAACACTCTTATCTTTGCAGCACCTTCCATTGCAGCTAAACGAATCGAGGCTCGGCCATGCCATCCCTCTCTTGGACTCTCTTCCTACTCGTCGTTGGGCTTTTTCTGATCGTGAGTATTACGGATTCCATTCACCGCATCGGCCCGACGGAAGTCGGCCTTGTCACCAAGCGGTTCTCCTGGAAAAAACTTGCCAAGGACAACCCGGTCGC
>DASYZC010000013.1:0-2288 GCA_035949735.1 Candidatus Acidiferrales bacterium | reverse complement strand
TTGTCCGAAGAACCTCGGTCCCGATCACGATATCGGCGCGTCGCCGATTCTGGTGAAAATGCCGAATGGCCATCGACTGCTCATCGCCTTGCCGAAGAGTGGAACGATTTTTGCGCTCGACCCTGATCGCAAAGGAGCGCTTGTGTGGCGGCTTGCGACGACCGAAACCGTGGCCCCGAATAATGGGCAGTTGGCGCTTGGAGGCGCGAGTGACGGTCAAAATCTGTACGTTGCGCTAGAAGATGGCACCGCAGTGGCCATTGATCTGGCAACCGGCAAACGTAAGTGGCTTGCTCGCCTGGAATCGTTGGACGACTTGGGTGAGCCTACCTCCAACGGCGAGAATCGCACCAAAGCCGGCTTGCGGTTCGGACAATCTGCCGCGGTTACGGCGATACCCGGAGTTGTGTTTACCGGCGGGTGGGATGGAGTTTTGAGGGCGTTATCGGCGTCGGATGGGCGGGTGCTTTGGCAATTCAATACCGCCCGTGCATTCAGCGCTGTGAACGGCGTTCCGGCGAAAGGCGGCTCGATGGGCGGTCCTGGGCCCACGGTGGTCAACGGCATCCTCTATGTACCCTCTGGCTACGCCGCGTTTGGCGGAGGAATGCCCGGCAATGTGTTGCTCGCGCTCTCACCTGGGGAATGATCGGTCCGCAGCGTGCTTTCGGAATTTCCTCGGGCGCGGAAATGGATTTGCGAGGAAGGTGACTCATGGGCCTTGTGAATTTCGGTCAGCCAGACAACGGGATTATCCAGACGGCATACGTTGTTAAGGATGTCCGCGAGGCGATCAATCATTGGGTCAAAGATCTGAAGGTAGGGCCGTGGTTCTTGCTCGAACGCTTCACGGGGGAAGAGGCGAAATATCGCGGTGGCCACTCGAGTGCCGAGGTTGCTATCGCCATGAGCTTCGCCGGCCACATGATGATTGAACTCATCGCGCCGAACAACGATGCGCCATCCGTCTATTGGGAGACGATCGAGAGACGCGGTTATGGGTTTCACCATTGGGGCGTCGCTACCTCGAATTTCGATCGCGATGTCGAACAACACCGCGCCCAGGGGCACGAACTGGCCTTCTTCGCCCGCGTTCCCAGCGGAGGTCGCGTCGCGTACATGGACACGACCGCGGAGCTGGCCGGAATGGTGGAGATGATTGAACTGGGCGCTTCGTTCGACCCGATCTTTAGCCGGTTCTACGGCGCCACGATTGGCTGGGACGGCAAGGACCCGATCCGCTCATTTCTCTAAGCAAATCCGGATTTTCCGGCGAGCCTATTCGTCGCGCGTAATCAGGAGTTGCTTGTAGGCTTCCCGGCGGGTCAGGCCGCGCTCGCGGGCCGCTTGTTTTAGCGCGGTTTTTCGGTCGAGCCCTCGCTCTCGCATGATGTCGTCGACCTGACGCGCTAGCGGGACAGTATCGACGGAGACTCGCTCATTCCCTGCATGCTGCGCCTGCTCGTCGGGCGGGGCGACGAGCAGCGTAATTTCCCCGCGCGGGAGCTTGGCCCTCGCGGCCTTGACGAGATCTTCAATGTGTCCGCGTGAGAATTCCTCGAAAGCTTTTGTGATTTCCCGCGCCATTACGGCAGGCCGATTGCCGAGGATTTCGAGTGAGTCCTCGAGGGTATCGAGCAGGCGATGGGGTGCCTCATATAGCGCGAGCGTTCGATGCTCCGACGCCAACTCGCGAAGGGCTTTGCGGCGCTCGGTGGGACGCGACGGTAGAAATCCCGCGAATGTGAATTCCTCGGTGGGCAGTCCAGAAGCCGAAAGCGCCGCGACAAATGCCGATGCCCCGGGAATGGGTACCACCTTGATTCCGTGCCGAAGGCACAAGCTAACGAGGCGGTGGCCAGGATCGGAAATGGCGGGCGTCCCTGCATCGGTAACCAACGCGACTTTGGCGCCCTCCTCCAAATCGATCACGATTTCAGGGGCGCGCATGAGTTCGTTGTGTTCGTGATAGCTGACTAGCCGCTTGGATATTTCAAAGTGTGAGAGCAGCTTCAACGTCCGGCGAGTATCCTCGCAGGCGATTACATCCGCCTCCTTGAGAACGCGCAACGCGCGGAGCGTGATGTCCTCAAGATTGCCAATCGGTGTGGATACGACGAAAAGGATACCGCTTCCGTCGTCGGCCTGGGTTTTGGGTTTTGTCTTCGCCATGGCTACTCGGCTCTGATTTCAGCAGCCATTGTACTCGGGTTGACGCGTTAGGGTTGGCCTCTTTGGAACCATACGGAAGGCACCGTGCCTTGGTCTAAGGGGCGAAAATGCTGTGG
>DASYZC010000012.1:0-4122 GCA_035949735.1 Candidatus Acidiferrales bacterium | reverse complement strand
AGCCATTCGTTTCTTCGGCCGCGAAACCGATCTGCCGCTGCGCATTGCGTTGCTTCTGGACACGTCCAATAGCATCCGGCCGCGCCTGAAATTTGAAAAAGATGCCGCGATCGACTTCCTCGACAAAGTAATTCGTCGCGAGAAAGATCTCGCCTTCCTGATGACTTTCGATAACGAGCCTCAGGTGATTCAGGATTACACCTCCAGCGTCGATCTGCTCACCTCGGCCATTCAGCAGCAGCGCGCCGGAGGCGGCACTGCTTTGAATGACGCGATCTACATGGCCGCGGAAAAACTGGCCCACCCGCCCGTCCCCGTGGGTCCGGAAACGGAAGTGCGGCGCGTCATCGTTGTCATTAGCGATGGCGATGACAACCTGAGCGACCGCGCGCTGAGCGACGCAATCGACGCATCCATTCGTTCTGAAGTCGCCGTCTTCACCGTCAGCACCAGCACCGATTGGCTGTCGATTGACGACGCGAGCCGCCCCAGCAAATATCATGTCGAAGGCGGAGACAAAGTTCTCCAGGAATTCGCGGACCAAACAGGCGGCCACGCCTTCTTTCCCTACCGCGTAGACGATCTCGCCCAGTCCTTCCTCGACATCGGAACCGAGTTGCGCAGCCAGTATTTCATCGCTTACGCTCCCGCCAATCCGCCTCCGGTTGGCGTATACCGTCAGATTGAGGTCAAAACGGATCGCAAGGGCCTTACCGTCCGCACCCGCAAGGGCTACTACGCCGCTATATCTTCCGGGGCGCCTACGGCCCGATAGCCGGCCAGCAAGCGAGGGGAGCACACGCCATGAAAAGTTGGCTGGGAGTTGCCCTGATTAGCGCGATCTGCGGGTTTGCAGGAGTCAAGGCGCTGGTCGCGCAGCAGGCGGTGCCGCAGGAAGGCGACTACATCGCTAGGAATTTCGTGTTCCGCTCGGGAGAAACGCTGCCCGAACTGCGCCTGCATTACACCACGCTTGGAAAGCCGGCGCGCGATGCGCAGGGGCGCGTGACCAACGCGGTACTGATCTTGCATGGGACCGGCGGTAGAGGGCAGGGATTTTTGCAGCCGATTTATGCGGGTGAACTATTCGGACCGGGACAGCTTCTGGACACTTACAAGTATTACATCATTCTTCCCGACGGAATCGGTCACGGAAAATCCTCGAAGCCAAGTGACGGACTCCACGCGCACTTTCCACACTACGACTACGACGACATGGTAGCAGCCCAGCACCTGCTCTTGACGAAGGGCCTGGGCGTGAACCATTTGCGCCTAGTGACCGGGACTTCGATGGGCTGCATGCATTCCTTTGTATGGGACGAGACGTACCCGGGCTTCATGGACGCGCTGATGCCTCTAGCCTGCCTGCCCGTAGAGATTTCCGGCCGGAATCGCTTGTGGCGAAAAATGGCCATGGATGCGATCAAGAAGGATCCCGAATGGAAGGGCGGCGACTACACCGCTGAGCCGCAACAAGCGCTGCGAAGCTGGATCAATATTCTGATAATTGCCGGAAGCGCGCCCATGCAGATGCAGAAAACGCTGCCTACGCGAGATGCCGCTGATGAATACCTGGAGAAAGCCTACGAGACGCGAGTGAAGGACCTCGATGCAAACGATGTTCTGTACCAATTGGATGCCTCGCGGAACTACGACCCTTCGGGCGGCCTCGCGAAAATCGTGGCTCCGGTGATGTGGGTCAATTCAGCGGACGACTTCATCAATCCGCCGGAGCTGGGCATTGCGGAGGAGGAAGCGAAGCGCATCAAGAGCGGAAAGTTTGTGTTGCTGCCGATCAGCGACCAAACCTACGGTCACGGGACGCACACGCACGCGGCAGCATGGAAGCGATATCTGGCGGAACTGCTGAAAGAGTCGGAACCTGACTAAGGTTTGCCATAGAGCCCCGGTCTTCAGCGGGGAAAGGCTCGGCACCGTGCGCTATCTGGATGGCGCGTAGTAGCCTTTTCGAGCCAGGATCTTCAGGTCGGCGCGATCCACGTCCACGCGGATCTTTCGAAATGTGCCGTCACGCTTCGTGTTCGCCGGATAGTAGCCGATCACGTACTGCGACCGCAGTTCTTCCGCGATCGTATCAAAGGCCTTCTCAAGTCCCCTGTCATTGCGCACGCTGATCACACGCCCGCCGGTCTCGTGCGCCATCTTTGAGGCCACGCCCGGCCCGTAACCCTCCGTGGCACTGGGATCCGTGATCAAAACGAAATGGAGCACCGCATCGGCGCGCTGCGCGGATTCGATCGCATCGTTTTCGCTCAACTTGCTTCCGGTGTCCTCGGCGTCTGTCAGCAGGATGATGGCTTTGCGCCCCGCTTCCGAAGTTAGTTCGTCGTGCGCCGCCAGATAAACTGCGTCATAAAGATTCGTGCCGCCTCCGCGCGACGGCACCGTACCCCCGGTCCCGCCGATGCCGGCGGCATCCACGTTGATTTCCGCCCGCCGGATGGCTCGCTCAAGCACCGGCGGATCCTCGCTGAAATCTGCCAGCAGATTCACGTCCGTGTCGAAGCTCATCACGATTGCTTCGTCTTTCTTGTGCATCACTTCCTGGACGAACCTGGACGCCGCATCCTTTTCTGCGCCCAGGATTTGTTGCATGCTGATGCTAGTGTCCATCAAAAGGGCCAGTGAAAGCGGCAGATCCACTTCCTTCGTGAAATAGGAGATTTTCTGCTCGACTCCATCCTCAAATACTTTGAAATCGTTCTTCGTCAAGTCGGAGACGATTCCGTTGTGCCGGTCGCGAACCGTTGTGAACACATTCACCACCGTCGTTTGCACTTGGAGGGGCGCGGACGATTGCGGGGGTTCCTGCTGCTGGGGTGTCTGCGATTCTTGGCTGGGTCGGGAAGGGTCGATCAGCGGTCCTCGCGGGCTTGACTCCTGGAACGCACCGCTACCTGCCGCGGATGCGCGCGACGCAATCGGTCTCGCCAGCGGATACGTGCTGGCTGCTAAAACAAGAATACCCGCCGCGATGCCGGTCAGCCGCATTGTATAATTCCTCCGAGGACGGGAACAGACTGATACGATGCGCGGTACGCGCTTACGGATGTTCCGGCCCAAGCCCCCGCCCCCAGATCCCCGGCGAGCTCTCGCGGTCTAGACTGCGGAGAAACGAGACGCACAGATGACGCAAAGACTTTCACTGCTTGGTACGCTCCTGTTGCTAGGCTTTGCGGGCCAGGCGTGGCCGCAGGCGCAGCGTCCGGCTGCACCTGGTGCTCCTATGCCAACTGCCCCGGCGCAGCAGCAGAATCCGCCTCGCATCATCGTTCCAACATACACCGTCATCGTTCCCGTAACCGTAAAAGATAACCGCGGCCAATTGGTAGGAGATCTTCAAAAGAATGACTTTCGAGTTTTCTCCGATGGCATCGAACAGAAGATTCGCCAGTTCTCCTCCGAGCCGGTGCCGCTTTCGGCCGTCGTTCTTCTCGATAACGATCTCGATCAACATCAAGTCTCGCAAGTTCAAAAGAGTCTCACGGCCATCTCCGCCGGCTTCGGCCCTCCCGATGAAGTTGCTGTCGTAACGTACGACCAGTTTCCCGAAACCGTCGTCGATTTTTCCTTCAACAACGATCATTTGTTCACACAACTGAAGCGTCTGGATCTCGAATCGCACAATAGCCAGGTGATCGCCGACCCGACCACAGCCGGGCCCATGATGAATGGCCATCAGCCCGTGGACACAGGGCGCGGCGTCCCGCAGCACGGCTCGAAGCGATACAAGAATGACAACGCCCTGAACGACGCCGTCTACGCGGCGTCCAATATGCTGAAGGATCGCGGGCGTGACCGCCGCAAAATCATCTTTCTCATCTCCGACGGCGCGAATGCCAAGAACGAGCACACCTTCGACGAGACGCTACACTCCCTCCTGGCCAACGATGTTGCAGTGTATTCCATTTCCGTGACGCGTTCGCTCCCGATCGGCAAGTCCCTCATTCAGCGTGGAGTTTCCGAACTCGAAAAATACGCCTTGAATAGCGGCGGCGATACCTTTTACGCATCCAAGCAGTCTGAACTCGAGCGTCTCTATTCCGATGTCACCGAGCAAGCGCGCAATGAATACACGCTCAGCTTTTCGCCGGAGAATAT
>DASYZC010000011.1:0-2289 GCA_035949735.1 Candidatus Acidiferrales bacterium | reverse complement strand
GAACCTCAAAGGCGCGCCAACTGGCTTCACCGTGCCCGTGCGAGACATTCGCGCGAGTGTTGGAGCCGGGTTTTTGTATCCGCTGCTTGGAACGATGAGCACGATGCCGGGACTATCCACGCGGCCGGGATACTACGAGATAGACATCGATCTCAAGACAGGCCGGGTAATCGGACTTTCGTGAAGGATCGGCCTCTCTGTTACGTCGAAACGCGGTTGTCTGGGGCTGCCGCTTCATGGCTTCTTGGCATTGGCGACGCCTTCGATTATTGCCGAAACCTGCCTTAGGACGGAATCGGCCTGGCGGAATGCGCGGCTTTCCCACTCGGCGCGGCCGGGGAGAACGTCGCGATACACAGACGGGTCCGGTGCAACTTGCCTGATGTTTGAATCGGCGCAAAGAAGAAACACACGCAACGCTCCGGCAAGTAGCGAAGCGGCCGCGCCAAGATCGGCGGCTACAACCGCGTGGACCATGTCCATACTGTCGGCACAGAGACTGATCCCGGCTACCGCCGCGCGGGCTGCCGCCAACGGAGTTTCAATCGCCTTGTGAACCGAGGCATTGACCGCGCGTTTCCGCTCCTCCCGCTCACGATCTGTAGCTTGCGGCAAGCGAGCGCTGATCATGTAATCGTTGAAGGCCGCCATGTCGTCTTCGGCGAGTTGCATCATGTGCTTCGACTCGGCGCGGGCAGAATCAGCTAATTTCTCGATCCTCGAAAGATCTCCGCTAAACCCTTTTTTCCTGCCGGTGACCTTTAGAACCTTGGCAAGCAGCCCAAGGGCGAAGCTGGCGGATGTGGCGGAGACGGCCACTCCGGCGGGTATTGGCTCGCTACTCCCGGCCGCACTTCGAAATTGCTCGAGCGTCGATTCCCAAACAGGAGACGACATCATCGAAGTGCTCCTTCCTCGCGGCTCGAACAGACAACGATATGAGTCAAAGATCTGAAAATAGTGTCCACCGGGCTTAGGGTAGCACCCGACGGACCAGAGCGCAGCAAAAGTGAAAGTGATCGGTGCCTTACCACGCCATCTTGCGTGCTAGAGTAGGCGACTCATCGAGGAGACCGGAGACGATTCGAAGCGGAGAGAGCAAAGTGCACAAGGTACTGATTCGCCGCTCTGCGATCGAGAAGCGCGTGAAGGCCGTCGCGCGCGCGATCACTCGAGACTACAGAGGCCAACGAGTGCACTTGATCGGCGTCCTAAAGGGCGCATGCTTCTTTCTTGCCGATCTGGCGAGGGAAATCGATCTCGAAACGTCCATCGATTTCATTTCAGTGGCGAGCTACGGCAAGAAAAGAGATTCGTCGGGACAGGTGCGGTTGCTGAAGGATCTGGATAGCAGTATTGCGGGGCTGAATGTAATTCTGGTCGAAGACATCCTGGATACGGGACGGACTCTGCACTACCTGCTGCGCATTTTGCGGCAGCGCAAGCCGAGGTCGCTACGCGTGGCCGCGCTGCTCGACAAGCCCTCGCGACGCGTCGCGCCGGTGAAGGGCGATTACATTGGCTTTACCATTCCAAATGAATTTGTGGTCGGCTACGGGTTGGATTATGCGGAACGCTATCGCAACCTTAAAAATGTGTGCATCCTCACGCCTTCTTCCAATTTACCTCGGTAGAGCGGCCGCGAATGCGGTCTCACTCGCTTTTTTTGACCTTGCGCGCGGGCACGGTGTGGGCGAAGTGCGATTCGGCGCCTGATATAATGGCTCTAACGCGTTTGCGCCCGAGCGCTGGGAAGATGCGGGGTAATGTGGTGGCGTTGTTGCCGAATTAAGGCGCCGGTGCGCATCAGCAATTCGAAATGGATTCGACTGAACTCAATTCGATACAGGAAGTCCCTACCGAGACCCTTGCGGTGCTTTCGGAGATTAGCCACGAAATCAACTCGTCGCTAAATCTGGACCAGGTGCTTGCCAGCGCGGCTCAGCAGGTGAAGCGGCTGATGGACTATGAAATTTTCGCGGTTCTGCTGCCTGTGGAGAACACCAACGATCTCTACGTCCGTTTTGCCATTGGCCATCGGCCCGAGGTGATTGAGCACTGGCGCATTCCCATGGGCGATGGAATCATCGGCGCCGCCGCCACCACGGGCCAGGCGATCCGCGTCGGTGACGTGTTGAAAGACCCGCGCTATCTCCCTGCAGTCGATGCAGTGCGGTCGGAGATGGCGGTGCCGCTCATCGTCCGGGGACGGGTGATCGGCGTGGTGGATATTGAAAGCCGCCAGCCGGATTATTTTACTCCGGCGCAGCAGACGATTCTGACGCTGGT
>DASYZC010000010.1:0-7831 GCA_035949735.1 Candidatus Acidiferrales bacterium | reverse complement strand
ACGAGACAGAAAACATAGAAGTGAATCGCCCGAGGCGCGTTCCATCGCCGTACGAAAATGAACAATCCGATGAAAAGGTAAAGCAGCGCCGTAATTCGCAAGTAGTCTTCGAGAGAGGAGGGATTTTCCTGCGGCGCCGTGACGAGCGGCACCTGGAAGGTCTGGTCGCCCCGGCGGATTCCATACTTTACTTCCATCCAAGGGCCGGCTCGCCAAAGCAGCCGGGTGACATCCGTGGCGCGATGGATTTCTACTCCACGTATGCTTTCCACATAGTCGCCCTGTTGGATCCCAGCCCGATCGGCAGGCGAGCCAGGAACAACGTGCCAGGCTACTATGCCCTCGGCGGAATCCATCCACGTAACGCCATCGTCCGGTTGGATAAATCGGGAACGCTGCTGGTAGTTGAGAACGGCGAAAACCACCGCCGCCAGCGTCAGTACCGCCAGCACAACCGCTCCCAGACGTGTCCGCAGATCGTTCATCGTACTTCCCACCCAGACCCTTCTGGTATTGTACGCCAGCACGCCGGGTTCCAGCCAATCATAGGTGATGGGTTTAGGCAACTAGCTTTGAGGGTTGGACTTAGTGGCCTCCGGAAGGAGCCATGTCTGGCCAATCTACTTTATGGAAGATGTCTTCCTGTTTTGGTAGATGCGTTCTAGAACTGGACGCTCACGCCGCCGCGGAAATACCGATATGACGGAATTAAAACCACATACCCGTCGCGTGTGGAGACCGGAATATACCCCTGTTCGAGCAGGTTCCCAACGTTCGCTTCCACCTCCATGTGCCCAGGGAAGACGCTCGGCAGCGGCTGCCGCACCTCGAGGCTCAAGTACGGATCCATGTGGTAGAGCGACTCGCCGTATGGGTCCTGCTGAGAAACTGCCGGGCCATCCAGCCACTTGTAACTGGCAGAAAATTGAGTTCCAAAATGGCGCGATTTTCCCGATATCCCCGCAGCCAGGCTCTGACGGTAGCGCGTTGCCAATTCATCGCGCAAAGCCGAAGTATCGGCACTAGACCTGGGTGTCAACGCCCCGGCATACGAGTAGACCAACGTGGTTTTGAGGTCCTTGGGTAAATTCTGTCGATATACCACGCGGCCGCCCATCGAACCTGTTGAACCACCGTCGTAAGCAAAGGATTCGGATAGGTACGCTTGTAAGAAGTCGGGATTGGAAACGGTGCCGCGTCCGATCACCGCAGTATGCGTAGAGCGGTCGTGAAAAAATGACGCGGTGATATCCGCGCGCTTGCCGAGCGAACGTTCCACCGCAATTTCCTGGTGGGTGCCGTTCTCGAGCACGGGCTTGCCATCATGGAGCATCAGGTTGGGAAATGCATCGAGCGTGTTGAGGGTGGATTCAACGGCCCCATCGCCTGAGGCTGGGTCTGCCCAAGGATCGGTAGCCAGAATAATCGACGCCCGCCATCCCTTGGCGACTTGAACGGCTACTTCGCCATGAGGACGCACAGCCGCCGTCGTTCCGTTGAGGCCCGCGACTATGAATTTCGCGCCGTACCGCACGCTGACACGATCTCCCAGCGCCATCTGATTGTCCTGCGTTAATCGCAGTCCGCGAAACACCGAGCCGTTTGGCCCGATCCGCGATTCGCGGACCAAAAACGTCGTGAGCGGCCCTACGCCCGCCGGGCCGTTCGGCAACCATTCGCCAGCCAAGCCGCTGGACGTATCCTCACCGCTGTAGCTAAACTGTCCCGCCACCACGAGATGCCCCTGGTCTCCCAGTCCTAGGTCGTAAACAACCGCTGTTGCCGGCGCGTCCGCCAGGTTCGCAATCGAGCCAGCGCGATCCGCACCCGCGGTCAATTCAACCCGCCCGCGCAGCGGCTCGTCGTCCAGCGCGTCGCCTGCCGCGGCAGTTGCTACGGTCGTCGCTTCGTTGTCGTCCTGCCAGCGAAGCACAGGCCGCGTCGCCGCCGAGCTTCGCAGCACCCAGGTCCAGTCGTCGGAGGAAACCGTTTGATCCGGCTCGCGACGCAGTTTTTCAAAAGACGAGAATACCGAATCAACCACAATTTCCAGAAGCGTGGCCTGTTCTTCGGTTACTCGAATGTGCTGCTCCACCGCCGGCAGGAATCCCGCCAAGGTTACATGGATCGTATACATTCCCGCCGGAAGGGACGGCGTGGAAAAGTGCCCCAAATCGTTGGTGAGAAGGCGCAGCGGCGCGGTCGCTGCTATTTTCTCAGAGGAGACCAGGACAGCGGCGCCCATTTGCGGCGTGCCGGTGCCATCCACTACCACTCCGGAAATCGCGCCCGTATGGGGCGCTGCCGCAAGAGGCGAGGCAAACGCACACAGCAAACATCCAAGGCTGAGCATGCAGATCACTCGGAGAGTCAAGCGTTTCACCTCCCCTGTGCCGTAACCGCAGGCGTGGCCTTTACAGTGAAATCCGCTGTCGGCGTAATCGTTTGCTTGGCAAGGTTGTCGGTCACGGCCACCTCGAGGTGATATTTTCCGGGGGCCAGCGATCCCAACGTAATCAGGTTCTCCAGCGTCATTTCCTCGCCGTGCTGAGGAAGTTTGTCCGCCGCCACGTCGAACTTAAGAACCGGCGCGGTGCCCTTGCCTTGCGTCACGCGATACTCAACGGACGTATCCGGCTTATGGGTTTTGTCGTCCACCTTCAGGTTGTAGACCTGGAGGTATACGCCCATGCTGTCGCGCTGCGTAAAGGTCCTATCCATCCGCGGGCGGACCTTCACATCGCCAAGCACAAACTGGCCAAGCCCGATGTCCTTGCTCGATACACGCTGGATGTCATCCGCCAAAATAAGCGAGCTCGCCGAAAGCTCGTCATCTTGGAAGCGCGGAACCGGGAGCCTCGTGTTCACCACTCCCACATTGCCGCTGTTCACGTCCTTGATCACAATGTCTAGCCGGTAGAGCCCCGGACTCAGTGGCACGGCCTTCTGGTAGATTCGCGATGTGCTCAGCGATTTCTGCAGAAGCCCCGAAGGGAAGTCGGCCCGAAGCGTATCCTCGAATGTCTGTACCACCCGGCCGCTCAGGCTGGTTACCCGCGCGAACAGGTCCATGGTGGCCGAGTCCACTCCCTCTTTTTCCTGGAAGCTCAATTGCCGCACTGGAATCTGAACCGTAATCGGCACCAGCACCGTATCCGACGTGATGCGGACAAAATCATAGCGGTAATCGAACTTCACCTGATCGCGCACCAACCGATTCGTAACCACGGCCTCCAGGTCTTTAAACTTCACCGGCGGTGGCTTCATGATGTTCGCGTAGTTTTCCAGGCGGGTGAATTCGTTGTCCTTCTCGCTAAGCCCTGCTCCGCCGAACTGCCCCTCCGCCATGTTGGTGCCGTCGGTGTTGCTGAAACGAGAACTCTTATTCGCCATTCCCATGGATTCTGCCAGCGTTAGGCCCGCGCCCGGTACGCGCAGCAAAGCATCCTTTTCGCTCGGATCCATCGTCAAGTGATACTCGCCCGTCGACGTGGGATCAACGAACTCAAGCTCCACGTTTTCACCGTTGCCCTCTAGATACCGGTAACGCCAATCTTCGTACGGATAAGTCGTCGTCGAACCGCCGCCCTGATCCATGGGCCGGTCCCAGGTTCCCCCAGTGGGATGCGAATCGATTTCATCCGGCGGACCCCACATGATGTAGATCTTGCCTCGGTCGGTTTTCCATCCCGGGATTCCCGAAGCAAAGTGCTCATTGGCATATGCAATCCGCCGGTAGTGCTCTTCCTTGAAGGTGTTCTCCGGCGAATCCGGATCGGGATTCCGGCGCTGCCAGAAGGCCTCGATAAACTGCTCCCGCTCTTCATTGGTCTGGAGCTGCAGAAAGGAACGCCGCTCTTCAGGCGTAATGATATAAACCACGTCTTCGTTAAGCCATTTCTTATATTGGGAATTCAGCTCTTTGTAGAGGTCTTTCAGGCTTTTCTGCTTGGCTTTGGAGGACTTGCCGTGGTTTTGGTCCGCCTGTTGGTCCTGCTGCTGATCTTGCTGTTGATCCTGATTGTCTTGCTGCCCGGCTCTGGCGAGGTGAGCTGGTAGGCTGCTAACGCATGCTACCAGAAAAAACCAGAGGAGCGTCTTGACAGACCGGCCCATATTGCCCCTTTTCCGATGCGAAATCTTATCCTGTACTAATGTACAGGTCAATTAAAGTTTGCCCGCGGTCGCCTGCCCCGGAATCAAGCTCACACTATTCGCTTTTGCCCGAGGCGAAGCCGAATTATGATACTGGCATCCCGTCGGTGTTGCCCTGTGATCTGTGGCATGTGCTGCAGTCGGGTCCGCTGGGAACGTGAATAGGGTAGACTGTCAAGAATTGGGAGATTTGGGCTAAGTTTGCCGCTTTTTGCGCCTCGTCTGCTGGCCGCGAAACATTATGTCTCGCCCGGGCGTATCTATCAAGTGGCGAGTATGTGTGTCCGAAAACTTTACCCAGAGGCTCGGTGATGAAGACCTGGCAGAAGGCGACGATTGCAGCTTGCGTGGTAGCGCTCATCGGCGGTATCGCTTGGTACAGCATTTATAAGTCAAACCAAGGCGTCACCGCCGTGCAAACTGGGCGGGCGGTGCGGGAGGACCTTGTATCGCTCGTCACCGCCTCGGGCGAAATCCGGCCCAAGAACTACACGAACGTCCTCGGTGAGGGTATCGGCAAGATTACGGACATCGTGGTCAAAGAAGGCGACTACGTCAAAAAGGGCGACGTTCTCCTCCACCTCGAAAACATTCAGCCCGGTGCCGACGTGCAAGCCCAGCTCGACGGCATTAGCGCCTCGGAGGCCGCTTTGAAAGCGACCGCGGCCAGTTACGATTCTGCTGTCGCCACGCTCGCTCAACGTCACGCCGACCTCGACAAGGCCAAGTTGGATTGGCAGCGCGGTCAAGAACTCTATCGCGGCCAACTCATCTCCAAACAGGAGTACGACTCTGACAAAGCGGCCTACGATAGCGCCGTCGCCGCGGCCACCTCGAGCCAGGCCCAGGTGGATCAAGCCCGCGCCGCTCGTGAACAGGCGCGCGCCACTCTCGACCAAAATCAGGCGGTCCTCCGGCGCACCCAGGACATTCTGCGTAAAACCACCTACAGGGCTCCCATCGGCGGAATCGTCAGCTACATTGCCGTAAGGGTCGGCGAAAACGTTGTCCCAGGTATTCAAGGGACCGTCGGCAGTTCCATCATGACCATCTCTGACATGAGCATCGTCACCGCCGAGGTCAAGGTGGATGAGACGGACATCATTAGTGTCAAGGACGGTCAGCCCGCTGATGTCTCCATCGATGCGATCCCCGGAAAAACGTTCAAGGGCCATGTGACGGAGGTCGGCGAGCTGGCCATCCTCCGCACCTCGGGGGAAGCCTCGATGACCGAGACGACCGCCAATACCCAGGAGGCGCGCGATTTCAAAGTTGTAATCACTCTCGATAATCCCCCGAAATCGCTTCGCCCCGGCCTGTCGCTCACGGCTAAGATTCAAACCGCGCAGAAGCAGAATGTTCTCACCGTGCCGATTCAGGCGCTCGCCGAGCGGTCCCAAAAAGAATTGGACGAGGCGAAAAACGGCAACCGCGGCAGTGTCACGCTAGCGGCCTCGAACAGCGAAGGCGCGTCCAGCGTGAAGTCCGACATTCAAGGAGTGTTCGTTCTGCGCAACGGTAAAGCCGAATTCGTGCCCGTGCAGACTGGCATCACTGGCGTCACCGATATCGAGATTACCAGCGGCTTGCATGAAGGGGACTTGATCGTTACCGGTAGCTACAAAGCAATTCGTACCCTCAAGCCCGGCACGCCCGTTAAGATCGACAATTCCGTTTCCTCGACCGACAACGCTTCGTCCAGCTAGAATGGTCGCCTCCAGGAGCTCCATGCCAATGGCTGTCGAAGAAGTCGGTTCGCAGAGTTTCCGCCAGGACTTGGTCGATTCCGGCATCGTCATCCAGACCGAAGACCTCTGGAAGACCTATGAAATGGGCGCCGAGCATTTGCATGCCCTGCGCGGTGTCAACATCACCATTCACAAAGGCGAATACGTCGCGATCATGGGCCCCTCCGGGTCCGGCAAGTCCACGTTGATGAATCTGATCGGCTGTCTCGATACGCCCACGCGCGGCAATTACTGGCTTGCAGGACGCTTGGTAAGCCAGCTCGATGATGACGAGCTTGCCGCCATCCGCAACCGGGAAATCGGCTTCGTCTTTCAAACTTTCAATCTTCTGGCCCGCGCCACGGCGCTCCACAACGTCGAGCTGCCCATGATTTACAACGGCACCTCTACCCAGGAACGCCTCGATCGCGCGAAAAAGGCGCTCGCCCAAGTGGACCTCACCGAACGCATGATGCACAAGCCCAACGAACTTTCCGGCGGCCAGCGCCAGCGCGTGGCCATCGCTCGCGCCCTGGTCAATAATCCATCCATCCTGCTGGCCGATGAGCCCACCGGCAATCTCGATTCGCAGACCGGCACGGAAATCATGGCTCTGTTCGCGCGCCTCCATCAGGCCCGCAACACCATCATTCTCGTCACGCATGAAGCCGATATCGCCGCGCACGCCCATCGCGTCATCCGCGTCCGCGATGGCCAAGTCGAAAGAGACGACCCCAGCCCTCACTAACACCGTCCCGCGTTTCTCGCTCGCAAAACCGAACCGGGGCCGCCCCGCCCTTGGGGACGCCATCATCTGTAGCGCCGGCATCTTGCCGGCGTTTTTCTGCCTTGCCTTTTGCTTACGCGGTCATCCTGAGCGGAGTCCCGCGCGGTTTGCTTCCCGCGTTTTGTGCAGTCGCCGAAGGACCTCTCTTCGATTTCCGGCGCACCTCGCGAGCCAAATTCAATTTGGCCGCGTAGCCCGCCCGGTTTTGTTTCGTTGTTTTCATTGTGCGCCGTCATCCTGAGCAAAGTGCCGCGCTTTTTTCCGTCGCGCGGTTTCTGCGCGGCGCGGGACGGAGTCGTAGGACCTCTCTTCGACTTCGCCGCCACCTCCGGCCCATCGCCCGTAGGGACACCGTCCGCCGGGTGCCCGCTCGGTTTTGTTTCATTGTTTTCATTGAGGCTCCTCCGCTAGAATGCCGCGCATGCCGCCCGAAGCATTTCAGGTCGTCAGCCGCCCTGGCTCGAGTAGCAACGTGCAGATCCTGAACGTTAAGGGTGCCATCACTCACTCGTCCTCTGCGGCATTTCAAGACGCGGTCGCTGCGGCAACCTCACCTCGGCTGATTATCGACTTAAGCGAAGTGCCTTCGCTCGATTCAATGGCTGTCGGCGCGTTGGTGCGAGTCTTCGTGTCGTGTCAAAAGTCTGGACGCAAGCTCGCCTTCGTGGGATTGAACCACCGCGTCAGAAACGTGCTGCTGATAACCGGTGTGGACCCGCTCTTCGACATTTACGCCGCCGTTGCCGAGGCTGAAGCCGGCCTCACCTGAGGACGCTCACACGTCGCGGCGAAGTTTAGTTCGGCCTGCTGTTATCGTTGTAAGCGCCGTACCTTTCGCGCTGCCTCACCCGCTCGAGCCTTCGCCTCTTGTTAGTTGTGACTCTCGCCCACCCATGATTGTGATAAAACTCACGCCGGCAACATGACCCACGACGCCAGCCACAGTTATACCTACGACGCCGAGAATCGCATCACCAAAGTCGATGGCGGCAGTACGGCCACCTATGGTTATGACGTGGACGGGCGGCGCGTGAGTCGCGTGGTAGCTGGAGTGGAGACCGATTACATCTACGATCTTTCGGGCCGCGTGGTGGCCGACTACGGCGGCGGGTGCGGAGCGACTTGCTGGAGGGTGGGCTACGTGTACCTGAACGGGGAGGCG
>DASYZC010000009.1:0-7789 GCA_035949735.1 Candidatus Acidiferrales bacterium | reverse complement strand
GTGGGTTGCTTCCTGTTCCTCGGCCCCACGGGTGTTGGAAAAACTGAAGTGGCGCGGCGGCTGGGCGAGTTTCTTTTTGGCAGCGAGAAATCGCTCATTCGCTTTGACATGTCCGAATACATGGAGAAGCATTCCGTTTCGAAGTTGATCGGCGCGCCTCCAGGATATATCGGCTATGAAGAAGGTGGACAATTGACGGAGCGTGTTCGCCGCACGCCGTATTCGGTGATCCTACTCGACGAAATCGAGAAGGCGCATCCGGACGTTTACAACATTCTGCTTCAGGTGTTCGAAGACGGCCAGTTAACGGACGGGCTCGGCAATACGGTCGACTTCCGCAACACCATCATTATTCTTACGTCGAACCTCGGCGCGCGGCAATTGCAGAAGCAGTCGGGCCTTGGCTTTCAATCGGCGGACGAAGTCGCTGCCGCAAAAAGCCAGGACGACATGGTCATGACCGAGGTGAGGCGAGTTTTCAATCCCGAATTCCTGAACCGGCTGGACGAAGTGATTTTGTTCAATTCTCTCACGGATCAGGACCTGTTGCTCATTATCGATCTGCTCGTGAGCCAGATCAATGAAACGCTGGTGCACCGGCAGGTGCAGATTGCTCTGACGCCCGAAGCCCGCCAATGGATTCTTGAGAAGACCTGCAGCGACAGGAATTACGGCGCGCGGCCGCTCCGGCGCGCCTTGCAAAAGTACGTCGAAGACCCACTCTCGGAAGCTCTCATACAGGGCGGACTCCAAAGACCCGCGACGCTCGAAATTTTCCTCTCCGGCGACGCTCTTTCTTTCCGCCCCGTTGTGGAAGCAACCCCGGTGGCCCACTAAGAATCCTACACGCGCGAGCCGGATTAAAACGGATCCGGCGGGGGAGCAAAAAAAATTGGGCGGAGTACTGCGGCCTTGACGAGAAGGATGGCCGCCAGCAGCGAAACTGTCTCGCGCGCCTTGGAAATCCTAGCCGTTGTGTGCTTCCTCTCTCTAAGCTCCGCACAATCGCTTTGGGCTCAACAGGCGCCGGAATCCGCCGGGCAGCAATACGTCATCACGCGGATTGAATTTGAAGGAAACCGGCGCGTCGCGCGGGATACTCTGCTCACGCGCATTTTCTCGCGGCCAGGAGATTCCTACAGCGCCGATGCCGTTAGGCGCGATTTTCTGGCGCTCTGGAACACGCAGTTCTTCGAGGATATTTGGCTCGAAGTCGAGGACGATCCCCGCCAAGCGAACGGGAAAATAGTGATTTTCCATCTGAAGGAGCGGCCGATCATCCGCCGCATCGAGTACAAGGGCAACAAGTCAATCACGGAATCAGATATTCTGGACGCCTTTAAGCAGAAGAAAGTGGGGCTGAGCGTCGAGAGCCAATTCGATCCCACAAAAATCAAGCGCGCAGAAGTAGTTATCAAGGAATTGCTCGCCGAACACGGGCGCCAGTTTGCCACGGTGAAGCCGACTTACGAGCGCATCGCGGCCAGCAACGCTGTTAAATTGGTCTTCAACATCGATGAAGGGCCCAAGGTCAAGGTCGGCACGATCACCATCGTTGGGAACAAGGCCTTTTCCAGCCGCAGAATCATTCGAACCATGCGCCACGACCGCCCTTACGGCATTCCGCTCGGCATCACCTACATTCCCGTAATGGCCAAGACCTTTGACCGGCCCAAGTTGGACGAGGATCTTGAAGTCGGCGTCCGGGGACTTTATCAGGATCACGGCTATTTCAAAGTGGTCGTGGATGTCAAAGATCTGAAAACGGTGGACCTGAACCGTGGTGGTTTACCGCTCCCAGTGCCCGGGATCGGGTCGAAGCACGGCAAGGCCACCAACATCGTTGTCTCGATCGAGGAAGGCCAACAATATCGGATGGGCAAGCTGCTATTCCGGAGCGCGGATCCCGATCAAGGATTAATCTTCAAGCCCGAGGTGCTGGCGCGCGTGTTCCCCTTGCAGCCGGGCGACATTTTCGACGCGGACAAAATACGCAAATCCCTCGACAACTACAGGAAGTTGTACGGCGAATACGGCTACATCGACTTTACCGCCGAGCCCGAGTTCGATGTGCATGACGACACAAAAATCGTGAACCTTACGTTGCAGTTCGACCAGCAAAAGCAATTCTTCGTCCGGCGCATCGAATTTTCGGGTAATACGACCACGCGCGACAAAGTGATTCGCCGCGAACTTTTGCTCGATGAAGGACAGGTCTTCAACAACCGCCTTTGGGAACTGAGCATCCTGCGCCTCAACCAGCTCGGCTATTTCAACCCTATCAAACCGGAAGACGCCGAGCTGAAGCGCAACGTCAAGGCTGGCACCGTGGATATCAGGCTGAAGTTGAAGGAGAAGGGAAAACAATCCATCAGCTTCTCCGGCGGCGTCAGCGGGCTTGAGGGTAGTTTCGTTGGAGCCTCGTACCAGACCAACAATTTCCTCGGCCTCGGCGAAACCCTCACCGTTTCCGCGCAAGTAGGCAACATTCAGACGAGTGCGACTTTCGGCTTTACCGAGCCCTACTTGTTCGACCGCCCCATCGCAACCGGATTCACCATCTTTTACTCAAAATTTGACTACAACACGGCGCGGCAGGAGGGTCTGCTCGTCGGCCAGCCGGTGGCCATCGACCCCGCCCTCCAGGAAAATTACAATACGGACTCCCGGGGTTTCACAATCTTCGCGAGCTACCCGATGCGCAAATTCTCCTTTGCGCGCATCGGAGTAAGTTACGGGTGGTCGACCACCAACATCACGCCGTTCAGCCAATCGGCAACGCTGCTCTTTGAATTCACCAAGTTTACGAGTCTCGCGGGACCTTCGGCTTTGAACGGCATCCGGCAGAGCCAGATCACTCCCACCATCACCTACAACAGCACGGACAGCCCGCTCTTTCCCACGCGCGGGAAGAACATCACTTACGGAGCATCTTTGGCCGGCGGACCACTCGGCGGAAATGTCAATACCATCAGCAATATTTTTGAGATGTCGTATTTTCATCCTGTCTACCATCACCGCAACGTGCTCGCCATACATTTCAAAACCAGCATGATCTCCGGCTATGGAGGCAAGGAGGTCCCTCCCAACAACCGCTTTTATGCCGGTGGTGAAAACGACGTCCGCGGCTTCGACTTTTACACCATTTCGCCTTTTGTCTTCATTCCGTTCTCGACGACAACTACAATCCAGTACGTCGATCCGCGGCGGTTGAGCGCGCAAGGCCAGCCAACCTTGGTTTCGTTGCCGGTGAATGTGCTGGAGTTTGTTCCCACGCGGCCGGGCGGCGACCTCGAAGCCGTATCCAACATCGAATACCGGATTCCGCTCGTTAAATCCTACGTCACCATGAGCCTCTTCCACGATCTCGCGGTCAACGGCATCATGCGCAGGTCTCAACTCCAGCTCGATCCCTCCGCGATCGCATCACTGCAACAGCAATACCCCAATGCCGATTTTCCGTGTCTGCCCAATACGCCGTGCCTGCAGGTGCCCCACAATCTCCAAATCGCTCACGGAACGAATTTCTGGCCCCACACGTCTGCTGGCATCGAGCTCGATTTTCAGATTCCGATTATTCAAGCTCCTTTCCGCATCTTTTATGCGTATAATTACTCGCGCTTTACCCAGTCCATCGAGCCGCCGCTCGGCGCCTTCTTCGTTCCTCCGGCTGAGCGGAACAGTTTGCAGCAGTTGGGCGTCTACAACACACAGATCGTGCCGGACCTTCAAAGCTTCTTGAATCTGACCCGCTCCACGCAAACTGTCCCCCCGAGCTTATTCGAGCAAAAAACGACGTTGCGATTCGCAGTGAGCCGGACATTCTGATGAAGCTGCGAAGACCGCTCGAGACAACCGGCCTTGGTCCGCTACATGGGGCTCAAAAATATTCAACCGACGATTGCTTGGAGGTAAGGACATGAAAGCGGCGGGATTGGGAACGGTGCTTATGCTCCTTACCGTGTGCGCAGGCGGCTGCGCGTCAAACTCGACTCCAGTGGCCGTCACCGTTACAGCGGTGAGCTCCAGCGCGACGGTCAGCAGTGTAACGGCCCTGGTGAATAGCGCCATCCAATTCTCAGCGAGCGTTTCCGGAGGTTCGTCAACCAGCGTTTTTTGGCAAATCTGCAAGCCCACAAGCACGCCACAATCCACAACGGTGGCACCGACGGATTGCAGCCAGGGGCAAGGACCGGCGTCCTGTCCCATACCCAATGTTGCTAAGCCGCTCACTGGATTCGGGACCATCACGTCGACCGGGCTCTATGCTGCTCCGGGCGCGCCGCCCCAGCCGAAAATCTTCCTCGTGGTGGCGACTAGTTGCGCGAAGACCAGCGCGTTCGGCTTTCTCACCGTGGTGGTCGACTCCGGAATTCGAGTGCAAGTCTCGCCGTCAACGGCCAGTATGGGCACCGGAGAAACTTTACAGTTCACCGCTTCGGTCACAGGTCCGGGGGCATTGAGCACCGGGGTGGCATGGTCCTTGTGCCAGACCGCTGGGACATCGGGCGTTGCACCGACGAATTGCGGGCTAGCCAGCTTAGGCACGATCACGGCGGGCGGGTTGTTTACAGCGCCCGGTAGCGGTCAGACCGTCATCGTCGAGGCCACTTCCGCCGCCGATTCCACGCAATTTGGGACTGCTTCTGTCACCGTCACCGTGGCTGGCCCGCCCGCCCTCACCTCGGTCGATCCCTCGATTGCGGCACAGGGTTCGGTGCAACAAGATGCGTACATTGCCGGCTCGAACTTTTTGTCCACAAGCTCGGTTCTCGTGGGAGGCGTAGCGCTCCCTCCGGCTAACGTGGTGTTCCTAAGCACCACTTTGTTGCGCGCCACCATTCCGGCCGCCCAGTTGGCGCAGGCCGGATCGATTCCAATTGCCGTGCAGTCGCAGAGCGGCAATGCCTCTTTGCCCGTGAACCTGGCAGTGGTCGCCGTGCGCCCCGCAGTCGTCGCCTCTTCTCCCGACAGCGTTTCTCAGAACAATGCGAGCGCCAATGTAATCTTGACTGGCGGCTTTTTCACGCCTCCCGCCTCACCGCCCAATACCGGCACTGCGGTGACCTTCAACGGCAGCGCGGTCATATCCACGTACAACAGCAGCCGGCAGCTGACCGTTTCCATTCCACAAGCTGCGCTCGGTACTCCCGGTCTTTACCCGATGCTCGTGGAAAATCCAGGCGTCACCTCCGTTTCCGGGCTAAACGTCGCTGTCACGCCGTCTCCCACCTTGATACCGCAATCGCCCATCGTGCCATCTATAGCTGTCGGCACAAGTCCATCGGCCGTGGCAATGGACGAGGCCGATGGCTTAGCGGTGGTCGCAAACACGGGTAGCAATTCCATTTCTCTCATCAGCCTGGCTACTGATTCCGTCACCGGAACGGTTACCGTCGGCAATCAACCCACGGGGGTCGCGGTCGACGATATGCTGGCTGATCCCGTCGCTTTGGTCGTGAATAATGCCGATCAAACCGTGTCGGCGGTGGATCTGAAAACCAGCAACGTGTCCACGTTGAACGTTTCCATCGCCGCGGGCGCGAGTCCTCCGCTGCCCTTTGCGATTGGCGTAAATCCTTTGACGCATCGCGCGATCGTCGCTTACCAATCCACGAACCAAGCAATGGTGCTCGATGTCTCCGATACAGGCGGCGTGCCCGCCCTATCTTCCGTACAGGTTATCGGCGGCAATTCGAGCCTCTACAGCACGGGGGCCAAGCCGGCTGTGGCCATTGATCCCAAACTCAACTGGGCTGTGGTCACGCCGGGCGGCGCTGGAATCATCGCGATGGTCGATCTCGGCGTTGATGCCAGTCCATCCGCCGAACCAAACGGAAGAGCCCCGCACGTCGTGGCGGATCTCGCGATTTCGACCAGCGTTCAAGGCGTGGGCATCAATCCGGAAACCCACCAGGCCTTGCTCACCGATCCGACGAGTGGACGCCTGACAACCTTCAGCCTGCTGGATAATTCCGTGACAACCGTTGCTTTTCCCTCAAGCGGAGGCATCTTCAGCGAGCCGGGATTCGGCGCGGCCGCAGTGAGTCCGCTCGAAAACGTTGGCATCGCCGTTAGTGGCACGCCCAGCGGATCGAGCGCCGTGGTAGTCGATATGGAAAGCGGCATTGTGCTGCAAAGCGTGAATGGCCTGGGCACTTCCCCGGCCGCGCAAGCCGTCGCAGTAGACCCCGTAAGCAATCAGGCGGTGGTGGTGGACAATGCCAACGGCACCGTCGCCATTCTTTCACTCGGCCCGGCCATCAATCCCTTGCAGATTGCCGAAACGGGCGCGGACGTCGTTTTCGGAGGTCCTGCCGCCGGAAATTTGGCGCTTACTGTCAATGGTTCCGGATTCGTCAGCGGATCGCAAGTGCTCCTCGATAACGCCGCGGTACCGACCGCGTTTGTCTCTGCGCGGCAGGTCGTTGCCACCGTGCCCGCTGGCATGCTCGCGCAGCCTCGCCGGTACATTGTCCAAGTGCAGAATCCATCGCTCGCGGCTTCGAATGTCGCCGGACTAACCGTCATCGAGTCCGTTGCCGTCGGAAGCGCACCGGTTGGCGTCGCCGTCGATACCGATCGCGACCTCGCTTACGTCACGAATTCCGGAGACGGGACGCTCTCTCTGGTTTCGCTCGCGTCCCCGTCGCCCGGGCTTTCTCCGCAATCGCTCGGCACGGCGGGCACGGTGATTGGCTCGCCAATCACGGTGGGAACGACTCCCGCTGGTGTTGCCGCCATCCCGCGGCTCGGCATGGCCCTCGTCGCGAACAACGGGAGTAATGACGCCTCCGCCGTGAACGTCGCGGCGGGAATTCCCGTGCCCGCGCCGGTCTCAGTGGCGCTCTGCTCCACTTGTACAGCACCGGCTGGAGTTGCCATCAACCAAGACACAGGCGTCGGTGCAATCGCCGATACCAATCCCAGCACATCTTCTTTCAGTACCGGCGGCGTGAGCCTCCTGACTCTTCCAACCACGCCGTCGAGCGCTACTTCCACGGTGGCCGTCGATCAAGATCCTGTGGCGCTGGCAACCGATCCCAACCTCGACTTCGCGGCTGTGGTCACCGCTTCAGCCACCAGCAGCATGCAGTTTATCGATATGTCCACCGGGGGTATTGCGGGAAGCGTCCGCACAGGACTCGATAATCCCACTGGAATTGTCTTCGATCCCGTGAATCAAGTGTTTTTGACCGCAAATAGCCTGCTGAATGAAATCGTGATCGTGGATCCGGTTACTTTCATCCAAACGCCGGCGCAGGTGGGAATTGGGCCCACGTCGATCGATTACAATTTTCAAACCAGCACGCTGGTGACGGTAAATTCCGTGAGTCACACGATGTCGGTGATGGCCTATGTCTGTCCGCCTGTGCCGTCGGCGCCTCAATGTCTCGGGCCGAAGGTTCGTACCGTGCTCGGGCTGGGAGGAACACAAATTTCTACTCCGCTGCTCGGTCCCAACGCTGTGGCCATCGATCCCAAACTCAACCTCGGTGTTCTTGCGGACGAGGACAACGATCGCGTTCTGCTCGTTCCCTTGCCGCAGTGACTTGGCCGGCGCCCTTGTCGCGGCAACCCCGCCGAAAAGGCAGGCATCGGAATGTTGATGGAGTGGCCTCACTGCTCGATCGAACACTCGAATCACGTAGGGCTGCCTGGGCACATCGTATCCCCCTGAGTTGTTGAGGTAATAATCCAGGAAGACGGGAGGAAGCAAGCAGAGTTCGAGAGGCGAGCGTGGAGCGAGGCGCTCGATGATCTGCCAGGGGCTCTGATGGTCTTTGTG
>DASYZC010000008.1:0-8929 GCA_035949735.1 Candidatus Acidiferrales bacterium | reverse complement strand
GCTGGTTTACCCGAGCATCACCGGAGGCGTTGACTGGACCAGCCCGTCCTACAGCCCGCAAACGGGACTCTTCTACGTGAGCGTCCATGAAACCGGCGCGTACTACATCAAAGGTACCGGCAAAATCGAACCCGGGCCGCCCAAAGGAATTGTCGGCGGAGGAGGAATTCGCGCACTCGAAGCCACCACAGGCAAGCTGAAGTGGCAGTTCAAGCTACTGGCGCCCGCCTGGGTCCCCGTACTTTCAACCGCTGGCGGCCTGGTATTCAGCGGCACCGACGAAGGCAATTTTTTCGCGCTCGATGCCGAAACCGGCAAGTCGCTATGGAATATCCAACTCGGCCACTCCGCGCGTTCGAATCCCATCAGCTACGAAGTGGATGGCAAGCAGTACATCTTCGAGACCGCGGGCAACAGCTACATCGCATTCACGCTGCCTTAGGCGCTCCCTCGACTCAAGGATTTTCCCCAAATGCTTGTAGTGCGGCGCCCTCCTCGGCATAGATCTCGAAAATCGTGTTCAGACGGGAAATCCTGAGGACCTCCGAAACCCTCTCGTTGACGCACGCCAATTTCATCTCGCCTGCCATCTGCCGGATCACGGAATAGGACCGCACCAGCTCGCCGACGCCGTAGCTGTCAATGTATTCGACGCGCTCGAGATTGAGTATGAATTTCTTTGCTCCGCAACCGGTGGAGACGTGAATCTGGTCGCGGATTTTGGTGTGGGCGTCGGTCAATGTGAGCCTCCCCACGGCCTCGATCATGACGACGCGCCCAATCTCTCGGGAGTGGAGTTGAAATCCCATTGCCGTAATCGCTGAGAGTTATACTACGTCCTGACGTTTGTACGATTGCGAAATCACGTCACAATCTGCAACTCAATTCCGATGCGCTCGCGGCGACGGAGAAAACTCGATCTCTGTGTTAGCGAAGCAGTGTCATCTGTGTGGGCGCAATCTAATTGCGAAAATAATAAAGAGCGTCCCTATGATGAGGGCGAATGGAGCAAAAACGGGCAGGCCCCAAGCATTTCGATAGTGCAATCTTCCTTCAACGAGCACCAATGCACCGGTGGCGATGATCATCAGCCCAGCAAATCCAAAGGCGACGCGCGCCCTCCGCGATTGGTCGGGGAGGTTCATTCGCTTACCCAAGATATCAGAACCGAAAGGATTCATGCGTTATGCTCTCGGCTGCTAACTGATAGAATTGAACCTCCGGGGGAGTGTCAATGAAATGCGGAGTAAGCTCTTTGCGGCGGCCCTACAGATTGCAATTTTATTTTCGTTCCTTCCGCCAGCGCTTCACGCGGACAATAAAGTGCTCGGAGAGGTTGAGTTCCAACGTCACGAGAATTGTGCATGATGAGACTTGTGTCTAAGATGGATGCTGATATTGTTTTGTCAGCTGCTAATCGGATGAAGCTCAGGGATTGTTGGGAGGTGACTATGGCCAAACAAGGAATATTCTGCAGGACCGCTCTCTGCCTTGTGCTTTTGGCCGCCGTTGTGCCTCACTTGAAGGCGCAGAATCAGGTGCTCGGAGAGGTGGCCTTCGACGCAAAAACCAAAATCGATAAGACTTCAGGAGTGTGGGTGGATGGTCAATATCTGGGTTATGTTGACGAATTGAAGGACAAAAGAAAAGTCCTGCTCTTGCCCGGGAAACATGAAATTTCGGTGCGCCAGTCCGGCTATTCCAATTTCGAGGAGCAGGTTCTCGTTGAGCCGGGGAAGAAGGTCGTAATACCCGTTACGATGCGGAAGGATCCGAGGGCACAAGTACCGACGGTCACTTCGCAGATCAAACTAAAAGTGACACCGGACAATGCGGCGGTGATTTTGGACGGCGCTTTCGCGGGACACGTGCACGAATTCGGCGGCGTCGGGCGCGCGATGCTGGTCAGCCCCGGGAAGCATCACCTGAAGATTGACCTGCCCGGTTATCAAGTCTTTGAAACGGACGTGAACCTGCTCCCCAATCAGAAAATCACAATTAAGACAGATCTGGTTCCGGGAAGCATCACTCAGGCGGATCCGTCCATCAAGAAGTAGGTGCCTGCCGTTCCCGCGGCCAGCGTTCGCGTGCCGCGGGAATAGCGATTCAAGCTTCTAGACCCACTTATCGATCGAGACGCTCAGCCGGTAGCTCATGTTCGCCACCTGATGGTAAGGATTGGTTTGGCCGCCGCAGACGATGAAGTTGAAAGCGTCCGTCTTCGGCCACTTCGGAATTACCATGTCGTCGGTAAGGTTCGCCGCTTGCGGTCCTCTGGGCAAACCGCTAAACAGCATCGTTTTGACGTCCTTCACGGTGACAGTGGTATTTTTCTGCAGCCAATCCGCGAGCTGCTCCTTGGTTTTGTAGCCAAGGTCTCCCAGCCCGTTCGCCACCAGCGGATCGCAAACCACCATCGCTCCAAATAGCGAAGCAAACGGCGCGAAGTTGGCGGACATCGCTTCGTGGAAGTGCGGCACCGGCCTCATGCCGAGCCCCTTGGCTCCCTGCCCTTGCGAAATGCTAAAACCGAAGAAGAAACTGATTACGTTGTCCGTCGCCTTGAACCCCTTCTGCACGTGAAACGGAGTCCAGGGACTATCTTTTTCATTCTCCGGAATGATGAGGTTGTTGTAGTTGATGACGCTTCCCTGCGAGCCCATGTAAGTCTCGCCGGCAATTCCACCGCCATCGAGGTTCTTGGAAATGAGCGTCCACGCGCGCCCGATTGTGGCGTTGGGCTGATTGAACGGGCCCATCGCTCCGATGCCGTAATTCATTTGCAGCTTGTCGCGGATCGGTCCATTGATCACCGCCGCGGAAACCAGCGAGTTGGTGGAACTGAAGAGCGCTGAGATTCCGGTGGAGGCGATCGCCAGAATGGTCGGGAAATAGTCGGGCGTCGCTCCGGCCATCACCGCGTTTACGGCTACCTGCTTGACGGTGTAGCTCCATTCCGGAAATGCGCCTCGTGCCGGCGTCATTTTGCCGACCACTTCGTCCGGCTTGTGGCTCGTGCCCTTCAGCATCGCGTCCACTTTTTCCTGCGTGGGCAGGATGATGGGCATGAAATCCGTCATGCCGTTGTCCAGGAAATACTGCTGCAAGTTATCCGACGTATCGATGAAGGTTGGCGCTCCGACTGGAGGTGTGACGACACCCGTCTTGGACTCATCCGCCGTGAGTGGCCGCGTTAAATTGTCAACGACCTCTTTCATCAGGTTCTTGCCGCTTACTGGATCGTTGCCCTCGAGGTAGGCGTACATCTGCTCGTCCGTCTTGCCCCAGACAGGATGTGGCGTGAAGGCGATGCGCTGTAGCGGCATGCCTCGTTTCGCGCAATTCGTTTTGGCGAGATCCTTGAAGGCGATCGTCACCATCGGAACGGCTGGAATTCCCATCTTTTCATATTCTATGCAGTGACCAACGGTCGCTGGTGTGCAGGTGCTTCAATGCCCAATCGCCATGATGACGGCGTTTCCCTTAGCTTTCACTTCGGCGTTCAACTTGGGATCGTCATCGGCGAAACCTCCAGCTTTCAGCCGATATTCCGTGTGCACGCTCGGCATATTCTTCTGGAACCAGTCCCCCACCTCCGCAAGAAAGCGATCGGCGCCGGGGAAGCCATCCGAGACAAGAAAAATCGTCTTGCCGTCGAGCGAGGATAGCCGCGGCGCCATCGGAATCAGAGTAATTGGGGGCGGCATCCCGCGCGGATTGAGCACTTCCAACTTTGCACCGCCGGCGCTAGCTACAGCCTTCTTTGCCTTCGTTTTCGCCTCGGCAGTAGCTCCGGCCAGTAAAACCGGCGACATTCCCAGCAGCGATAGTAGATTGCGCCTGTTCATTTCTCACCTCATCCTTCTTAACTATTATGCATCTTGTACATCAAAACCTCATCTTCATATAACGTCGCGCCACCGATTACATCCATTTATCTATTGAGACGCTTACCCCATAACTCAAGTTTCCGGCTTGCGGGTAGGCATTGGTTTGTCCGCCCGCAACCACGATGTTAAAGTCGCTGGCCCGCGGGAAATGCGGGATCACCGTATCGTCCGGCAATTTGTACCACGTAGCGTAAGGCTCCACGCCCTGTAGTGCGCGCGGATAATCGAACAAGTACGCGTAGTTCCTGCTCTTGTAGTCCTTCACCGTCTGGGTCGTATTCTTGTAGAGCCACTGAATCAATTGCTCCTTCGTATCGTATCCCTGTTCCTTCAGGCGCCTGGCCACCAGCGGGTCCGCGATGATCAGCGCGCCGAAAAATCCTGTGAACGTGCTGAAGAGATCGCTCAGCTGATGATCGAATTCCGGATTCTGGTTGACGCTGCTGCCTCGAGCCACCTGGCCGGGCACTACGCCCAGCCCGCGGAAAATGCTGACCACGTTTTCTTCCGGTTTGAAGCCCCGCTGCACGTGAAAAGGAGGCCACGGACTGTTCGCCTCATCCTCCGCGATCACCACGTTGTTGTAATTGAGATTGTTGCCGAGGGAGCCGAGATACGTATCGCCCGGAATTCCGCCGTTTCCGAGATTCTTCGATAGGATCGTCCAGGCGCGCCCAATGGTGGCGTTGGCTTGCGCGAACGGTCCGAGAGCGCCGATTCCATAGTTGAATTCCAGTTTGTCTCGAATCGGACCGTTGATGACCATCGCGAAAGCGAACGAATTCGTCGAACTGAAAAGCGACGCAATTCCCGAAGACGCGATGGCAAGGATAATCGGAAAATACTCCGGCCTCGCGCCGGCCATCACCGCGCTCGCGGCCACTTGCCGGACGTTGTAGCTCCACGGCGGGTACGCTCCAGCGGCCATTTTGCCGACCATCTCGTCGGGATGGTGGCTCGTCGCCTTGAGCATCGTTTCGACTTTTTCCTCCGTCGGCACAATGATCGGCATGAAATCGGTATAGCCGTTGTTCATGTAAAACTCTTGCAGATTGTCGAGTGTATCCGTGAAAGTTGGCGGGCCGATCGAAACCGAAACCATCCCCGTTTTCTTTTCGTCGTCTGTCAGCGGTGTCGTCAGGCTGGCCACGATTTCCTTCATCATTGGCTTGCCGCTCACCGGATCGGGGCCGTTGACGTAGGCGCGAAGCTCGTCGGGCGTCTTGCCCCACACTGGGTGCGGCGTAAACGTGATGCGTTCGTGCGGCATTCCGCGCTTGGCCGCGTTAAGGACCACCAAATTCTTAAATGCCTTCGTGATTACGGGTACGCTCGGAATTCCCATCTTTTCCGTTGTTATGCAGTGACCGACGGTCGCTGGGGCGCAGGTGCTTCAATGCCCCACGGCCATAATTACCGCGTTGCCTTTTTCCTTGATCTCTTTCCATAGTGCCGGATCGTCTTGCGCGTACGGCCCCGCTTTTCTCCGGAAGACCGTTTTGACGTCGGGCATGTTTTCCTTGAACCAAATCTGTATCTGCTCGAGCAGCGTATCGGAGCCGTGGAAACCCGTATCAACCAAGTACACGGTCTTGCCGTCCAGCGAATCCAGGCGCGGAGCCATGGGTATCAACTTTATGGCGGGAGGTGTGCCCTTCGGATTCACCGCCGTGACTTTGCCGCCCGCTGAGCCGGTGTCGCTCTCTGCCTCGGCGTTTTTGGGGAGGGATTCAGCCTTCGCGGAAGCCTTCGTCAAGAGAACTGGAGACATTCCAAGCAGCGATAAGAGCTTACGTCTATTCATGGGTTCACTCCCATCTCCAACAAACTCAACGCTGGACGCCTCTAGAGACGGCCTCGCTCGCGCGCAGGTTACACCGCATCAGCTTATAGTACCGGCAGCCCACGAATTGCAAGGCGTTTACAGCGGCCCTGAGTAACGCCGCCGATTCATCGCCAACGCCCATCGCGATTTCACCGATCCATGAACTCTTCGTTGTGAACGATGAATTCGGGATACGCGCCGCCGCCCAGTTCGTACAGGTCCAAGCCTTGCCGCTCGCCTTCAGCCGCCACGCGATAGCGGTAGATTCGGTCCACCAGCCAATTCAAACCATACGTAAGCGGCAACACGAATCCGATCAACGTCGCGATTCCCACCACCTGAGCGAGCCACTGTCCGGAATGACCGATCGCAGATCCGCCGGACACATCCAATTCTGTCGCCGGAATTCGCGCAAATATTCCCACCGATAGCACTCCCCACAAGCCGCCCACCGCATGACCGGAAATTGCGCCGCCGGGATCGTCCACGCGCATCCGCAATTCGAACCATTCGATGGCGAACGTGATCAAAGCTCCAGCTGCGGCCCCGATCACCACCGCTTCAGCAGGAACCACAAATGCCGACGCTCCGCTGCTCGCGGCAAGCCCTCCGATCCATCCGTTCGCGGTAAGCGACGCGTCCGGCTTGCCGAAACGCACTTTCGTGATCGCCGCCGCCATCAGCGCGGAAGCGGCTGCCGCCAAAACCGTGTTGATTGCCACAAGAACTGCTTGCCCCTGCGCCGCACCGTTGAAAAGAATTGCGCCGGCCGAGTTCAAGCCCCACCAGCCAATCAGCGCGAGCAAGCACCCAAACACTACGAGCACTAAATTGTGGCCGGGGATAGCGATGGGCATTCCGTCGCGCACGTATTTTCCTCTGCGCGCTCCTAAGATCCACGCGATGGATAGCGCGGTGACGCCGCCCACGGCTTGTATCGTGCCGGCGCCTGCCGTATCCACAAAGCCGCGCCCGAGACCGTAGTGCGCGCCGAGTTGCGCGAGCCACCCTCCGCCCCACACCCAGTGCGCGAAAAGAGGATAGGTCCACCCAGCCAGAATCGCGGTGGAAGCGCAGCACGCGCCCAACCGCCAGCGGTCCGCTCCACTGCCTAGCGGAATCATTGCGCACAGGGCCGCGCTGAGCAGTCCGAATAGGGCAGCGAGCGACTCCGGAGCGCCATCCAGCGCCAGGTGTCTCAGAAAAAATGGTCCGGAGCCGATCCAACTCCAACTTTTGCCGCCGGTCGCGACCACCTGAGATGCCGGTCCCGCAAATCCTTGCCACGCGAAGCCACAGACGAAATAGGCCAGCACCGCCGTTGCGAGAACGCACAGAGACGACGTCATCGAGTGCGCCGCGCTGCGCGAACGCCCCAGTCCCGCATTCATCAGCGCAAGTCCTGCGATGGCGCACGGAATCAGCAGAATGAAAATTATGGGGAGCAGCGAAGCGGCATCGGACACCGCTGGAACGGGAGGAGGGGTCACTCGCGTGCGCCTTCCGAGACCAAATGCCCGCGCATTACCAGGGCGAGTCCCACTAATTCCACGCACACGCCGGCAAGCACGAAGATCCCCCGCGGAACGCTGGCCGCCAGCAATGCGAGCGCAGCTAGAACGAGGCCCCAGCCAGCCAGCAGCAACAAGAAACCCAAAATTTTCACGAAGGATGGCCTCCCCGCACGGGACTTGCGTTTGCGCGAGTAAGCCTAGCATCGGCGAGCAAACCCATCCAGCCGATTTTTGCGATTTGCAGCGGCAGCCCGGTGCGACGCAGCAATTCTTGGATCGGTTTGCGCCGCGCGGCGAAGCGGAAAAAAACAAAAAGCGGAAAGCGAACTTTCTTTCGCCTTCCGCTTTTTTGACTCTGCCGATCTACTGCTGATTCTCGGGTGTGGATCGCGGCATCACCATGATGGTGACCGGTTGATCGAGCTGGAAATCCAGCTTCGTCTCCGACGGAATCTTCACTTCTTTTCCGTGGGTTGCGGCCTGGTAAACTCCCCCGCCCGCGCCCCCCACTCCCGCGCCAATCGCGGCGCCTTTACCGCCGCCGGCAATGGCTCCGATAATCGCGCCCAGCACGGCCCCGCCGCCCACTTTTTCGGCGGTATTCTTGCCGCGCGAGCCGCCCGATAGCGAATAGGTGCTGCTGACCAGCGGATAAGATTGACCGTGGAGTTCCAACTTGATGAGCTCCAGGTGCAATTCGCTCTTGCCGCTGAATTTTCCCGCTTGGGAGGCTGACACCAATCGCACGTACACGTCGGTCCCCTTGGGTGCCACCACTTCGTTGCCAGCCACGAGCGGCGCGTCGAGCGAAGCATGGAATATCTCGCCCGGTTGATTCACGGAGGAATCGACCCCGTCAATCATGCGAACTGTGACGGTTGTACCCGCGTCAATCCGCACTGGCCTCGGTTGCGGAGGAGGAGGCGGTGGCGGCGGAGTTGGCGCAGGCGCCGGAGCCGCGGCAGGTTCGGCGGGTGGCGGCGCAGTTTGTTCCTGCGGCGCTGGCTGAGGTGCTGAATCAGGATTTGGCCGAACATTCTCCGCCACCTCTTCCTTCGCCGGTCGCGGATGACGTTTTTTCTCACGCGCCTCGCGACGCCGCTCCTGCTTGGTCTCCGCAGGGGGCTTTGCTTCCGCTGGAGCTGGAGCAGCCTGGGCAGCTTGGGGCTCCTGCACCGCGATCTGATCGTTCACGGAGGTTACCCCAGGCGTTTGTGTCGCGATCTTATAGGCGTCCAGGTGCGCGGCCGTGCTCGAAACGGTTCCCGTGAGCGTAACCTGGCCCTTGTTCGACGTCACCTGCAGATTCGCGTCCTTCAGCTGCGAATCGGAAAACATCTGCGACTGGATGTTGGTTACGAGCGCTGCGTCATCCACTTTTTTCGCGCAGCCAATCGCGAGCGCCACAACCAGCGTCGCTATCGAGAGTATCTGTCTCTCGCGCATTTCACTCTCCTTTGGTTGATGGCCAGACGAGCTATGCAACTAGTCTACTACGATGCGCCGCCAAGGCTAAGTGATGCTGCCGATTAGCACGGAGCGCCGCTTTATTTTGCTCTTACGTTGTCATCCCGCCTGCCCGCACTGAGCGCAGCGAACGTGCCCTGACGCACGCATTGGCCTTTGCCGCTAAGTTGTCATCCCGATCGGGGCGTCATTCTGAGCGAAGTGTCCCGCGTTTCTTGGTTTTGCGCGAAGCG
>DASYZC010000007.1:0-9634 GCA_035949735.1 Candidatus Acidiferrales bacterium | reverse complement strand
TCCACTTGCTCCGGCGTGCCGTGAACGTATCCGGGATCGGGAACGCCCCAATGCGCCGTCATGGGCTGGCCGGGCCAGACGGGGCAGATTTCGTTGGCGGCGTTGTCGCAGACGGTGAAGACAAAGTTCATTTTGGGGGCGTCAGGTTTCGCGAATTCATTCCAACTCTTGCTGCGCAGGTCTTGAGTGGGCAAATGAGCGGTTTCGAGCTGACGCAAGGCTCCGGGATGAATGAATCCCGTCGGGTGACTGCCGGCGCTGTAAGCGGTGAAGGCGGGCCGTCCTTTTTGGGCGAGGATGGCTTCGGCCATGATGGAGCGGGAGGAATTTCCGGTGCAGAGGAAGAGGACGTTATAGCTGAGGATCATGGAGTGCGCCCTTTGCGTGTGGCCGCCGATCATATGCGTTTATCCGCATACGAGAAGGATATGGTTGACGGATATATATGTCAAGGCAAATATATTGTATACTGGGGACATGCGAAGAGAGCGGACGAGCGAACCGATGGACACGCTTTTCCGCGCGCTGGCGGATGCGACGCGGCTGCGGCTGCTGAACCTGATCGCGGACCGGGAGATTTGCGTCTGCTACTTTGTGGAAATTTTGCGAATCAGCCAGCCGAAGATTTCGCGGCATCTCGCATACCTGCGCCGGACAGGACTGATCGAGGCGAGGCGCGAAGGCAAATGGATGCACTATCGACTGGCGGTGCCGCAAGATCGCGCGGCCGCGAGCATCCTGCGCGAGACGCTGAAACATTTGAAGCGGAAGCCGGAAATGCGGAGGGACAGTTCGCGGCTGAGCTCCGCGTGCTGCACACCGCAGAAATACGAGCTGCCGCAGGCCGCGCCACAACCAACTCTTCTGAATCCTAATCTCTCAAGAAGCTAATCGGCCCGCTTGCTGCTCGCTCGCCGGGGCGCTTCGCGCCCTGGTCTTCCACCCCGGCACCTGAAGCCCAGGGTCTACCGAGCTTTGGTCTTGGCCTTGAGATTGAGCTCCACGGCAGCGCGGATGAGATTCTTCAAGGCAGCCTCATTGATCTTCTCGCCTTCGTGGATGTCGATGGCGCGCCTGACATTTCCATCGAGGCTGGAGTTGAATAGACGCGAAGGGTCCTTCAACGCAGCTCCCTTGGCAAATGTCATCTTAACGACGTTCTTGTATGTCTCTCCCGTGCAGACGATGCCGCCATGGGAAAAGACGGGAGTTCCCGGCGAGGTCGCCTTGGCCCACTTCCACTCTTCGACGATCTCAGGGTCTGCTTCGTGTATGATTTCGCGCACTTTCGCGAGCGTCTTCCCGCGCCAGTCTCCAAGTTCCTTGATCTTCGCGTCGATTGACGCAGAGGCAGATTCCGTCACGATTGGCCTTTTCATGTACACCACCGAGTCCAGCTCAGGGTAGCTTGTCGAAAAAGAGATAAAGGGCGGCGATCCGGCCGTCACGGGCAATGATGAAATCAGTCCCGGCGTAAGATGGCGCCTCACCAGGGCGGCCCGAAACCCATGGGACGCGTCCGCTGTTGCCCAATTCCTCGGGTTTTGCAATTGGCTGATATCGAAAATCAGGGTGAGTCGCCCTGATTGCGCCCGCGATGCGATCGATTTCGTCGCGGCCACGGTAAGCGCCCTTGCTGGGATCGTAGAACACGCCATCTTCGGTGTAGAGCTCGTCGATGGCCGCGCGCCGACGCGCCGGGTCGTTTTCACCGAAGACATCGGAAAGATTGCGGATCAGCAAGGTCGATATGCTGTAGGACATACCTCGTCTCCTCTTAGTGGGGAGTACAGCCGCTATTCGATGAGGAAATCATAGACGCAGATTCCACCGGCATGGGCTTTTTCGTTTGCAGTTCTAAATCTCGCGCCTAATTTAGCTGCGCTCAGCGTGCCGTGCAACCTGCCGTCCTAGCCGGAACGGCGCTTCGTCGAGTATTGCATCGTCCATACGGCTTCGTCCTTCTCCGGTGAATACTCTCGTCCATCCCACGGGGTCCCGCAGATGTGCAGATACGCGTATGGAGTGTCAGCGAACATGATCCACGCGCCCGCATCACGTACGGTCGTCGGGAGGCCGCAGTGCTTCGAGTCGAAAGGCCAGAGAATCATCCAGTGCGGGCCGATCGGAATTGCGGGGCTTGTCCGGTCTGAAATATGCGTGTTGCTATGCTGCGTCGCGCCACACAACATGTAGCAGAGCCCTGGCGCTTTGTTTGTCGGCCGTGGTTGACCTGCCAGAGCGTCCTTGAACCACTGCATTCCCAACTCATCGACGCACATTGGCGGGTCACCGATCTTGTTCTCGTCGCCCGGCGTGCAGATCCATTCATTCGTACCTTTTCGCAATACTTCCGCAGCGTTACCGTTGTGGTCCATCTCGGCCACGGTCGCGTCGCGGGTGATCTCCGGCGGCCCTGAGCGCATCGCTCGTGCAATCTTCACCGCGCGGATCATATCGTCACTCGATTTTGGCGCAGATTCATCTGACGGCACCATAGCGATGGCTGAATTGCTATAACTGCCCGAGGCGCCTTGATCGGCAAGTAGCTTGCCACTAAGTGCGGACATGACCGCTCCGAAGAATGCCAAGCGCCCCACTACAGAGCGACGGGAAATATTGGCTCCCGCGCCGTCGTTGACGTCATTTCCGAGGGCGTCTTTTCCATCTTTCAACATGTTTGCCCCTCCTGGTGTTATCGACCTCCCTGAATGGTCGCCACACATTCGATGCAAGAGCGATCCAAACGGGTCTGAAAACTGTCGAAGTTTTGGCTAGGTCCCATTGGGATGATCGGAAAAGTTGCCTGTACTGCGGCCATATCCGAAATTCCGAAACGAGCATTACGGAGCAATACTGGCACGCCAGATTTAGACTTTTAGCGAACCACGGAATGCTCTGCCGGCATAGTAAGATTCCGCGCCGTTGTGATACACGAAAACAGTGTCGAAGCGGCGATCGCAAAAGAGGGCGCCGCCGAGTTTTCTGATATCAGAAGGCGTTTTCACCCAGCTCGACGTTTTCGTATCGAAATTTCCAAGTTTCTGCAACTCTCGATATTGTTCTTCCGTTAAAAGCTCGATGCCCATGGCAGTGGCCATACCAATGGCGCTATCTTTTGGTTTGTGTTCTTTCCTTGACTTCAGCGCTTCACGGTCGTAGCAAACATTTCTGCGTCCTTCAGGACTTTGCTCTGAACAATCATTAAAAATGTATTCGCCCGTCTTTTTATCATGACCAACAACATCCGGTTCACCGCCAGTTCTTTCCATTTCACTGAGTGACCACAGTTTTACAGCATTAGCTTCCAGCTTTGCTTGTACTTTGGCCCATTTGAGACCCTTATGGCGGTTGACGTTTTTCTCAAAGCGGGCTTTCAATGCTCCGAGTAGTTCTTTACGTTGCTCTTTGGAAAGCGTTACGTTTGACATAGCCTTTTCATGTGCAGCTCCAACTCTCGCGCCTAATCTAGCTGCGCTCAGCGTAAGCTGCAACTTCCGCAAAATGGAAGCCCGCTCGCTCACTGAGCTTCAGTTGAGGAAGTGAATAGGGAGTGCACCGCCCGTCGGGTAATACTACTTGGCCCATATGCTGTACCACGCGGCCTCGAACTCAAGTGCTTCGCCGCCTGTCGGCATGCTGGCAAAGATCTTCTCGACGCTATCTCTGCTGGTCCGCTTCACGAGCTGATATACAAAACCTGTCTGGCAAAATTTGCCGCGTGCGAGCGGCGATTCGTAGTTAACTGCGCCGACGAGATAGATCTCAAAGTTTCCCGTTCTGTTGCGTTGTTCCCCGAAGTCTCCGAGTGCGACCATGGGATCGCTTCTCGTCTGTTTTGGAAAGAACAGCCACCCGCCGGGCATCGTCGGTAGTTCGCCATAGGTCTTGCGGAATTCCAGCTTAGCCTTCTCAAGTGCAGCCCTCCTGGCCCGTTCGTTGGCTTCGTTAATCCTGCTGGCGTTTTCATTGAGCTTCTGCACATCCCGCTCGTTCGGATTTATGTCTGGTATCCGAACATCGACCGCAATCGCAATCGCTGGCGGAATCGCGACGCGCATGGCAACGGTCTCGCCCGTGTTAGTGGTCTTGATTTTGAGGAAAGGGATTATCGATTTACCCTCGCTGGAGGCTAAAACAATCGGCAAGTTCTTCAGGAAGTTTTGCGGAAACTCGAGCCAGACGCCCTCGGCAGCGATCCACGGGCGCAGTTGGGTGCTGGTGATGTCTCCTTGGCGCTTGATCGCGAGGAGTGTGATTAGGAACACGACTCCTTGGAGGACGCCGACTGCAACGAGCCACCACGTGGCGTTCTTCAGGCGGCGCGTCATTTCAACCAAATCCTGTTGCGCCTTCACCTCATCGGGGCTGGCTTGGTTGTGGACAATGATCTCCGTCGACGCCGAGCTTGCCGAGTTGGGTGAAGCTGTACCTTGTTGCTGGCTCGGCTGAGCGCGTAATGCGGGACGGGTCTGTCGGGCCGCATCGGGCAGTGCGGCTCCGAGGAGAAAAGCGACGAGGAGCAGCAGGGGTCCAAGTCGCCTCGGCTCGGTCGAGAACACGATGACATTGTAGTACGCCTCGTCAGGAAACGGCCGGCTCTCGGGCGTTCCTCGGCGTGTCAAGGCTTCGCGGCACGGGCCGACCAGTTGGGCGGCTCAACGCCGAATTGCTTTGCGTACTCGGCGTTCAGCCGCTGCCAGCCTGCGAACTTCATGGCCTCGGGGCCGACGAAGCGGCCGATGGGATTTCCGCTTAGAAGGCGATCCAGAACATCGAAACAAATGTGCCACCCGGCAGCACCCATTGAGATGAAGCGGCGACCGATGTTGGTCCACAGCGTGAGGCGCGTGCCGCCACCAAAGGCTTCGAGTTCCCACCGCATTGGTTCGTGTTGCCCTTCTCGTCTGTGTTGATTGAGCCATGCGGCCCTCCACCCCAGCACGCCAAAAGCGGGCGCGCTGGGGACCCCGGTCGAGGTGGCGCTCGAGAGCATCCAGGTGAGCGGACCAAAACCGACGGAACTGATCCAGCCAGGCATCGAGCCCCTGCACCCTGTAGTCGAAGCTCGACGGTGACTGAGATCGCTCTGGGTTGTGATCTCTGTCACAATTGCTGTGTCTCCGTGTTAGTTAGGCAAACGTGATCGAACCCCGCAGCAAGAATGCCGATAAGGCGCGAGCCGTCCTGGGAGGCGGCTCCATAAGAAGTTCAGCCAAGTCTCTTTCTGTTGCAACATCGGTAGGAGCTCCGTGGAAAAACACGAACCCGGGACCACTGCGGCGCGATTCTTTGGTCGCGCTTCTCGCTGTAAGCGGAATACTTTGCCATCTTCTTCTTCGATTTGCGATCCATTCAACGGCAGCAATATTCCGCATGCCTCTCTACGTTGTACTCGTGATTGGTGGGTTGCCGTTGATCGTCACCCTGATGCGCAAACTTCTGGCGCGAGAGTTTGGCTCAGATCTGCTCGCTGGCATCTCGATCGTCGTCGCAGTCATTCAAGGTGAATACTTGGTCGGATCGATCATTGTGTTGATGCTTTCGGGCGGCGCTACGCTTGAGGAGTATTCCTCTCGACGAGCCTCGTTTGTTCTCGATGCGCTGGCAAAGCGGATGCCGCAAAGCGCCCATCGAAGAGTTGGCGACCAGACGATGGATGTAGGGATAGCCGAAATCAATGTGGGGGATTCGCTCCTCGTGTATCCTCACGAAGTGTGCCCGACAGACGGCGTCGTGCTCGAAGGGCAAGGGAGGATGAACGAAGCGTTTTTGACTGGTGAACCATACGAGATGTCCAAGGCACCGGGCTCGAAGGTGATTTCAGGTGCCTTGAACGGCGAGACTGCATTGACGATTCGAGCTGAAAAGCTGCCCGTCGATTCTCGTTATGCGCGGATCATGCGCGTCATGGAGGTAACACAACAACGCCGGCCGCGGCTTCGTCGTCTTGGTGACCAACTGGGCGCCTGGTATACGCCTTTAGCTGTTGCAATCGCACTTTTGGCGTGGGCTCTTACTTTAGAGTCGCATCGCTTTCTGGCCGTCTTAGTGATCGCAACTCCGTGCCCGCTGCTACTCGCGATCCCTGTCGCTGTGATCGGAGCGATCTCTGTGGCGGCTCGTCGGGGGATTATCATAAAGAACCCGGCTATTCTGGAACAGATCGAGTCTTGCCGCACATTCATATTCGACAAAACCGGTACGCTCACATTCGGTCGCCCCTCGCTTATCGAGATTGAATGTGCACCAGACTTTGCCGAAAGTGATGTGCTGCGCATGGCGGCTAGCGTGGAGCGGTACTCGAAGCATCCGCTCGCTCGTGCGATTCTCGATGCCGCGAATGAAGCAGGATTGCAACTGGAGCCTGTCTCGGAAATCCACGAGCCTCCCGGAGCTGGTCTGAGGGGCGTGGTCGCAGGGGGAGAGATTTTGCTCACAGGCAGACGTCAAGTGCAGGCGAAGATGATCAAGTTGCCCGTGGCGCGTGAGGGCCTGGAATGCCTTATGTTTCTCAACGGAAGGTTCGTTGCTCTATTCCGCTTCCGCGATGCTCCACGACCAGGCGCCCGCATTTTTCTCAGACACCTTGGCCCGCGTCACGGAATTACGCGACTGGTCCTCGTCTCAGGAGACCGCCCCGATGAAGTCAGCTCCCTGGCAGCTGAAGTGGGCATTCGAGAAACTTACGCAGCAAAGTCGCCAGAGGAAAAGGTAGAGATCGTTCGCGCCGAGACGGCACGCAGCAAGACCGTCTTCGTTGGGGATGGAATCAACGATGCCCCCGCCATGCAGGCGGCAACGATCGGCATTTCGCTTGGCCAAACAAGCGATATCGTTGCCGAGGCGGCCGATGCTGTAGTACTGGACAGTTCTTTATCAAAGGTGGACGAACTGATTCATATAGGTCGACGGATGCGGCGAATCGCTCTCGAAAGCGCTATGGGCGGCATGGCGCTGAGCTTGATTGGTATGGTCATGGCTGCTTTCGGTTGGCTGCGCCCAATCGAGGGTGCGATTGCCCAGGAGGTCATAGACCTCCTGGCTGTGTTGAATGCGGGGCGTGCGAGCGTCACTTCGAAACATCTGACCGACTACTAGCCCGCCTGGGTCGGCACTCAACCCAGCATCAGCGGGCCCAATCTACAGACAATCACGCTGTCGTTGATTCGACCTGTCCGCGGTAGGTTAGCTCCGGTTCTGTTACTTTCGAAATGCGGATTTGCAGGATGTGTCCTTTCAAGTTCGACTCAATCTTGGTTGCGTCTACTCTTGCGGGTAGCTTCACAATGCCAAAGATCTGCGACGGCAACTCCCTTTTCGACTCTGTCTTGCCGCGCTCGTTCGGGAGTCGTTCGAAGCCGCCAACAATCAGGCGATGCGGTTCGGTGAAGATCTCGATCCCGCTCAGGAGGTCGAACCCACTTACATCTATGGCCACATCGACCGCGTCTTCAGTCTCCAGGACTCCGGAACAGAGCGGTCGAACAACTTTCGATTCTGCCAAGACCCAGTCCTCTCGCTCCTTGCTTGCAGTCCGGCCACAGCTCTCGTAGATTTGAAAGGCTTTTTTCGCGATAGCGTCGTGCATCATCCGATCCACTCCCCATGGACTGCCGTTGGGAACGATCTTAATGTCCGCGCCGATGGTGTTTTGGATCATGTTCTAGACCCCTTTCCGTGAGCTCAATCTCCGTCCCTTGCTCCATTCATTGGCGTGCGCAAATTCCTATTCTCATGGAGCCGTTCAGCCTCGGGATCAAGCTTCTCCTTCTCCTTCTCCTTCTCCTTCCCTGTTCTTATTGATTACGGCCTCCGCTCGCACCTTCGGAACATCCACCACATGAGCAGACCTGCTTGGCCGCTTTCTTACCGGTTTGGATTTCGAGATCGGCATTCATCCAACCCCCTGTAAACGACCAGCCCCCATCGATCCCGCTAAAGAATCCGCTATGTCCTGTCGGGTTTGCGGTGACATCCATTACGACGAGATGTGATCTGCATCACCAGCCAAAGGCAATCCCCGGCCTAACGCAGGGTGAGGATGCACGAAAATGACCAAGGACGATCAATCCGTGTCCCGCAGTTTCATGCCAGCAGTATGAAGCGCCATCGCAAAGCCAGTGCCTCACGGCTGCATTCCGTTCGGGAGACTGGCCATTCTCCTGTGCACCGTGGGTCATATGTCGGCATGCGAAAACAAGCTCCTCTTCGCTAGTTCAACGAGCAGCAAATACGTGACAGTTGAAATTGCGAGAAATGTGAAGAACGGGCCGGGCAAAGGCGTGAACCCGAGGCGGTGAGCAAGTGGCGAATAAGGGAGCCAGACTCCCACGATCACGATCAGAATCGTAGTAATCGCAAGTGGGAGACTCGGGCGACTCTTGAAGGGATTCTTGGTCGTTCGAATTACGAACAGGACGAGTGTTTGCGTCGCTAGCGACTCGACGAACCAACCCGTGTGAAATTCGGGCTGGCTCGCGTGGAAAAAGTGAAGTAGGACGTAGAATGTGAGGAAATCGTAAATCGAGCTGATCGGGCCGATAAGGACCATGAAATTCCGAATAAGAGTCATATCCCACTTGCGCGGAGCCTGAACATAGTGCTCGTCAACGTTATCGGATGGAATCGTGACCTGGGCCGCATCGTAGAGGAAATTGTTCAGTAAGATCTGTGTCGGCAGCATGGGTAGAAACGGCAAGAACAAGGACGCGCCGGCCATGCTGAACATGTTGCCGAAATTCGAGCTCGTGCCCATCAAGATGTACTTCAAAACATTGGCGGACGCCCGGCGCCCTTCGATGATTCCCTTGTGGAGAACATCCAAGCCCGGTTTGAGCAGGATTATCTCCGCAGCCTCTCGCGCGACATCGACCGCCGAGAACACCGAAATGCCTACATCGGCGGCGTGAAGCGAGGGGGCGTCGTTGATGCCATCTCCCATATAGCCCACAACGTGGCCGCGGAGCTTCAAGGCGTGAATGATGCGATGCTTCTGTACGGGCGAGACCCTGGCGAATACTGTCGCTTGCTCGGCTAAATGTTGAAGTGCGGGATCGCTGGTCCGGTTGAGTTCATCGCCCAGAATAATCATCGGATTTGCCAGACCCACTTGCTCGCAGACATGCCGCGCAACGAGCTCGTTATCGCCGGTCAGAATCTTCAATTCAACGCCGTCGCGCCTCATAGCTGCTATGGAATCGGCGGCATCCGGGTTGGGCGGATCAGCAAAAGCCAGGTATCCGGCGAATACGAGCGATCCTTCGTCCTCAGAGCTGTAACTCGGGCGCACATCTACATTGCGATATCCGACCCCCAGGACGCGGAAACCTTGCGCGCTCAGATCATCGAAGGTTTTGCGGCATCGGTGAAGCCCATCAGGCTCCATTGGAATCTTCTTGCCCTCGGCCTCATAGAAGGAAGAGAGGGCGAGAATGCCTTCTGGGGCACCTTTTGTTATGAGAGTCCGCCCATCAGTTGCCCTCTCGTCCTTCTTTGCAACAACAATGGAAAGGCGCCGTCGCTCAAAGTCGAAAGGGATTTCGTCGCATTTCACGTAGTCGTCACCATCAGGCCGGGGTGTTTTAAGAATTGCAACGTCCAGGGGACTCCGTATTCCCGTTTCGAATTTGCT
>DASYZC010000006.1:0-4351 GCA_035949735.1 Candidatus Acidiferrales bacterium | reverse complement strand
GAGCCACTGCTGGATGCATATGTGGAGATGGCGGGGAGTTTGATCGCCTTCACGTTTGCGGCCAACGCCATGGTGCGGTTTCGCGGAACGCACGATCGGATCTCGTTGATCCTGGCATTCGGGTTCGTCGTGGCCGGTTTGATCGAGGCTGGGACGAGCATGGCCTTCTACCGGGGAATGTTGCTGACTCCCGCGGGAGGAGAGCACATTGCGCTGGGATGGCTGGCGGGACGCACGTTGCTGGGAGTGCTGCTGGTTGCCGCGTTGGTGGTGGAGCGGCGAATTCCGATATCGCGTGAGCCGGGCAAAGAAATTGCAGGCGCGACGCTGGTCGTCGGCGCCGTCGCTTACCTCACCAGCGTTTTCTTCTTCATGATTCCCGGCACGCCGAAGATTGAACCAGGCGCGTTGGTACCGCGTCCATGGGATCTTGTCCCCGCATTGATTTTTGCGGCTGCGACAGTGGGGTTCGGATGGCGGCTGCGGCGCGCAACGGCGGCGCTCGATCGCGCGCTATTCATTGCCGCGGGGCTGAACGTGATCTGTCACCTTACGATGAGCCAATCGCAGCGCGTGCTGGATGCGCCCTACATGGCGGCTCACGTGCTGATGGTTTTGAGCTACGTGGTGGTGCTGGGCGGCACGCTGCTCGACAACGCCGATCTATTCGACAAGGTAAGCCACATGGCCGCGTCCGATTCGCTGACGGGACTGGCCAACCATCGTCGTCTGCTGGAGGCGATGGAAATGGAGATCGAACGCTGCCGACGGTCGCGGCGGGGCTTTGGGGTGCTGCTGTTCGATCTCGACGACCTGAAAAAGATCAACGACAAGTATGGCCATTTGACGGGAAGCCGCGCCATTCAGCGTGTGGGCATGGTGCTGCGAGACAGCAGCCGCGCCATCGACACCGCGGCACGGTACGGCGGCGACGAATTTGCGCTGGTGTTACCCGAATGCGGCCAGCGGGAAGCGGAACTGGCAGCAGCGCGCATCTGCGAACGCGTGGCTGAAGACGGACTCGAACCCCGGCTATCGATCAGCGTGGGTCAGGCCATTTATCCCAAGGATGGCACATCCATCGAGCAGCTTCTGGGTGTGGCGGACCTTGCGCTTTACAAAATGAAGGGGCGAAAAGTGAGCAAGGTGCGTTTGAGCCAAATTGTAGCTTGCTTGTAATCGAAGGCAAGGGCCATTGAACATGCGGATCGGGATGTCCATCTCGAAGGGCAAGAGCATCGCAACATTACGCCGTGAAATCCGCGTTCCAATGGAAGTGGGAGTGGATATAAGCGGCCACGCACGCGTGCCCGGAACCGAGGCCACATTTACCCAGAATGTCAGCGCGCGGGGGGCCCGCGTTTTGAGCGTGCGCCGTTGGAAGACGAACGATCATCTGGTGATTACCATGCGGACCGGGTCCTTTCAATCCATTGCGCGCGTGGCGTATTGCCTGCCGGTCCCGCAAGCGGGTTACGCACTTGGAATCGAATTCCTGGCGCCCCGCGGGCAGTGGGTGGTTTCCGAGGGCTTGGAACATTAGGCGTTTTTCTTGGCCCCTCGCTTGGGCTACTGCACAAATCCCACATTGGGTTCCTGGCCGGGTCCGGGTCCTTCCGGCAGTTTTCCGAATTGGGCCTCGTAGCGCGCCACATTTTCCTGCAGCGCTCGCAGGAGCCGCTTGGCGTGCGCAGGGTTCACGATCAGGCTGGCCACTAATTTCCCCTGAGGCACGGTGGGAAACATGTAAATGAAATTCAGCGTGAATTCCTCGGCATTGTGATGGACCACCACCAGATTTGAATATTGACCGAGCAATTCCTTTTCATCGGCCTTTATCTGCGCTTGCTGCTGCTTCGGTGCTTCGGACATGCTTTCCTCCTTCGTGCCGACTCTTGACTATAGCAGAGGCGTCGGCTGCCGCGACGCGCTTCGACCTGTGGTGATTTGAGTGATTCGTACCGTCCATCCGCGAGCGGCCTGTGAGAAAATTGCGCCCAGCTAAATGACCGGGGAACAATCCAGGGCAGAGCACACGCGCAGGCGCAATGGCCCGTCGAAGAGCGGCCTTCGAAGGCTCGGCATTGTCGCACTGTTTAGTGTTCTGGGAATCAGCGTCCTGCTCATCGTTTATCTCGCGCGGAATTGGAGCGTGATGGCCAAGGCGCGGAAGCTTCAGAATCCCGTTCCGGCGACTCCCGAGGCTCTCGCTGCGGGCAAGGAAAGCTACCGTGAACACTGCCAAAGCTGCCATGGGGAAAACGGCGATGGGAAGGGCGATAAGGCTCCCGAGCTTTCCGTGGTTCCGGGAGACTTCACTGACGGACGAGAGATGCGCCACTACGCCGACGGCGAGCTCTACTGGCAGATTACTTACGGGCGCCGGCCGATGCCTGCGTTTGCGAGCAAGCTCAGCGAGGAAAAGCGGTGGCAGCTTGTGGACTACATCCGCACATTTGCAAGCCGAAGCGAGCGCTGATGCCATCGCGGGCGGAGTCCGAGGATACGAATAAAATCTTTACACCGAGGGGTGGAATCGCGCAAGTACCTGTTGGTGTAAAGAAAAATCGTCTACGGTGAGGAGTGGATTCGGGCGATATTTTGAGCGAATTCGCCGCAGCGAACCAGTGCGGTCTCCCTTCCGGCTGCGTGCGCCGTGCGCTACATCCAAGAGAGGTTCTTCGACCCATCTCCCAGGCTCGACTAACCGCCGACCTAGGAACCCTGTCCTGTGTCCCGGTGCTTCGCGCAAAGGCAAAGACGCGGGACACTCCACTCAGAATGACGGCGAACGACTTCGCCGCGGTGGGGCGCGCTCCTAGAACGACTGCAGGAAGGTCACTGGACCTTCGCGAGGGCGTCGCTGACTTCCTTGATGTCCGGAACCACGGGGATATCGTAATTTTTGAACCAGGCGACTTTGCCGGCGCGGTCCACAATGGCGATGGCGCGTCCGGTGATGCCTTTATCGGGGAGATAGACGCCAAACTTTTCGGCGACCGCGCCGCGAGGCTGGAAGTCCGCGAGCAAGGGATACTGAATGCCCATTTTTTCGGCAAACGCTTTGTGGGACCACACGCTATCCACGCTCAGCCCCAGCACCTGCGCATCGAGTTTATCGAACTGCTTCATGTCGTTGACGAGGCAGACGTGTTCGTTCGTGCAGATGGGACTCCAATCCAACGGGTAAAAAACGATCACAACATTTTTCTTGCCGCGATAATCCGACAGCTTCACATCTTTCTGATTCTGGTCCTTCAAGGAAAAGTCCGGGGCTGCGGTGCCGACTGAAAGAGCCATTCCGATCCTCCTAAATTGTTCGCGCGAAAAGCCGCAAAATACCTCTAGAACGCGACGACGATTCATCATAGCCGAAGCAGCCAAGAGGGACAAATCGCGTTTCGACGATGACTTCGCCCGGCCAAATGTAAAAGCCCTTCCGCTGAATTGGAAGGGCCTTTGAAAGCGAAGAAAGCTTGACCGCGAGCTACGGCTTCGGAGTAGCCGGCTTTGGAGTTGCCGCTCTTGGCGCCGCCGGTTTAGAAGGAGTGGTTGATGCGGCCGCGGCCTTCACTGGATAGCTCTGGTCGTACAAGCGAACGATTTCCTGAGTTAGGTCGATCTGATTCGCGGCATAGATCACGGGAGTCTGCTGGGACGAATCATCGAGAACCACGGAATAACCATTGTCCTTCGCATATTTATCCAGCACTTCGATCATCTTCCGCCCGATGCGGTTGATCAGGTCCTGCTGCGCGTCGTTCGAATCGTCCTGAAACTCCTGCTGCTTTCGCTGAAAGCTGCGGGTTAGCTGGTCGCCTTCCCGCGTCAGGCGCGCCTTTTCCTCGTCGCTCAACGTGGCCTCGCCGGCCTGGAGCCTGGCGCGCACGTCCTCGATCTGCTTTTGCATGTTCTGGAGCTCGCTGGTTCGAGGAGCAAACTGCGATTGCAATTGTGCGACCGCTTGCTTGCCCTCGGCCGTTCCAGCGATGGCCGCCTGGACATTGATGACGCCAACCTTCCCTGAAGCGGATGCGGCGGTGCCTGCTTGCCCCCACACCGCCGACGTAATCAAGAGGGCCGCCACGACCGGTAATGCTGCTCGAATCTTCATTCTTACTCCTTACCCAAAAATCACCATTAAATTTTCAGAATTGGAAGTCGGAGATTATAGCCACGATTCGACAGCATGGTCAACGTGATTCGAGTGTTGGAAGAGCCTGGTCACATCGTATCCCCCTAGCGAGGTTAAAGTGTTTGAGCGAGAAGCGACGCAGGGAGATGGAATTTTGTCTGGCCCGAAGGTTGGGGAAGTGATGTCCGCCGTGGTGGCTGTGGGAAAGTGGGAATC
>DASYZC010000005.1:0-4123 GCA_035949735.1 Candidatus Acidiferrales bacterium | reverse complement strand
CACAAAGACCATCAGAGCCCCTGGCAGATCATCGAGCGCCTCGCTCCACGCTCGCCTCTCGAACTCTGCTTGCTTCCTCCCGTCTTCCTGGATTATTACCTCAACAACTCAGGGGGATACGATGTGCCCAGGCAGCCCTACTCTTGATTAGCCGGGTTACCGGACAGACTGGGTGGATAAACGGCTACGCCGGAGGCTTTGCATTTTGTATGATGCGTGCAACCGGCATGCGCCGGGAAAAGAAATCCAAAGAATAGGGGAGCCGAAATGCGGAAAGCGACAATTATTCTATTGAGTGGTATTGCAGTTCTGCTTGTGGCATCCGCTGTTTCGTCACGATCGACTCAAAGCAGCTACGCCGAGGATCGGGCTCAGATCGAGGATCTTCAGGCCCGTTACATGTTCGCCCTGGATTTTCACGATGCCGACACCTACGCATCCACGTTCACGGAGGATGGCGTGCTCGATTACGGTCCGGTGGTTAAAGGTCGCGATGCCATCCGAAAACTGATCGCTGGGATGGCCAAGAACGCTGCAGACCAAGCGGCTAAGGATACCTCGGGACTGCGTCCGGCCGTCGGACGTCACAACATTTCCAATATCGCCATAAAAATCGATGGCAACAAGGCGGTAGGCAGAGCCTATTGGTTCCATTACGGAAATAACAATCCTAAACGAACTGCCAGTCTCGACTCTTTCGGCGATTATGAAGATGAAATGGTGAAAGTGGACGGTAAGTGGTTGTTTAGCAAACGAAAGATCTACAACGAGCAAGTGGATAAGTGGGCCTACCACGGCGGGAATCCGGCCTGGTAGGACCTGCGGAGCTGCTAGAGGAACCAGACAGATGACGGCAATCTATGTTGTGACCACGGGAGGGACGATCGAGAAAGGCTATTCCGAACAGAATGGGACAGTCGCGAATCTCGACAGCAAGATCGACCGCTACCTGCGGCTGCTAAGACTTCCTGATTGCGATGTGCACATCGTTCCGTTGATGAATATCGACAGCTTGGAAATGAAAGACTCCGACCGCGGCCTGATCCTGGGAACCGTGAACGCCCTTCTCCAAGAGAAGGTTCCTATTCTGATAACGCATGGAACGGACACGATGGTTGAAACAGGTCTATATTTGCAGCGCGCTTTGCCGAAGTTGGAGGTTCCAATTGTAATGACGGGAGCGATGGCGCCACTCGGGTTTGAAGGGAGCGACGCCTTACAGAACCTGACCGAAAGCCTTATCACGCTCCGCATCCTCCCACCTGGAATTTATGTTGTGAGTCACAACCAAGTGTTCCCGATCTCGAACGTTCGCAAGGACCGCGTTCTCGGGCGATTTGTAAAGGCCGAAGAGAACTCCGCATAGTCACCCGCAAGTTCTTCCCTGGTGTTAATGTGAGAAGCGAGGCTGAATATGAAAGCGCTCGTGAAGAGCAACCCCAAACCCGGCCTTTGGCTCGAAAACGCGCCCATTCCGGAATGTGGCATCAATGACGTTCTGATTCGCGTGCTGATGACGGGGATTTGTGGGACGGACCTGCATATCTACGAATGGGATGAATGGGCGCGGTCAACCATTGTTGTGCCGTTGGTGATAGGCCACGAATTTGTGGGGGAAGTAGCTGAGGTGGGATCGAACGTGGTCGACTTCCTACCGGGCGATATCGTGAGCGGCGAAGGCCACGTGGTTTGCGGGCGGTGCCGCAACTGCCTGGCCGGGCGGCGGCATCTCTGTGCGCACACGATGGGCGTGGGGGTGAACCGTCCCGGTGCGTTCGCCGAATACATCGCGCTGCCGATGAGTAACATTTGGAGGCACAGCGGTAAGGTAGACCTTGAAAGCGCGGCGATCTTCGATCCCTTCGGGAATGCCGTGCATACAGCCTTGTCATTCCCCGTTTTGGGAGAGGATGTACTGATCACAGGGGCAGGGCCGATCGGAATCATGGCTGCTGCGGTGGTGCGGCACGCCGGTGCACGTCACGTGGTCATTACCGATGTCAAACCGAAGCGTCTTGAGCTGGCCGAACAGTTAGGAGTTACGTTGGCAGTGAACCCAAACGAAACGCGTTTATCCGATGTCCAAAAGAAGCTCGGGATGCACGAAGGTTTTGACGTTGGACTCGAAATGTCGGGAAACGCGAATGCGTTCCGCGAAATGCTCGCAAACATGAGCCATGGCGCGAAAATTGCGATGCTCGGCATTCCATCAAATGAAATAGCGATCGATTGGAAGCTGGTTATCTTCAACATGCTGACGATCAAGGGCATCTACGGTCGCGAAATGTATGAGACCTGGTACAAAATGACGGTGATGCTGGAATCGGGACTCGACATTAAGCCCGTGATTACACATCGCTTTGCATGGCATGAATATGAAAAGGGATTCGCCGCCATGAAGTCAGGCGATTCCGGCAAGGTCATCCTGGATTGGCGCGAAGCGCGCTAAGAGGTGGGAGCGGACGCATATGTTCGAAGCCGCAAGAGCACAATATGACTCGCAGCTTCAGGAGATTCGCGCGGCCGGCCTGTACAAGGCGGAACGCATCCTGGCGAGTCCGCAGAATTCGCGCGTCGATCTGCCCGATAAGAAGTCCGTTTTGAATCTGTGCGCCAACAATTATCTCGGACTTGCCGATCATCCCGAAGTGGTGAAGGCAGCGCACGAAGCGCTGGATCGCTGGGGCTATGGTCTGTCGTCAGTCCGCTTCATCTGTGGAACTCAGGAAATACACAAGGAACTCGAACGTCGGCTGAGCGAATTTCTCGGCATGGAGGACACGATCCTCTACAGCTCTTGCTTTGACGCGAATGGCGGTCTCTTCGAAACGCTCATGGATGCCGAGGACGCCATCGTCTCCGACGAGTTGAATCACGCAAGCATCATCGACGGCATCCGGTTGTCGAAAGCGCAGCGCTTCCGCTACCGGAATGGAGACATGGACGATCTTGAAAGAAACCTGAGAGAGGCCTCACACGCGCGTCGAATCCTAATCGCCACGGATGGCGTTTTCTCCATGGATGGGCGCATCGCCAAACTGGGAGAGATCTGCGATCTGGCCGAAAAGTACAAGTCGATGGTGATGATCGACGATTCACACGCGGTTGGATTCATGGGCGAGAACGGACGCGGAACACATGAGTACCACCAGGTGATGGGTCGAGTAGACATCCTGACAGGGACACTCGGCAAGGCGCTGGGCGGAGCCAGCGGCGGCTACGTCAGTGCGCATAGGGAGATCGTGGAGCTGCTGCGCCAGCGGTCACGACCATATCTTTTCTCGAACACAGTCGCGCCAGCAATCGTCGGAGCATCGCTGAAAGTGCTCGATCTCGTGAAGCGGACCAAGGACCTCCGGGACCGGCTCTTTGCGAATACGCGATTCTTTCGCGAGAGGATGACGGCGTCGGGGTTCGACACACAGCCGGGGGAACATCCCATCGTCCCCGTGATGCTGGGCGATGCTGCACTGGCGACAAAGATGGCCGCGCTACTGCTGGAGAAGGGAGTTTATGTCGTCGGTTTTTCCTATCCTGTCGTGCCAAAAGGCAAGGCTCGCATCCGCGTGCAGATCTCGGCGGCACATACGCGTGAAGATCTCGAGTTTGCAAGTGCGCAGTTTGTAGCGGTGCGGGCCGAGCTGCCCGCTCCTTGAAACGAGACTCGAGCCATGGAATCGAGCGAATTTTTGGTTCAATCCACAGCCGCGCCTCTTCGTAAGACACCGCTCAACGGGATGCACCGCGCCGTCGGAGCGAAGATGGTGGATTTTGGCGGCTGGGACATGCCTGTCGAGTACCCATCGACAGGCGGCCTGGTTGCGGAACACAAGAGTGTCCGCGGGAGCGTGGGTGTGTTCGACGTCAGCCACATGGGCGACATTCGAATTCATGGCGGGCGGTTGCCAGGAGGCGCCCTCGCAGCGGTGCAGTACGTCACGATGAATGACGCTTCACATTTGGCGATCGGTCAGGCTCAGTATTCCGCAATGCTCTACCCGGAAGGAACTTTTGTGGACGATGTGATCGTGCATCGGCTGGCGGAAGACGACTTCCTGCTGGTCATCAACGCCGGCACGCGGGAAAAGGACATCAATTGGGTGCGCGAGAACACCAAGGGCAT
>DASYZC010000004.1:0-8674 GCA_035949735.1 Candidatus Acidiferrales bacterium | reverse complement strand
GTCACGATTTTGGCGGTGCTGGATTCGCCGGTGGGGGAGCATCATGGCGGAGCTGTGAGTGGCCCTGTGTTCAAGCGCGTGGCCGAGCAAGTACTGGCATATCTCGGTGTGGCGCATGATGTGCCGCTGCCGTCCGATGTGGAAACAGCGAAGAACGAAGGGCGAAAGCGCGGGGCCGCCGCCAAGCTGCAAGATGCTAAGGCCGACGACTCGACCCGACAGAGCTTTGCAGCATCTATAGGAAAGACCCGAAGAGTAGAAGCCGCCCCAGCCGCAGCCTTCGCGGACCAGGATTCGATCGCCGTTCCCAGCCTTGTCGGCCAGAGTGTGCGAAGCGTCACCGAGGAATGCTCGAGATTAGGATTGGCGCCGGTGCTGATAGGCAACGGCGTAGGTATTGAACAGTTTCCCGACGCCGGCACGCAGGTCGAGCGCGGGAGCCGGGTGACCGTCCGGTTCGGACGTTCCGCGGAGCTTGAGCCAGCGGCGGTGCGGAGGAGCGGGAATTGAGGGTCAGCGTTAAACCAAAGCCGGGATTGAAAAATGATAAGCAGACTCCTACACGGAAAGCCCGCGGAATGAGACTCCGGCAGCTATTGGCAGGAGCGGAAATTGGCAACGTTACGGGGCCGATCGACGTGGAAGTCCACTCCGTCGCACACGATAGCCGGCGCGTCACGCCCGGAGGAATATTCTTTGCGCTGCACGGGGAAAAACTCGACGGCACGAAATTTATTGAGGATGCGCTGAGGCGCGGCGCAGTCGCGATTGCCGCCGATGAGGCATGGTCGGGAAGGCCAGTCTGGCTTGGCAAAGACGTCACATGGGTCGGATTGCTCCCGGGTTCCGCGCGGCGCGGCTTGGCGCGAGCTGCCGCGAATTTCTACCGGCATCCAGCTGACGGCTTGCAGCTAATCGGCGTAACGGGAACGAACGGGAAGACCACGACTACATTTCTCGTGGACTCGATCCTAAGGGAAGCGGGACTTAGGCCGGGGCTAATCGGGACGATAGAGCACCGAACCCCGAAAGGTAGCCGCGCAGCTGCAAACACCACACCCGAATCGGTAGATCTGCAGCAGATGTTCGCTGAAATTCGCGACTCGGGCGGCACACACGTGGTACTGGAAGCCAGTTCACACGCGTTGGCAATGGAACGGCTGTGGGGCTGCCATTTCGGTGTGGTGATTTTTACGAATTTAACCAGGGATCACCTCGATTATCACAAAACGTTCGAGGAGTACTTCGCCGCAAAGAGAATTCTATTCGAAGGCACGGGCGCAGGCGCGCCAGGCATCGGAGTGGTCAATATAGACGATCCCTATGCCGCACAGCTCACGGGATTAGCGCGTCGCACTCTGACGTACGGGCTGAAGGGCTCTTCCGAGGTGACTGCGCGGAGATTCGCGCTCTCGTTTGACGGACTCGAATTCGTGGCAGAGACGCCGATTGGAAATATCGAAGTGCACTCCGCACTCGTAGGGCGCTTCAACGTTTACAACATCCTGGCTGCAATAGGGGCAGGGATCGGATTGAACGTCGCCAAGAACCAGATTGAGGATGGAATCGCAAAACTCCAATCGGTCCCGGGCCGATTTCAACGCATCGATGAGGGGCAGCCGTTTCTCGTAGTTGTTGACTACGCGCACACGGACGACGCGCTGCGAAACCTGATAACTACGGCTCGTGAATTGGGGCCCTCGGCGCGGATCATTACGGTTTTTGGCGCGGGCGGAGAGCGAGACCGCAGCAAGCGGCCTGTGATGGGCGAAGCGGCCGGTTCGTTAAGCGATCTGGTTGTGCTGACCAGCGATAACCCACGAGGCGAAGATCCGCTGCGGATCATAAATGACGTGGTGGTTGGGTTGCAGAGATCGAACGCAAAATATCGGGTTGAGCCAGAGCGCGAACAGGCGATAGCCGCCGCATTCGAAGAAGCGCGGCCGGGCGATATCGTGCTGCTTGCGGGCAAAGGCCACGAGACCTATCAGGTGCTGCGCGACGGAACCGTTGATTTCGACGACCGCGAGAAAGCGCGCGCAATCCTGCGTAGCAAAGGCTATTCGAAAACACGCAGCGAATGAAGGTAGCCCGGCAAAGTGCCGGAAAAATTAATTGGAGACGTCCATGCGGTGGACAGTATTTCAAGTTGCAGACGCTCTCGGCATTTCGCCGGCGCAGCGGCTTGAGCGATCGGCTGTGATCAGCGGTGTGTCCATCGATTCCCGCACCGTAGCCGCCGGGGAACTGTTCGTCGCGATACGCGGACCGCGACACGATGGGCATGGCTTCGTGGCCTCGGCCTTAGAACGTGGCGCGGTGGCAGGGCTGGTGGCACGTGAGCGCCTGAGCGATTACCCAGACGAGATTCGCGGCAAAGTATTTGCGGTGGACGACACCCTGGTCGCCCTACAGCAACTGGCCACGCAAGCCTGTAAAAACTGGCGCAAGGCTCGGCCCGGCCGCCTTATCGGCGCGGTGGCGGGCTCCGTCGGCAAGACGACGACGAAAGAGATCCTTGCGGCGCTTTTGGGCGCGCGTCATCGGGTGCTGAAGACGCAAGGAAACTTGAACAACGAGTATGGCCTGCCACTCACGCTCTTGAAGCTTAGCGACGAACACGATGCGGCGGTGGTGGAACTGGGGATGTCGCATGCTGGAGAACTCGCGCAGTTGACGCGAATTTGTTCGCCGGATGTCGGTGTTGTCACGCGCGTGGCCGTGGAGCATCTGGAGTTTTTCTCATCTCTCGAAGACATCGCTCTGGCTGAGCGTGAACTCATTGAAAACCTTCCGTGGCCCAATGCGACCGCGGTTCTGAATTCGGATGACGAGCGGGTGGCGCGGTTTGCCGAGGTTGCGAAAGGCCCAACGATCCGGTTTGGGACACGCGAAGGACTGGAGTTTCGGGCAGCGGCTATCGAGGAACGCGGCCTCGAGGGCGCGGAGTTTGATTTTGTTTCTCGCGGGCAGCGCACGCGACTCGAAATACCGCTAATTGGCCGGCATAACGTGGTGAACGCGCTGGCGGCCCTGGCAGCCGCCAGCGTATGGAGCATCGGCGCGAATGAAGCCAAGGAAGTGTTTCCTAGCCTCACACCAGCCGACAAGCGCGGAGAAGTAGTGCGATTCGAGGAGGGATTTACCGTCATCAACGATACCTACAACTCAAGTCCCGCTGCCCTGAGCGCGCTGATTGCGCTGCTCGCTCAGACACCAGGATATCGGCGCCGAATCCTCGCCACGGGAGAGATGCTGGAGTTGGGCAACTCTTCACCTGAGTTGCACAAAGAGTGCGGATCTCTCGCCGCGGGGCTGCGGAAAATAGATTGGATTTTGGGCGTGCAAGGGCACGCGGCGGATTTTGTGGCCGCGGCAATTCAAGCGGGGCACCCACAGGAGAGAACGGCCTTCTTTGATAATTCCACTGAAGCAGGAAAGTTCCTCTCGGAATTCGTTACGAGCGGAGACCTGCTGCTGTTGAAAGGTTCCAGAGGAGTACGGATGGAGAAAATCCTGGAGCTCGTCAGCGCTCACCATCGGCGGTCCGAACTGAATGCAGGACTGCAACGTGTTGACGCCGGCCGCGAGGGTCGCAACTGAAATGCTCTATTACTTTTTCTTCTTCATGCTCCGGCGGCATTTCAGTCCGCTGAACGTATTCCGATATATCACTGTGCGAACAGCCGCGGCGAGCTTGACGGCGCTGTTGCTGTCGCTGCTGCTCGGGCCATGGATGATCGAGCGGCTGCGCTCACTTCAGGTGAAGCAGTACATTCGCGAGGAGGGGCCGCAGCGGCATCAGGCGAAAGCAGGAACGCCGACCATGGGCGGACTGCTGATCGTGGCGGCAATCGTGATCCCGACGCTGCTATGGGCGGACCTGCGGAATCCTTACGTGGTGCTCGCGGTGGCCGCAACACTGGCCTTCGGGGCGATCGGGTTTGTGGATGACTACAATAAGGTTGCCCGTAGGCAAAACCGCGGCCTGACGGGACGTGGAAAATTTGCGTTGCAGGTGTTGACATGCGTTTTCGTGGGCGCTGTTTTGATTGGGCTTCAGGCGAGGGGAGTATACTCGACGCAATTGAGTGTGCCGTTCTTGAAGCGGCTGCATCCCGATCTGGTGATTGGCTCGCTCTTAGATAACCGCTTTATTTGGCCGCTGGCCTACGTGCCGTTCATTCTGTTTCTTGTCTTAGTGATTGCTGGTCTATCGAATGGGGTGAATCTCACCGATGGCCTCGACGGTCTCGCCATAGGATGTGTGCTGATCTCCGCGGTCGCCTTGACTGTCCTCACTTATCTTTCCAGCAACGCCCGTTTCGCGGAGTATCTCGATATTCAGAGAATACCAGACGCTGCCGAGCTGACAATTTTCTGCGGGTCACTGGCGGGAGCTTCGCTCGGATTCCTCTGGTACAACGCGCACCCTGCCGAAATGTTCATGGGAGACGTGGGTTCCTTGGCGTTGGGTGGCGCCATCGGGACCGTCGCAGTAATTTTGAAGCAGGAAATCCTGATGATTTCAATCGGCGGCATTTTTATTGTTGAGCTGCTGTCCGTGGTCATTCAGGTGGCTTCCTTCAAGCTGACGGGGAAGCGCGTGTTTCGCATGTCTCCTCTTCATCATCATTTTGAGCTGGTGGGTTGGGGCGAATCGAAAATTATTGTGCGATTTTGGATCGTGGCGCTTGTTCTAGCGCTCTTTTCGCTCACGACGCTGAAATTAAGGTAGCCCGGATGAGGCCAGGTTTCGATCTCGGAGGAAAGCGGGTCTTGGTGGTTGGATTAGGTCGGACTGGGCTCGTAACATCCCTTTTCGCAGCGGGTTACGGCGCCACGGTGACGGCCACGGACATGAGGACGGAACGCGATCTCGGTGAAACAGCGCCCAAGCTAAGTGCCGCAGGCGTGAAGCTGGAGTTAGGTGGCCATATTCCCGCTACATTTGTAGGGCAGGACCTGATCGTGGTGAGCCCAGGGGTTTCTCCCAGGCTCACACCGGTCGAGTTGGCGCGGTCTTCGGGCGTCCCAGTGTGGAGCGAAATCGAACTAGCTTGGCGCTTTCTGCGCGGCAAACTCGTCGCAATTACCGGCTCAAACGGCAAGACGACCACGACTTCGCTTGTGAGTCATATTTTGCGGACAGCGGGAATAAACACGCTAACCGGCGGGAATATCGGGGTTCCACTTTTGTCGCTGGTGGAGTCGACCACCGATTCGACGATCACGGTGGCGGAGGTCAGTAGCTTTCAATTAGAAACAATCGAGAAATTCCGTCCAGAGGTCGGAGTCCTGCTGAATCTGACGCCCGACCACCTAGACCGGCACACGTCGTTCGAAGAGTACGCTGCGGCGAAGATGCGGCTTTTTGAGAACCAGCTCGACCGTGACTTCGCTGTGCTCAATGCGGACGATCCAGAAGTGACCAAGCGGATGCCATTGGGTCCACAGATCGTATGGTTCAGCCGGCGCAAGAGAGTAGCACAGGGCGCGTTCCTGCAAGGCAACCAGATCATGATTCGGCACAACGACTCGGATCTTGCGGTCGGCCGGCGCGACGAGATTTCTTTGCGTGGCGATCACAATCTCGAGAATGTCCTTGCGGCCTGCGCCGCCGCGCACCTCGCGGGTGCAGCCCCGGCGGATATTGCGGTTGGGGTGAAGGCGTTTCGCGGAGTCGAACATCGTTTGGAGCTAGTCGGCGAGATTGGCGGCGTTGAATTTTACAACGATTCAAAGGCGACAAATGTGGACGCCGCGTTGAAAGCAATTGAAGCATTCGCTGGACCGCTCATCGTCATTCTGGGTGGCAAGGACAAAGGAAGTTCGTATACCCCGTTGCAAGAGCCGTTGCAGCGAAGGGCGCGGCGAGTGATTTTAATCGGCGCTGCCGCGGAAAAGATTGCTTCGGACTTGGGCGATGGCCTCTCGATATTTCAAGCCGGCACGCTCGACCGAGCGGTGCAAGCCGCGAAAGAGCAGGCGCAACCGGGTGACGTGGTTCTGCTAGCGCCCGCGTGTTCGAGCTTTGACCAGTTTGAGAATTTCGAGCATCGCGGACGCGTCTTTAGGCAGCTGGTCGAGAAGTTCGCGAGCGAGTCCAGCGATAAGAATGCATTCGCGCGGAAAGGATAGAAATGCCTCGTAGCATGCAGCACGACCGGAAATTGTTCGGCGTCACTCTGGCCCTGTGCTTGATCGGTGCGGTCATGGTTTTCAGCGCATCGGCACTGACCCTCCGCGAGCAAGGCGGCAACGGCTACGAATTTCTTCTTCGCCAGCTGCTGTGGGCCGCGTTTGGGATGGCAGGAATGTTTTTAACGATGAACACCGATTACCGCAAGTTGCGCCAGCCGCGCGTGATTTTCACGGCGCTATCGGTAACACTGATTTTGTTGCTTGCCGTATTTTTCTTGGACCGAACACACGCCACGCATCGTTGGGTTCGCTTGGGGCCGCTCAGTTTGCAACCGTCGGAAATCGCGAAGCTGGTCGTGATTTTCTACCTCGCATGGTTTCTGGAAATTCGGGGCGAGCCGCGGGGACCGGGCGTAAACAACCTGAGGCAAACCCTTTTACCCGCGCTGGGAGCCGTGCTTCTGATTGTCGCTCTTGTCTACAAGGAGCCCGACATGGGCACGGCCTGCATGATTTTCTTCATCGCCGCCGTGATGCTCTTTATCGCGGGACTATCGTACCGTTACATTTTCGGGGCAGCGTTAGCAGCCGTTCCACTGGTTTATATCGCCATCGCGAGTGTCCCGTACCGCTTGCAGCGCGTGCAAGCGTATTTCTCGCCCGGCGCCGATCCACAAGGCCATGGCTTCCAGTTGGCACAATCGCTTATCGCGGTCGGCTCGGGAGGATTCAGCGGCGTGGGTCTGATGGAGAGCCGCCAAAAGCTATTTTTCCTGCCTGAGGCGCACACAGACTTCATTTTCTCGGTGATATGCGAGGAGGCGGGTTTCATTGGCGCGATGATTCTTCTCACGCTCTTCGCTGTTTACGGTTGGCGCGGTTTCGTGGCTGCGATGAAGGCGCCCGATGCCTTTGGACGGTTCCTGGGCATCGGTATCACGGCCATGGTCGTCGGCCAGGCGCTCTTGAATCTAAGCGTTGTGCTGGGCCTCGTCCCGACAAAAGGGATTCCGCTTCCCTTCGTGAGCTACGGTGGATCGAGCCTGATGGGAATGCTACTGGCCACGGGAGTGTTGCTGAACATCAGCCAACACGCGGATGAGACGTGAGCGGTGATGCGAAAAGCCTTCTGATAGCGGGCGGCGGAACCGGGGGACATGTATTTCCGGCGATCGCCATTGCCAAGGAGTGGATTCGTCGCGGCACCGGCAGGGGCGATTCTGGAGAAAGGCAAGTCGTGTTTGTAGGAACCGAGCGAGGAATCGAAGTGCGGCTTGTGCCACAGGCGGGCTTTCCGCTTGAACTGATTCGCGCCAGCGGCCTGAAAGGGATTGACGGCGTGAAGCTGCTGCGGAATGCAGCGATGGTCCCTGCCGGCCTTTGGGACTCTGAGAAGATTCTTCATCGCCACCGGTTCAATGCGGCGTTCGGGGTCGGCGGATATGCCTCCGGTCCCATGATGCTGTTGGCGGCCATGCACCGTATACCCACGGTGGTTTTTGAACCAAATGTCGAGCCGGGATTCACAAACCGCATCCTTGCCGGGATTGCCACGCGCGTAGCTGTGGCGCAGGGACAAACAGCCGGCCGCTTGGGCCCAAGAGCAATCCTTACTGGCTGCCCGGTTCGGCCGGAGTTTTTCGCCGTGCCACCCAAGGAGCATCGCGCGCCTTTCACGTTGCTAATAACCGGGGGCAGCCGCGGCGCGGCACCAATCAACCGGGCTGTAGTGGGCGCGTTAGATCTCATCGCCGCGAGGAAAAATCAGCTTTTCATCGTGCATCAGACTGGCGAACACGACTATAATGCAGTTCGCGAAGCATATGAGCGGCGCCAATTCCAAGCTGAGGTCGTCCCCTTCATCGAAAATATGGCGGAGAGGTTTGCTCAGGCCGACCTGATCGTTTGCCGGTCGGGTGCCATTACTGTCGCGGAGGTATCCGCCTCCGGACGAGCCGCCATCTTTATCCCCTTCGGCGCTTCGACTGACGCGCACCAAACGGGAAACGCCCAGGCCATGGAAGCCGGCGGCGCCTCTCGGCTGCTGCCGCAAGATGAACTGACTCCAGAGCGCCTGACCAGCGAGATTTTTTCCCCCTTGGACCAGCCCGAAAAACTTCAAGAGATGGAAGAGCGCGCGCATTCGATGGCGCGTCCGCGCGCTGTCGAAGATATCGTTGACGTGATCGAAGGGGTAGCGCGGCCATGAGCATCACCTTTCGCAATTTTCAGCGCATTCATCTGGTCGGAATTGGCGGTAGCGGCATGAGCGGTATTGCGGAAGTCCTGCTCTCCAGCGGATATGGCGTTTCGGGATCCGACTTGAAGTCTTCGCCTGCCACCCAGCGTTTGCGAAAATTGGGCGCGGTAATCCACGATACGCATCAACCGGAAAACGCGCATGGCGCGCACGTGCTGGTGGTTTCTTCGGCCGTGCCCGCTGACAATGTGGAAGTGATGGAGGCTCATCGGCTGAAGATTCCCGTGATTCCTCGCGCCGAGATGCTTGCCGAGCTCATGCGGCTGAAAC
>DASYZC010000003.1:0-2706 GCA_035949735.1 Candidatus Acidiferrales bacterium | reverse complement strand
AGCCGGTTCAGGCGATTCTCCGTAGCCTGCAGCTGCTTCTCCAGGGATTGGTTATCCGCATCGCCCCTCGCGGCTATCTTCTTGCGGATCGCTTCGGTCTTCGCCTTCAAAGACTCGCGCGCCCCCTCTGCGGTGTTTGCGTTCAGCGACGCGCGCTCCTGTTCCACGCGTCTTAGGAGTTCTCCCTGTTGCAGGAGTCCGCCATTCAGCCGCGCAATTTCCGCCCTGAGTTGCAGCGCATCCTTCCGGCTGTGCCGGTTCGAAATCACCGTTGATACACCCGCTACAACGGCAGCCGCGCCCAGTACAACAATCGCCGAAATCAGCCAATAGCGCCGCTTACCGGCCGCGCCGCCGCTCAGCGCCTCCACGGCAGCCTCGGCTGCCCGCCGTCTTTGCATGGCCTCCCTTAACTTTCCTTCAAGCTCCAGTCCGGGTCGTCTCTCGCGAAACTGCGCCCGGATCCTCGCCGCGAATTCCAGCCGTTCAAACGGAAAGGAAATCACATCGTCCGCGCCCAAGTCCAGCGCGCGGGCGCGTTCCAGCGCCCCGCCGTGAACGATCACCACAATCTTTAGAGTTTGCGGATTTGCCTTGATCTGGCTGATCAAACTGCAACAACTCAGGTCGGAGGGCGTCGCCTCTGTGATCAGAACCTCCGGCGAAAGCGCAAGGACCTCGTCAACCGCCTGCGTCTCCACCGTGGCGATTTCATAGCCCTGGCCGGTTAGCGCCTGCTTTACCGCCTCGCTAGACTCCGCAGCCAGGTTGACGAGTAGCACGCGCATGGGGATGTCAACTTACCACCCGCCAGTTTCTACCGTCAATTTTAGCCACGCGAGGGCGGTGTCTCAGTTCCTGTAATGCGGCCAAAGAGTGTTTGGGGAAAGGCAGCTAAAGCTCTGAGCGTAACCGATGGCAATCGGGCACTGGCCACTGGCCCTTCGGTCCTTGGAGGGTACCAGTTCCACCGAGGCAACTTCTGGCCAGAATCGGCTTCACGCGGCCGGGTTTCTGGCTAATCTAGACGCTACGTGACAAAACAAGAAATCAACCCTCTTCTCGCATCGTCTCGGCGTCTAGGCGCGTTCCTGCGCGACTTCTTGCCGGAAAAAAACCTCCAACTGCTGTTTCCATTTGCGAGTTTGGTCTTGTTCGTCGGCGGGTCATCTCCGTGGCTCCCGCCGGGGCACGTCCTGTCGAGCCTGCAATTTCGACATCAGGATGGAACGCTTTGGTTTGACATCTCAACGCGACTCCTCTTGCTTCGCTATTACGCGATCCTCGACGCGGTCAGTTTGAGCTTCCTCGGTAGTGTGGCCCTGTGGTGCCTACCCGTGGGAACACTCTGGAAGAAATTTGCCATCTGGGTTTTGCTCCCGAGCGCCATCGCCATCACATCCTTCCTGGCGATCGTTCTCTTACACCAGGCGCAGCCACCGTCGGTCCTGGAGGCAGCTGATCAGGCACTCCAGTCAGACCTGCTCGCATTTCCGGATCGCCTGCTACACCTTGGCGTCGGCTTCTACGTAACACTTCTTGGAATCTCGTTGTATGCAGGTGCTCTGTGGATTGCCCGTGTGTGCCGCGTGCCGCTTCCCGTGCGGTTCGCTGAACGGCCGATCCGTCGCGGAGATTCCAGTCAGGCGTCCGAGATTGGCCGAAAAATCTTTGTAATGCTAATTGCCGCGACTGCCATAGCAATCCTTGTCCAACTGGCCATTTTCACCAGTATGGTTCCCACGGCTGCAGGGGCTCTGCCCTGGTACGACGATTGGCCTCGACACTTCGCTGCGTTCCGATGGTTACCCGGCCTTCTAGACGGCCTGGCCGTCGTTGCCATCGCTTTCCTCGTTTTTCGGCCCGATCAAAGAAGGCTACAGGCCCCCTCGTCAAACTCCGTCGCTTGGCCTGCCGCCATCGCCATTGCGATACCGCTGGCCGTCGCCCTTATCCCGCGCCTTATCTTGAAAGGGCTTTTTAACTTTTCCACGGTTCTATCGAATGTACCGTACGAATTCCTCGGCCTCGGGGCGTTTCCTTGGGTGCTTATCGTGTTTGGGATCGCGGCGCTCCAAGAATTCGTGCTGCGTCTCTATTTGCAGAATCGGTTCGAGGAGAAATTCGGCTTCAAGCGCGCCTGTCTGCTCGTCGCCCTGTTATGGTGGCTCCTGCCGCTCAGCATTGGGCTCGGCCCCGTTCCTGGCTTGCGAATCGGTATCCCCGGCGTTTCAGTGTTCATCAGTCTACTGGTGCATATCCTCTACAACGTTCCCTTGGCATGGTTGTGGTCCCGGACCCGATCTTTGTGGCTCGTCACCATTATGCACGGCGCGATCCTTTTGTTCAGGTCTGGCGATTTCGCTTACACTATCTACTTCACGTTCCGATACCTCTATTGGATCGAAACGGCGGCGTGGCTACTCATAACCTGGCACCTTCTTAAGAAATTCCCTCCCGGAGATCTGAAGACTGCTGTTGAACCGCGCTCCATCTAACCGGCGACGCTCAGCCGAAACTGACCCACTATCCAAAAGCTGCCTGCCCAAAACTCCACAGGCATTGCTAGGGCTGCCTGGGCACATCGTATCCCCCTGAGTTGTTGAGGTAATAATCCAGGAAGACGGGAGGAAGCAAGCAGAGTTCGAGAGGCGAGCGTGGAGCGAGGCGCTCGATGATCTGCCAGGGGCTCTGATGGTCTTTGTG
>DASYZC010000002.1:0-16254 GCA_035949735.1 Candidatus Acidiferrales bacterium | reverse complement strand
CCGATTTTCAAGGATCGCATGATGAGCCTTGCGGCACCGGGCCTGGTGGTCTGGGGTCTCGCGGTAACCGGCGCGGCGATCGACTGGGTCCTGTCGCTTGAGCCGCACTGGTTTTCCACGATCTACGGGATGATATTCATCGTGGTTGAGTGTCTAGCGGGTTTGGCGTTCTCGATCTTAGTTCTAGCCAAGCTGTGGGAGTATGAGCCCCTGAAGGATTCTGTCGAACCCAAGCGCCTGATCGATCTCGGCAGCCTGATGCTCACCTTCACGATTCTGTGGGCTTACGTTTCGTTTTCGCAGTTCCTAATCATCTGGGCGGGCAACCTCAAAAACGAGATTCCTTGGTATATGGCCCGCGCTTTTGGAAGCTGGGCTGTGATTGCCGTGATTTTGCTGATTTTCCACTTCTTCGTTCCATTCTTTTTGCTTCTGCAACGGCAAATCAAGAGGCGGGTGCGAACGCTCAGTATGGTGGCCGGGATTCTTCTGACCTTGGGTTTGATCGATGTCTATTGGTTGGTGGTGCCGGCGTATGAGCCCTCTGGCCCTCAGCTTCATCTGACGGACATCTTCGCTGTGATTGGGATCGGCGGCCTTTGGTTCGGGATGTTTCTTGGGGAGTTGAAGAAGTTGCCGCTGTTGCCGCTGCACGATCCGCGATTCGAAGGGGCAAAAGCTTTGATGGAGCATCAGCATGGAGACTAAGCAGCCCTACGGCCCGGGCCAGCCAGTCGATCGCGGCTCTGGGTACGAACAACGCGACGCGAACGTCAGGGGCCTGTTGCAGTTTTCTTTCTGGATGGCGCTGGTACTGGTGTTTACTCTTCTGGCCATGAAATGGACGTTGGATTATTTCAACAAGATCGAAGCCCTCGGCCCGCCAGCGTCCCCGCTGGCGAGAGCGACCCAACGCGAACCCCTGCCCAGTCCGTTCTTACAGGTGCATCCGCATGGCGAACTTGAGGATTACTGCGCGGCGCAACAGCAAGAAGTGAACACCTACGGCTGGGTGGATCAGCAGAGCGGCATCGTGCGGATTCCCATTGATCGCGCGATGGATATGAGTCTGCAGCGAGGTTTCCCGGCGCGTGCAGCAAGTGAAGCGCCTCCGAGCATGCCGTCCGTTGCGATACCGGTGCCTCCGAGTGGAAGTGATCTTGAAGGTCAATGCGGTTACTTGACCGAGCCTTCCCGCGGACAAACAACCACCGAGGGCGGCAAAGAACACTAGGCATAGCGGGCAAAACTGCGGCGCAATCAGGGTGCCGGGAAAGGGACAGCAAATGAAGATTCGCAGACTCTTAATCCGAAGCTGGCTAATTGGACTGGCAGTCGCGTCGGCGCTGTTCCTGCATTTATCTCCAGCCGCGGCCCAGTTTACTGACCCCACGCAAAGTGTTGGCGTGCGTCCTGAACTGCTGAAAGAAGTTGGCGTGGATCAGAAGCTCAATGATTCCATCCCGCTTGATCTTACGTTCCGCGATGAGCACGGTAATTTGGTTGCTCTGCGGCGGTATTTCGGCAGTAAGCCTGTCATTCTGACTCTCGTCTATTTCAACTGTCCAATGCTGTGCACGCAAGTACTTAATAGCCTGGATCGTAGCCTCAAGCAGATTCCGATGAGCATCGGAAAAGACTTTAATGTCTTAACGATAAGCATTGACCCGACGGATCAGCCGGTTCTTGCCGAGGCCAAGCAGGCAGTTTATCTCGGAATGTACGGGCGTCCCGGCGCTGCGCAGGGTTGGCATTTTCTGACTGGGAGTGAGCCACAGATCAAACAGCTTGCAGCCTCCGTTGGTTTCCGATACGCCTACGATCCCGATTCGAAGCAGTACGCGCACGCGAGCGCCATCATGGTGCTAACGCCCACCGGGAGAATTTCGCGCTATTTCTACGGCATCTCGTATCCCGAACGCGATTTGCGCCTGGGCCTCGTAGAGGCTTCTGAGGGGAAGATTGGGTCGCCCGTGGATCAGATCTTGCTTTTCTGTTACCACTACGATCCCCATATCGGCAGATACGGGCTGCTGATTTCGCGAGTTCTTCAGTTGGCAGGAGGACTGACGGTGCTGTGCGGTGGGATTTTTTTAGCCGCGCTATTTCGAAATGGGCATCATGGATCCCCGGCGAGAACGGTCTGAAAGAAGTAACAACTTTTCGAACTAGCGCTGTGGCGATTTCAATGGAATGGTGATGACAGGTTTGATTCAATCCGGACTTAGTTCTGTGACCGCTGGGGCGGCGATGATTCCTCTGCAGCCACCGGCGGCTTCCACGATTGCCGGCGGTGTCGACAAGCTCTATTACGTCTTGTCAGGAATCACCGCTTTTTTCGCCGTGCTGATCTTCTCCATTATTTTTTATTTTATGGTGAAGTATCGCCGCCGCTCGGATGACGAACAAGCGGCGCCAACGCACACATCAATGGCCTTGGAGTTGACTTGGACCATTATCCCTTCGATCATCTGTGCCGTCCTGTTCGTTTGGGCTTCCGCGCTATATGTGCGGAATGCGCGACCTCCGGCGGCGTCGAACGAGATTTTTGTTATCGGCAAGCAGTGGATGTGGCACATCCAACACCCCGAGGGTCCACGCGAAATTGACGAGCTCCACGTGCCGGCCGGTGTTCCAGTGAAGCTCACGATGACTTCGCAGGATGTAATTCACGATTTCTATATTCCTGCCTTTCGCGTCAAGAAGGACGTTCTTCCGGGCCGCTATACTTCCATTTGGTTCGAGGCTACTGAGACGGGTACTTTCCATCTTTTCTGCGCGCAATACTGCGGCACGAATCATTCGCAGATGATCGGCTGGGTTTATGTGATGACGCCTACCGATTATGCCTCATGGCTCGCTGGTGGCGAGCAGACAGAGTCCATGGCGCAGCAGGGTGAGCGACTATTCAGCCAGTTCGGCTGCGGTACTTGCCACGTGAGTGGAGGTAGCGGTCGCGGACCATCTCTCTCGGGAATCTATGGCAAACCTGAGAAGTTGCAGAACGGCCAGCCCCAGGTTGTGGATGAGGCCCTAATTCGCCAGGCCATTGTAAATCCAAATTCAGTCCGAATGCCCGGCTATGAGGCGATCATGCCCACGTATCAGGGGCAGATAAATGAGGAACAGGTCCTTCAGTTGATCGCCTACGTGAAGTCGCTGGCTTCGGAAGAAAGGACGAACGGCAAATGAGCACGGCCATTGCAGATCTCCACGAGACTCCAGCCGATCTTGGCGTGAATTACCTGAACGCGAGCTACGGTATACGCTCGTGGCTGCTGACTAAAGACCATAAGCGTATTGGTCTTCTTTATCTCGCAACGATAACGCTTATGTTTTTCGTGGGTGGCACGGCGGCCGTTCTAATGCGATTGCACCTGATCGAGCCACAAGGCGCGCTGTTCGAGCCCGAAACCTACAACAAACTATTCTCAACCCACGGCATCATCATGGTGTTTTTCTTCTTGGTCCCTTCCATTCCGGCGACGCTTGGCAATTTTTTGATTCCCTTGATGATCGGCGCCCGAGACGTGGCATTTCCAAAACTCAATCTGCTGAGCTGGTACATCTTTGTAACGGGGTGCGCCTTTGCGCTGTACGCGACTCTGTCCGGAGGCGTCGATACCGGTTGGACGTTTTACCCGCCCTACAGCAGCTCTTTTTCACATACGCATGTTGTCGCCGTGGCCCTGGGCGTTTTCATCGCCGGATTTTCATCGATCCTCACAGGGCTGAACTTCATCGTCACGATTCATAAGATGCGCGCCCCCGGCATGACCTGGTTCCGGCTTCCACTGTTTATCTGGGCGCTCTATGCTACGAGCTTGATCTTCGTTCTTGGCACACCCGTGATCGCTATCACACTGTTTCTCCTGGGGTTGGAAAGAATCCTTCATGTAGGCATATTTGATCCCGCAGTCGGCGGCGATCCCCTCCTCTTTCAGCATCTTTTCTGGTTCTATTCGCACCCGGCCGTGTACATCATGATTCTTCCGGGAATGGGTGTGATTAGTGAGCTGATCACGGCTTTTTCGCGGAAGAAAATCTTCGGGTACACTTTTGTGGCGTTTTCGAGCCTTTCCATCGCCGTCATTAGTTTCGTCGTCTGGGGTCATCACATGTTTGTCACGGGCCAGTCAATATATGCTGGCCTTGTCTTTTCGGTGCTCAGTTTTCTGGTTGCAATCCCTTCGGCCATTAAGGTCTTCAACTGGACGGCCACGCTGTACAAGGGATCGATTTCGTACCAGGCCCCCATGCTCTATGCGCTGGGATTCATTGGGCTTTTCACCATCGGCGGCCTGACTGGATTATTTCTAGCTTCGCTCGCCACCGACGTTCACCTCAATGGAACGTACTTTATCGTTGCGCACTTCCACTACATAATGGTGGGAGGTGCTGTGATGGCTTATCTCGGCGGCATTCACTTCTGGTGGCCGAAAATCACGGGGCGTCTGTATCCCGACTACTGGGCGCGCGTAGCCGCGGCTCTTATTTTCATCGGATTTAATCTGACGTTCTTTCCTCAGTTCGTCCTCGGTTATCTGGGTATGCCGAGGCGATACGCCGTCTATCCCGCAGAGTTCCAGGTTCTCAATGTGATGTCTTCCGCTGGCGCCTCGATACTCGGAATTGGGTACGTAATTCCGCTGATCTATCTTACTTGGTCAATGCGCTATGGTCCGGCGGCAGGCCCAAATCCATGGCGAGCCAAAGGCCTCGAGTGGACCATAACCTCGCCTCCGCCAACTGAAAACTTTGAGGAAACTCCCGTTGTGACAGAGGAAGCGTACAGCTACCCGAGTTCAGGAGTGGCCAGTGTCTGAATTGGCAGCGCACAGCGCGCATCCACCAGGCTTCGCGCACCAGTTTGAGACCATTGCTCAGCAACGGGAGGCCGGTAAGCTAGGCATGTGGGTGTTTCTGGTCACCGAGATTCTGTTCTTCGGCGGAATGTTCACGGCCTATACGGTGTATCGCTCGTTGCATCTTCAGGCATTCGTTACCGGTAGCCATCTGCTTGAGGTTAAATTTGGGGCCACGAATACGGCTGTGCTGATCGTGAGCAGCTTGACTATGGCTTTGGCCATCCGCTCCGCTCAAACAGGCAAGCGGAAGGGCCAAACCATCTTTTGGCTTATTCTGACGATGCTGCTCGGCGCGACGTTCCTATTCCTAAAATTTCGGTTTGAGTGGTATCACGACTACGTAGATGGAATCGTTCCGGGTGTGAGTTGGAGTTACCATGGTCCATACGCGCCCGGGGCTCAATTATTCATGTGTTTCTACTTTTTTATGACCGGGCTACACGCTCTGCACATGGTCGTCGGTATAGGCATTCTCACCGTCCTCATTATCATGACGGCGCGCAACAAGTTTTCGTCGGAGTACTACGCACCGCTCGAAATCAGCGGACTTTATTGGCACTTTGTCGATATCGTCTGGATATTTCTATTCCCGCTTCTTTACTTGATCGGCGGACGGTACCTGGGGAGTTGATCGCTCATGTCTGAGCACTCTGAACACGGTGGCAGCACGGAGCACGTGGTTCCGGTCAGCACGTACGTGAGCGTGTTTCTTGCCTTGATAGCCCTCACAGCACTCACTACGGGAGTTGCCTATATGGATCTGGGCCAGTGGAACACCGTAGCAGCACTGACGATTGCCGTCATCAAGATGCTGCTGGTCGTACTTTTCTTCATGCACGTGAAATACGCCGCCGGCTTAACGCGAATCGCTATTCTTGCAGGCTTCTTCTGGCTTCTAATCATGATAACTTTAACCCTGTCCGATGAGCTAACACGCGGCTGGGAAATCGTCTCGCATGGCTGGGGCATGATAATTCCTCTAATGATCAGACTCCTGTAGCGGATTTGCCAGGTTTTGCTTCCGTGTGAGCGCGCCACAAAAAAAGGGGGGCCCACCCAGGCCCCCATTGTTCTACCCCCCAGATCCGGCCTCGGCGCGACGAAGCCGACCCACCCCGGGACTAAGGACATTCGCAGCGTTGTTGCTGCAAGCGCCGTGCCAACATATTAGAAGCTTTAAGCGCCTGCATCTCCTTGTCGCATAATGCTTTATAAAAGAGGCAAGGAGGGCGAGAAAATGCAGAACAGGCACAATCCAATTTATGAAAGCTTCTCTCGCACTTCCTACGTTCTTTGGAAGACGTCACCAAACTCAACATCCAATCGCAGACCGCAACGCTTTAGCCAGTGACCGTGTCCAGAGCTCCACATCTTTTTCGCTTTCCGCCTCGACCATCACTCGTGCGAGTGGCTCGGTCCCGGAATAGCGAACGACGACACGTCCGGTCTTCCCCAGAGAGCGTTCGGCGTCACCCAGCGTCGAGGCGACCGCAGGCAGCATCTCTAGCGGCGGCTTCGACGTCACAGGCACATTAACGATCTTCTGCGGAAAAACTTTTAGGTCCGCGACTAAGGTGTCGAGCGGGCCGGCTATAGAAACGAGCGAGGCGATTTTCAGTGCAGTCAGCATTCCGTCTCCGGTCGGCGCGTCGTCGAGAAATAGAATGTGGCCCGACTGCTCTCCGCCAAAATTGGCACCGATGCGCTGCATTTCCTCCAAAACATACCTGTCACCCACGGCCGTGCGAGCCAACTTCAGCTGCGATTTCTCCAAAGCGCGCTCCAACCCCAGGTTCGCCATTGTAGTGCTCACGATCACGTTGCCCTTCAATCTTCCCGTCGATTTCAAATAGCGCCCTGCGGCGAGCAAAACGCCGTCTCCGTTCACGAGCTTTCCCGAGGAGGTGGCAAAAATCGCCCGGTCCGCGTCACCGTCGAAAGCCACACCCAGTGTCGCGCCTGAATTTGTCACTCTCCGAAGCATGGCCTCCGGATGTAGTGAACCGCAGCCCGCGTTGATATTCCGGCCATTGGGAGCGTTATTCATCACAATCACGATTGGTCCCAATGGCCGAAATAATTCGGGCGCCAGAGTACTAGCAGCACCATTAGCGCAGTCTAGAACGATCTTCATGCCTGCCAGATTCGCCCCGGGGAGCAACGTTTGGCGCAACCCAGCCAGGTAGTTTGCGTGCAACTCTGGATGGGACTGCTGATCAACCCGCTCACTCATTCGGGCGAGTGTCGGTCGGGGCTTGCGCGACAGGATCGATTCTTCGAGCTCCGCTTCGACTGCTTCTGGGAATTTCATCCCTGAAGGGGAAATCAGCTTCACCCCGTTGTCATGGTACGGATTGTGTGACGCCGATATCACTACGCCGGCGGCAAAGGACTCGCGGCTCACCAGCCACGCAACTCCGGGAGTGGTCAAGACTCCTGCAGAGACCGGCTCCGCGCCCGCCGCGCTGAGCCCGCGGGCGATCCGGTCGGCGATGTGTGGTCCGGATTCCCGCGTGTCGCGCCCGATTAACACTCGTGGGGAGTCGCCATCCACGCGTGAGTGGAGCACGACATACTCTCCTAGTGCTACCGCTACTCGGTCAAGGGTCGTATCGTCCAGGGGGTAGTCGCCCGGGACCCCCCGGATCCCATCCGTGCCGAAGATTTGCTTAGCCATGTGTGCGGAATCCCACATCGCGATATGAGCTGGCAAGTGATTCTATCACCGCCGTACGTTGGGGACCGTCCGACTCACGTCTGTTACCGCAAACGTCATCGGTGCGATCTTGACTGCTTCCTAGAGAACCGGGTGTTCAGTGGCTGTGTTATGGTAAGTAAATGCCTCATGACAGCAGCAAGGTTGTCGCCAGTAGTTCGGCGAGCGCGCGGATCATCGCAGCTGGGATCGTTATAGCCTTTTGTTATTGGGCTTCTGCCGTACTTGTCACCCTGTTGGTATCCGTTTTGGCGGCCTATTTCCTTGATCCCGTGGTGACGTGGCTTGAAGACGTTCGTTTGCCGCGAGCTTTGGGTTCACTCCTTGTGGTTCTGCTAACGCTGGCTCTGCTGGCAGTACTTGGTTGGTCGCTGATCCAGACTGTCGATCAGTTCAGCATCGATTGGCCTGAGTATCGCCAGACGCTCCGAGCTGCAACGCAGGCGCTGGAAAAGAACCTCGAAGCTTTGGAAGCCCACGTTTCGGAGATCGAGCCGACTGAGCATGCCGATCGAGGAGTAGTCACCGTGACCGAATCACATGCGGTTCGCGACGCGCTAATCGGCCGTCTTAGCTCGCTATCAGTATTTCTTCTTGGCGCTAGTTTCGTTCCCTTTCTCGTCTTTTTCATGCTCGCAGGTAAGCGGCAAGTCTGGCACGCGACAATGCAATTGTTTCCGACGAGTGATCGCACGCAGGTGCGGGATACTCTTACCGAAGTAACTCAGGTGCTGCGCAGTTATTTAATGGGGACAGCCCTGGTTGGACTGATCCTCGTGTTGGCCAGTTGGCTTTTCTTTTGGGGGTTGGGCTTGGACTTTCCGTTTCTCACGGCGCTAGTCTCGGGCGTGTGCAACTTGGTGCCCTATCTAGGCGCGGTTATTTCGTTTGTCCCCCCACTCCTGGTGGGCCTCAAGCAATACCATACGGTAGGCCCTTTTGTTGGGATCTTCGTCGTCTTAACGATTCTTCATATAGTAACCGCGAATTTCCTGATTCCCGCCCTGGTCGGGTGGCGCATCCGGCTAAACGCGCTGGCGCTTACCCTATCGATTCTGTTCTGGGGCTGGATGTGGGGTTTGATGGGAGTCGTACTCGCGATTCCGATTGCAGCCGTCGTTAAGGTAATCTGTGAGCACGTGGAAAGCTTGCGGCCTGTGGGGCGCTGGCTGAGCGCCTAGAACTCGTTGCTACCGCTGACCAACGGAATGTAGCCTCTCTACGGCTTTCTTTAATTCCGCAGGCTCCCAGGCTTGCTGGAACATCCGAATTGCCGCAATACCGGCCGCCCCGGCATGGAGGCATTCCGCGCCGTTTTCCAGCGTCACTCCGCCAATTGCAATCACGTTAAGTCGAGTCGCCCGGCAGGCTGCGGCAAGTTTTGCGATCCCCAGAGGAGGCCCGAAAAGCCTCTTTGTAGGGGTGTCAAAAACCGGCCCCAAAAACGCGTAATCGACACCCGCATCCTCTGCCTGGCGGAGTTCGTCGATTGTGTGACAGGAGAGTCCGACCATCAGGTCCGTGACCGTCTTCCGTCTCCGCCGCAAGCCAATCACATCCTGTGCTGCCAACGATTCGCGACCTAGGTGTATCCCTGCGGCATTCCCCGCGAGCGCTACGTCCAGGCGATCATTTACTAAAATGAGCGATCCGGGGCGATCCTCTCCGGCAGGTGGTGCAGGTTTGCGATTTGTCATCCTGACGGCCGCACGGGCAATTGCAAGAAGCTGTCGAGTCGGCATTTCTTTCTCGCGGATTTGCACCCAATCAACGCCCGCCTTCACGGCTGCCTCGATCTTCGTCAGTATGTCCGAGCAAGGCTCCGTGACTCCCAGTGACTGGCTGTCCGTGACGTAGCACACAATGCGCTTCACGGTGCGATCATCAGTTACGGCTGGAGACGGAGGCCGTCTTGCGACGAAAAGCTTCTAGCGATAGCAACACATTCATGAATCCCAGTCCCGAAATGACTCCTCTCAGGAACGTGTTTTCCGCGATTAGTCCCAAGCCGGGATACTGGTAGATAAAAAAATTTGTCTCCCAAATGTCTGACCAGGGCACTAGGATTAGCGCCAGTCCGAAGAGCAGCCAAACTAGTAGTATCGGAACACGTACAATTTGCTTCATCGTAGAAACATGGATTATGGGAGATTATTGCTGAAGTGGCAACAGGGCCTGTAACATCTCGCGCGGTAAGACCGAGGACATTCACAAATCAGCGTTTTTGCAAAGTAGCGATCCGGTCTGAAACGTCGCGGTAATCAATGTTCATCGCGTATACTTGTCGGAAGTTATCCAGAGCGGCGTCCGCTTCGCCAGCCATATCGAGCGAGACGCCGAGGTCATACCGAAGAGCTATAATCGTTTCTTGCTCCAGTCCCGGGAGTTCGAGTGCCTCTTGGTACCACATAGCCGCGATTCTCGGCTCGCCTTTATCCATGAAGGAGATCGCTAGCAGCGCGGCGCAGTTCATTGCGTACCGGAACGTCTTTCCCTCCTTCACGGCTTTAGCCACTTTCTGAAACTCACCTATCGCTTCATCTAGCAGTCCCATCTCCCGATATGCAATACCTAGATTGTAGTGGGTCTCCAGGTCCTCACCCTCTTCGCCAAGTTCGCCCAGCTCGTTTCGGAACTCCTGGAAAACTTCAGTAAGTTCGTTCAGCGTTTGTGCTGTGATTGCACCGGCTTCAGCCGGTTGCGCAGGCGTGGGCGCCGTGGCTGGAATGGCTGCAACTTCGGGAGCTTGGAGAGGTATCTCCATATCTTCAACTTCCGAAGCCAAGTCACTAAGGAAGTCTTCTGTAGTCGTGGAATTCGTTTTGCTCTTTTCCGGTTCTGGCGCTAGCTCGAGCTCGAATTCGGCGCCCTCAGTGACCCTCTCCGCGGCTCGGGCTTCCGCGTTCGTCCGCTCTGCAAAGTCATCTGCTGCGTTTGCTTCTGCAGCGAGCGGCTCGGTTGGTTGAACCCCCGGGATGGGCTCCGTCGAACCGATTTTCGCTTCCGCAGAAAGCTCACTTGTTGGGGGCGGGGCCGCTGTCCCTTTTTTCGCGAGAGGTGCTTCTTCTCCGACTTCTTGCACCATCGCTTCCCACTCGTCTGAAAGGTCCACTTCCTGCGCGGGAGAGGCTGTCAGCTCCGTTGGGTTCGGCGGTATGGCGGGCGGGAAGGAGTCTGCCTCCGCCGGAAGTGGTCGAATTTCAAATTCCACTGGTTCGTCAGGAGTGACTGCGTTGGCGAGCGCCGGCGCCTCGGCAGTCGGAGTATGCGACCCGGATGTTTCCGAATGCATGCTCGAAGAAACTGAGAGTGGTGCAGTGGGAGGTTGCTCAATCGGCAATCCCTCCGATAGTCCAGCGGCCTTCTGGAATCTTTGCCTAAGCTCCTTAAATCTGTCAGAGTTGATCGTATCGCCACGCTCGGCATGGATCTGTTCGAGTTGAGAAGCTAGTTCGACGGTGCGCTGTTCGTCGCTGGCGCCCAAATAGAGGTCGAGGAGACGCTCGAGGGTGGGTGTGTGGCGTGGTGCCCGCTTCAAGACATTTTCGAGCAGGTTCGTCGCCTTTTGCGTGAGCCCATAGCTTGAAAATAGGTCCACATCGGTTAGGGCTTGTGCGATGTAACGCTGTGTTTCCTCGTCTAAGGATTCTTCAGCCTTAGGGACAGCCGGTTGATCGGACGCATCGAAAAGGAGCGCTTCTCCCAAACGGTCGCGTGTCGAGAATATATCGTTTGACGGTTCTGATTCTGCCAGAAGCTGTGCGGGCGCTTGATCCCTCGGCGACAATTGTTCGCCGTGACTACGCAGCTTTTCCAGTCGCGCGATCAACCGCTCATCGCCTTTGTTTCGCTCGACCAATTCTTGCAGCATTTCTTCGGCTCGAGTGTAGTTTCCCGTATCCGCATAAATATCAGCTAGCTTGGTCAACGCGGCATTTAGTTGGAAAGGATCGCTGGTGTGCCGGGCGAAGTCAGCCAACATTTCAAGGGGCTCAACTTCATCCGGCAGCTTCTCGATTGAGCTCGACAGAAGCTTCAAAAACCTATCCTGCTCACTCGCTTCGATCATCGGGCCGCGGAGCTCGCGTATCAGCGGTAAGGCTTCGGCAGCCTTCCCAGCCTGAAGCAGTGCGTCCGAGACTTTTTCGAGTAGCGCAGTATGGGTCCCGCTGCGGGCTAACTGCTTTCGAGCACGATCTGCTGCCTTGCTGACATGTCCCGAACTGATTTCCAAGTCGATCAGGAGATTGGTTATCTCCCCGCCCGCATCGGCCTCAGGCAGGCGCTCGAGAATCGCGATTGCTGCGTCGTTCTTGTTCGCTTGCGCGAGGATTTTCGCTTGGAGGAGAAGCGCGCTCGTGCTCCCGGGGTCAACCGCCAGAGCCCGCTCGATCATTTTCCCCGCTTCATCTACCTCACCATTATCGAAAAGCCTCTGGGAATAGCTGAGATACGTTTGGGCCGCCTCTTTTTTCTGACCCATCACGTTATAAAGCTCGGCCAGTCGCATCTGAACGCGTGGATTGTCCGGTTCGACCTCAAGGAATCTGTGCAGTATTTCCACGGCTTTAGGCGCACGATTTGCTTTCAGATGGGCCTCTGCGATCTGCAGAAAGAGCGGCCGTGCCTCGCTCAACACCCCTTGTTGGACGTACAGATCAGCCAGTCGCTCGAGTGGGGCTAATTCAGCCGGGGCGAGTTTGGCGATCTTCTTGTAGATTGCTATCGCTTTGCTGTTGAAGCCGTCATGGAGGTAAACCTGTGCCAGGCGCTCGAAGTATTCGATGGCTTGCGGCATGTCCGCTTGGCGGGCGAAGAGGTCGCCCACAGTCATTAATGTCGCCTGGTCCTTAGGATCGTTCCGGAGGATTTGCTGGTATTCGCCGATGGCCTGGGCGGTCTTGCCCTGATTTAGAAATTTCAGCGCGGTCTCAAGTGCCTTATTCTTATTGAATGCCATGGATTCTTTCGAGTTTCCTGGCCCCACGTGCGCTCATGCAAGTTTGGGGCGAGAAGGGGGCTCCACGTAAAGGTTAGCATGCACCGAAAAAGGGGGTCCACGACGCCCGGAAAGGATGGTGACGAACGGGATAACAGGGCCAAGCCCTGCTCCACGCCCAAGGCGGAGGGTAGGCCTCCCCTCGTTGGCGTCTTAGAAGGCCGACGCAGGTTCGAGCGGTAGCGGAGCTTGCTCGGCTCCGCTAGCCCAGCAGCGTGCTTCGCGCACAGGTGCGTACGAGAATCGGTGTAGGGGCGAAGGACCGTATTGGCGTAGGGCCTTCAGGTGATCTGGGGTGCCGTAACCCTTATTCTGCGACAGCCCATACTGTGGATAGAGCTCGTGGAACTCTTGCATCCGGCGGTCTCGATCGACCTTAGCTAGGATCGACGCCGCCGCAATTGAAATTGACCGAGCGTCGCCATGGATAAGAGACTTCTGCTCAATCGGAAGGTCGAGCTCGATGGCATCGAGCAGAAGATAGTCTGGAAACGGATTGAGCTGCGAGATTGCCGCCACCATGGCTTGGCGGCTCGCTTGGTAGATGTTCCAAGCGTCGATGCGGCTGGCATCGACTTCCGCTACTGCCCACGCGATAGCGTGTTCGCGGATCCGCGAGGCTAGTTCGGAGCGACGATCAGGATCCAATTTTTTGGAATCGTCGAGGCCGACGATTCGGCGCTTAGGGTTAAGCACCACGGCCGCCGCCACTACCGGGCCAAAAAGCGAGCCGCGTCCTGCTTCATCCAGTCCAGCAATGCGCAGCCACCCGCGCTGACGCGCATCTCGCTCATGCCTTGCCGAGCAAAGCCGTCCCATCGGCCGCGAATTTTAGCACACAGGAGTTGTTAGCCTGGCCTAAAGTTCTTATTCAACTAAACCCTTGCCACTGGACGTTTCTGGTGTGCCGGCCCGCTTGATGCGAGCCGCCTTCCCCTTGCGCTGGCGGAGATAATTCAGCTTCGCGCGCCGAACACGGCCTTGGCGTACGAGTTCCACGGCGCTGATCATGGGCGAGTGCACCGGAAAGATACGCTCCACGCCGATTCCGAAACTCACCCGACGGACAGTAAAACTCTCACCCAGTAGCTCACCTCGACGGCTCGTCACCACGCCCTCGAACGGTTGAATGCGCTCCTTGTCTCCCTCGCCCTCTTTCAGTCGCACATGCACACGGATCGTATCCCCTGGGCGAAAAACAGGGTGGTCCTTGCGAAGCTCTGACTTCTGGACCTTGGCAATAATGGGATTCATGACATTTCCCCGGCAGACCCGCTCAGGTGGGGCCAGCACAACATGATAATCGATCATTATAGCTAGTTCGGACTTCGCCGCCTAGGTAATTCGCCCTCCGCTCGGACCATTGACTTACACTGGAGGGCGGCTAGCATCGCGCGCGGGGAGGAAGTTTGGACTCCCCCAGGGGGCCTGGAGTACTCCGAATTTTTTCCGCCGCGGCTCCGCTCGCCGCGATCTTTTTTCTTTCGGTCGCTGCGCTTAGGCCGCCTGCCCCAAAACCCTCCAGCGCCCCCGACACACAATTTTCCGCAATTCGCGCCCAGGACATGCTGCGTCAAATCTTGGGGGATGATGCGCCGCATCCGATTGGGAGCGTGGCAAACGAAGCGGTGCGCACGCGCATTGTAGATGACGGATCTCCTCCACGATGCATCCGGAAACCATCTGCCAGGCGCTTTCGCGTCAGGAAGGTATTCACTTGCCTACTGCCGATACTCTGGCCCACGTTGGCCAACGCAAGTGATGCGGGGCGCCACCGATGTTCTGTCACCCTCGATGACCGTGCGCGAGGTGCTCGCACGTGCGAGTCAAACTCAGTCGAATGCTTGGCCGGTTACCGACGAACGAGGTATTGTGGGCGTGCTTTCCCGGGAGAGCCTCGAATCGGCCGTGAAACGTTCCGATGAGGACAAGCCGCTGTCGGAACTTTCGACCGGACTCGATTTCCCTCACGTCCATACGGACCACCCTCTCCACATGGCTCTGGAACGCATGGGCGCAGCCAAGCTCGACCTCCTTCCAGTTGTTAGCCGAGCCAATATTCGCCTGCTGCTCGGCGGCGTCTTTTTGTCTGATATCCTCGATTCTTTCGGAGTGGCCCCCTCGAGTTGTACGGCGGCGAGTTCTAGCAGCGGGCCTTGCGGCAATCTGGTTCCGTTTACTCGCCGCGCGCTAAACTTCGGGCGCGTCCAGCGATTTGCTTCGCATCAGCAGTCCGCGCAACCCCATGAGAATCAATCGAGGCTGACGCAGCCAAACTCGCCACAGGATCTTCCATGCCTCGTCGCGCGTGTACACGCCGAGAGGCTGCTTCGTGGAATCATTCAGCAGGTCTACCAGTCGGCTGTAGTCCGATTGCTGAAATCCATGCATTGAACGCCGCAGCAGCAAATGGAAGTCCAATTCCCGCCGCAAGGCTTGCAGCTCTCCGCTCGATCCCCCATTCAGAATTAACTCGGCAACTCCCAGCGCCCCTCGGAATCCGGTGACGATCCCTCCCACCGTCGACACCTTAACTTGTCCAGCCGCATCCCCCACTAGATAAACCGAGCCTCGCCCGACTCTGCGTCGCACCGGAATCCAGTGTCGGTAAACGGGCACGCGGGCCCCCTGAAACTCCAGTGGATCGAGCTCACGCTCCTCGAGGAATTGCTCCAAGCGGCGCCGCGTTTCCAGTCCGGACTCGCCTATCACGCCGAGTGCCCCACGCTCAGGCGACTCTGGGATCAGCCAGTAAAAATACGGCGTATCTTGCGGAACAAACCACACGCGAACCGTGTCTGCCGCCATATCTTTCGGGAGAGGCACGATCGCCTGCATTAGCGGAACGGTCGGCATCGGCGCCCAACCCGCTGAGCGAGCCACGCGACTCGTGGCGCCATCACCGCCAATAACTGCATCGGCACGAACCTCGCTGCGGCTGCCGTCGGCGCACCGCTCCACCTCGATGGCTAGTCCAGCACCTTCCGCTCGCAACGAATGAAAACGCTGGCCAAGTTCAATCTTTGCTCCTGAGCGTGCCGCATCCTTGGCCAAGCGTTGAATCAGGGCGCGTCTCTCGATTATCAGGTCCGGCTGCCGCAACGTCACAGTCGCGGCGCGGCCGTCGGTGAAAAGCTCGAAACGATGGATTTCATTCAGGATGCTGCTTTCAGCGGCGTCCCCAAGAAGGCTGCGCATTCGGCGGGTCACGATCAGTGTCCGCTCTTCCGAATCTAGCGAGTCAGCTCGTTCCAGCACGCGCACCGATAGGCCGCGTTGCGCCAGCAGCCGCGCCGCGAAGAGTCCTGCAGCCGACCCGCCAATCACTGCGATGTTTTGCCTCTCCATTCGTGGTTTCACGGTTGCCCTACACGATTCCTGTCCAGGAATCGTCGAAGTCTATGCTGCATACTGAAGTTAAGATCGTGGCTTTCAGGGCGCGCTGGGATTCGCTAAGCCCCCAAGTATGAGTCAAGACGCTAGATCTTGGGCACAGAAGTATATCCCACACATCCGCCTCACCAAAGCCCGTGTACTCGTCCACATGATTAGTGACACTCGGCTTTCTGTTTATGAGATTTCCAGTGCTCTAGGAATTCGAGCGGGGTGAGATAGTTGAGCGCCTGGTGGGGGCGCACGGTGTTGTAGATATGTTCCCAACGACGAAGCTG
>DASYZC010000001.1:0-8480 GCA_035949735.1 Candidatus Acidiferrales bacterium | reverse complement strand
TGCTCGATCTATATTTGGCGAACGGCGCCGCGACGCGCCTTTACAAACCCGCGCATCCATTGCGCAGCGCCCTTTATCGCAACAACGGAGACGGAACCTTTACTGACGTTACGGTCAAGGCCGGCGTGGGCGCGGAAGGTTTGTTCGGCATGGGCGTTGCCGTCGGCGATTACGACAACGATGGATATCCGGATTTGCTCGTTCTCGGATACGGGCGCTGCATTCTTTACCACAATAATGGTAATGGCACATTCACAGACGTCACTGCTCGCGCCGGCGTGGAAAACCTAGGCCGCTGGGCATCCAGCGCCGCGTGGTTTGATTATGACAACGACGGTCGTCTCGACCTGGTGATTGCGAATTACATTGACTGGTCGCCTGATCGCAATTTCTGGTGTGGCGACCACGGCCCAGGAATGCGCAGTTACTGTCATCCGGACGATTACAACAGCCAGGCGCCCACGCTCTTTCACAATAACGGCGACGGCACGTTCACGGACGTCAGCAAACAATCCGGAGTCGGACTGAAACCTGGCAACGGTCTCGGAGTCGTCACTTTCGATTATGACAATGACGGCTGGCAGGACATTTTCATCTCCAACGATTCAATGGCCAATTTTCTTTTTCACAATAACCGCGACGGGACATTCCGCGAAGTGGGATATTCGGCGGGTGTTGCCGTAAGCGCCGACGGATTGCCAGAAGCCGGCATGGGAACGGATGCGGCGGACACAACAGGGAAGGGCCGCATGGACCTGATCGTCACCCACCTCGACAGCCAACTCGCGCGGCTCTATCAGAACATGGGCGACGGAACTTTCGACGACGCGACGCTGCGCAGCGGTCTTGGCTATGCCACCTTCCACATGAGCGGATTCGGCGCGCGATTCATGGACTATGACAATGATGGCGCGGCGGATATTTTCATGGCCAACGGGCACGTTCTCGACAACATTAATCGTTACAACGCCAGCGTTCACTATGCCGAGCCGAAACTCATGTTTCGCAATCTGGGACGCGGGACTTTCCAGAACGTGAGCGAAGAGCTTGGCCGCGACTTTCAACTTCCGCGAGTCAGCCGCGGCGCCGCCATCGGCGATTTCGACAATGACGGTGACCTGGATATTTTGGTGAACAACAATGGAGAGCGGCCGCAATTGCTTCGAAACGACGGTGGCAGTGCGAATCATTGGCTGGAAATTCTTCTCATCGGCACGCGTTCAAATCGTGACGGCGTGGGCGCGCGGGTTAAAGTTTCCGCGGGCGATCTCGTTTTTTACGGGCAGCGAAAGGGAGGAATGAGCTATCAATCGGCGCAGGACCCGCGGCTTCATTTTGGCCTGGGAAAATATTCGTTCGCGGACGCTGTCGAGATTCTTTGGCCAAGCGGCGCCGTGACGAAGTTGGCGAAAATCCAAGCTAACCGGATCATTGCCATCGAGGAAGGGAAGGGTCTAGTCGGACGAAAATTTCCACGGGTCGCCCAACGTTGAGGTTAGGGCCGGCGCGGCGCTCGTCCCGATGAGATGTAACCCGCCTTGTGTCCAGGCGCACCCGATTTGTATTTCGCGGCTTGTTCCTGGTTCAAAGTGGCAAGCATCGCCAACATACGCTCCGCCTGATTTGCGTCCCCGTTTCGCCGATAGGCAATTGCCAGATGCGAGTAGACGGAAGCGTCGTCTGGCGCGAGTTTCCGCGCCACCTCCAGATTTGCGATCGCATCGTCCACGCGGCCTGCCATCAGGTAAAGTTCGCCAAGCGCAGCCCTCGACTCAGCATAGTTCGGACGCTCGGCCACCGATTTTTCCAGCGCGGCTTGCGCCTCTCGAAATTCTGGCTGCGCCGCACTGACGCCCGATTGCCCGACCGCTTTCCCGAGGATGGTCAGCAGAATATAGTTGCCGTGACCTTCTTTTATTCCTTCGCGCGCAACTTGCACTGCCTCTGGCATATTTCCCTCGAGCAGCGCCTTCTGTCCTGCGGCCATATAGAAGATATCGCTTCGCGGAGAAAGCTTGCTGGCAAGATCGAAGTCCGCCGTTGCCGGATCAGGCTCATTTTCAAACGAAAAAAACACGCCGCGTTCGTAATGCAATCGCGACGAACTCGGAAGATGTCGCAACCCAATGTTCAGAACGTCGAGCCCGAGGTCGTAAGACTGGCGGTCCATGCATTCCTCCGCCACAAACATATAAAGCTTTTCGTCCCGAGGAGTTTGCTTAACGGCCTGCTGAAAGGAGCTGAATGCCTCCTTATCCCGTCCTGTTCCGATATAGGCTTGAGCCAGCAGATTGTTGACGGCCGCAGTGTCGTGCGCGTCGGTTTTCAGTGTGCCGAGAACCTCAATCGCGCGAGCGAATTGCTCTGTCCCCACGTAGCACAACGCAAGATTGAAATTCTCCGCGTATTCGTCTGAGACGCGGCCCTGCGCCGCCAGAAAATGCGGAATCGCTTCCAAGAAATGCCCCTGCTGAGTTAGCGCGATTCCGGTTTGGAGTTCTTTTTCTGCGTCTGAAGATGCGCTCAAGCGGCCAAGCGCTTGAATTTCACTCGCGCCGGATGCGGGCGGGGTCTGGGCAACAGCGTCGGTCCAGCAAGCTATCACCACAAGGGCGACGACAACGGGGAAGTAGGCGATCACACGCCAAAAACGTCGATAAGCCATCCTTGGTCCTAAATGAAGGCGCACGCGATCCGTGCTCTAAAGGCCCCTCAAATCCCCGCCATTCTACCAGCTTTGGCTCGAATCAGGCCGCAGCGAAATTTTGGGCTTGACAAGTAATACAAATACATTATACAAAGCGCCCATCAGAACGGGTCGTGCTTAGACGGGGTGGGTAGCGTGAGTAAACGTTTACTTGTTAGGCCATGGACCGAACTTCACCGAATGCATCCGACCATCCACGGATGCAATCGACGGCTCGGTCAAGTTTCTCTCCCCTCTATTAGCCTTCCTCAGAGTAGTTCTTCAGCCGCATCTCAGACGAAGTTCCCAAGCAAATTGAGCAATGGAGTTTGCTACACCATCATAGACAGATTAATGTTTCGCTATTTTAGAAAACGCTTTCTTCGAAGTGAAAGGGCAGTTCACTTGGGAACGAAAATTGAAAGCGCGCTCTTCGGAACGCGGACAAAGCTTGGACATGTCAAAGGAGGCAGTATGTCGCGGAGTTTCTCTCGCGCTTTGATTGGCAGCATGGTGGCCTGTTTGTTGTTGCTCTTCGCGCTCAGCGCACCCTCAGCTTGGGCGCAGAACGGCGGTTACGGTACCCTAAATGTTATGGTACTCGATGAAAGCGGCGCCATTGTGCCCGACGCACAACTGACGCTTCTCGATACCGCGACGGGTGATACTCGAAACGCGACAACGGGGCGTGAAGGTACGTACACGTTTGTGGCGTTGCCCCTCGGGACGTACAAACTGACCGTCTCGAAGGGCAGTTTTCAGACCCAAGTTTTCGATTCCGTCGTAATCCAGGGAGGCCGCAATACCGACCTGAAGGCGCTATTGAAAGTGGGAGCTGCGTCGCAAGAGGTGGTTGTCAGTGCAAGCGCGTCGCCGATTATTGAGACCTCTTCCAATGCCATCGCAACGACCATAGACATCAAGCAAATCCAGGACTTGCCGCTGGGTGGTCGAGACATCAGCCAGTTGGCTTTCCTGACGCCGGGATACAGCGGCACGCCTGGCTTTGGCACATGGAATGGTCTTCCGATGATTGCTCAAGGAAATACCATCGACGGAGTGGTTTCCTCGACCAGCCGTATGAAATTCGCGGGCAACACCACGCCAGGGCCGGAAGCGCGCGTTGAAGATATCCAAGAGATGACCGTGCAGACGAGCCAGGTTGACCTCAGCCAAGCGCTCGGTGGGTCCTCAATGCAGAGCAGCTTCGTCACGCGGCGAGGGACAAACGCATACCACGGGGAGGCGTACGAAGATTTTCGCAATTCCTGGCTGAACGCCAATAGTTGGATCAACAACGCGACGGGTCAGCCGAGGCCTCACCTTATCCTAAATGATTTCGGGGGCAGCGTGGGAGGGCCGATTCTCAAGAACAAGCTCTTCTTTTACGGCAGCTTTGCCATGTCGAAGCAGCCTGGTGGCTTCGTAACCAGCAACACGTTTCTGTCCCAGAACGCACAAAATGGAATTTACACGTTTCAGCCTCCCAACAGCGCAACGACTGTGAATCTCTTCACGCAAGTCGCTCCGACCTGCGCCTGTGGCTTGCCTACAGCACCCACCGCCACTTACCTGGCGGAGCAGGCGGCGATCAATACCGCAGTAACGAGTGGCGGGGCGACAATTTCGGCGACCGGCGACCCGAATACTGAACAAGTCAACTGGTTGGTTCTTTCTCCTATCACGACCTACTTCCCAGCCATTCGTTTGGACTACAACATTTCACCAAAGGTCCGCTTGAATTTCGCGTTTGAAGACACCAAGCAAAATCAACCGAACGGCAATGCTCCTTTCTTCCCGGGCGCGGCGTTCGCGAATCAAGCCGCGTCAAACACAAACAACAACTACACGACCTCGCTGGGTGTGGACTGGTCGATTACTCCTACTCTGTTGAACCAATTCCGTGGCGGTTACTTTTATAATTGGTACGCCTACTCGTTTGGTGCAAAGCCTCTCTGGGATACTCAACCCCAAGTCAGTTGGGCGATAGCCGATTCCGGTACAGAGTTCAACTTGCCCGTTTCAACGTACTATCCCATTATAAATGCGAGCGACAATGCGACGTGGCAACATGGCGCACACACGGTAACGTTCGGCTTCTCTTTCTTCCGCGAGCAGGACCATTACTGGAATCCACCGGACGGCATCCAAAACATCGGTCTCGGCCTGGTAAATGGGGACCCAGCGTTCGGCGCGTTCGAGAATTATTTTGCGAGTGCTTCCAGCACCGATCGGGGCGAAGCCGAGAACTTGTACGCGACTCTGGTTGGAAGGGTCGCGAGTGTGGGCCCGATAGGCAGTGGGTTTCCCTACCAACCCGCCACCGGCAATTACGCAACGACGCCCGGCACGGCTTACAATCTGGATGAACTTCAAAAATCTTGGGGTTTGTACGCTCAGGATTCGTTCCGGCTGAAACCAACCTTGACCTTGAATTATGGGCTTCGCTGGGATTTCACGGGTGACGATCACGATCTTACGAACGCGTACCATGGAGACAATGCTGCGCAGATGTATGGTCCGTCCGGAGTCGGCAATCTATTTAAGCCCGGTGTCCTTACGGGGATCGCGAACCCGCAATACATTGCCAGCAGCCATCAGTATAATCCGTGGAACGTTAGCCCACAGCCCACTATTGGCCTTGCGTGGAACCCGAACTATTCTGAGGGTTTCTTGGGTAAGTTCTTTGGCGGAGGCAACACGGTCATCCGCGCCGGATTTGACATCAAGCGTTTCACCGAGCCCTACCAGTATTTCTGGAATAACGCCACAAATCGCGGCCTGGGATTCTTCCAGAACTTTTCCTACCAGGCTGCACCCGGCGGAGGCACTGGGACGTTTGCTCCCGGCAGTTTGACATTTGGTGGTGGTTCGTACCCAGCTAGTGTGTTCCTGTTCTCGCCGCCTGCGTATGCTGCGTCGATTCCGCAGTCTGATTACACATGGAGTTATTATTGGGGCGCCTCCGGATTCGACCCCAAGATTCGGCAACCCTACGTCCAAGAGTGGAACTTGGGTATCCAGAGGCAGTTTGGCCATAGCAATGTCCTCGAAGTGCGGTACATGGGGCACAGGAGCGTTCACCAGTGGATCCCCGTCAACACGAATGAGGTCAATATCTTTGAGAATGGCTTCCTGACGGAATTCAAGAACGCGCAGACCAATCTGGCCATCAACCAAGCGAACGGGATAAACTCGTTTGCTGACAACTCTGCGATGGGAGCCCAGTTCGCAGGAGAAAAGCCATTGCCAATCTTTAATGCGGCATTTGCCGGCGAGGCATCCGGCGGAACAGGAATACCGTTCAAAGATTACGGTCCTTCCGGAGGATTCCTCACTCTCCTTAAGCAGGGCCAAGCGGGTTCGGTGGCCGGAATACTGGCGAAGCCGTTTGGCAGCGCTCCTTATATTTGCAACCTCGTAGGCTCGTCCATCAGCAACTGCGCCACGCAATACGGTTTCACGTCTCCCGGAGCCTACCCGCTTAACTTCTTCCAGGCCAACCCATACGCTGCTTCCTGCGGTGGTTGTTCGACGCAAAGCTTCATGACGGATGGAGGCTACGGAAACTACCACGCACTGTTGGTGGACTTCCGCGAACGGCCGTGGCACGGCATGCAATTCGACGTGAATTACACCTGGAGCCATACCCTTGGGCTGCAGCCGGACAACCAATGGCTTGGGAATGTTCCGGAGTTCACGGTTCGCAACCTCCGTCTAGGATACGGTCCTACGCTCTTTGATTTGCGGCAGGTCATTCATGCCAGTGGAACGTATGACCTTCCGTTTGGAAGCGGGAAAGCGCTTCTCAATCACACCGGTGTGGCCAATCAGATCGTTGGTGGCTGGACAATTGGAACAATCTTCACGTATGAGACCGGCTTCCCGTTCCAGGTGACTGGCGGATACAACACCTTTAACGATTACGGTGACTCGGGCGTGCTCCTTAGCGGTATGACCATTTCTCAGTTGCAGAGCGCCTCAGGTGTGTACACTCCTAACGTCTGCGGATCGAGCGGAACTCAGACGTGCCCATTCAAGTGGGACTTTAACCCGTCGGTCCTCCGAGCCTCAAACAAGATCGCCCCACCGGCCAACTGTAACAGTTACCTGACAGGCGCATGCCAGAATACTACCCCTGGTACGCTAACCGGCGACCCGTGGCTGTACGGTCCACACCTGTGGAACGAGGACCTGTCGGTTACGAAGCTTTTCCCGATTACTGAGCGCGTCCACTTCGTCTTCCAGGGTGAGTTCCTGAATGCGTTCAATCACCCGAACTGGGCGGACCCAAACTCGAATATTGCATCCAGTCGCTTCGGACGAGCGGGCCTGAGCAACATGAACGGTCCTCGCCAGATCGAATTCCGTGCGAGGCTTGACTTCTAGGCTCTTCGCTTTGTAAATCTGCTCGCTGTGCGTCCACTGGCTGCTAGTGATAGCATCCGGTGGATGCATGGGAGCTGTTGAAAGTGAAGTTCTATCCTATCCGCATCAGATTTTTTTTTCGCTGCTCGCGGCCGCAAAGGTATAAACGTGAAAGCGAAAGCTCCTGGCCCAATTTTTCGCCGCAGTTCGCTTTGTAATCGTCCCGATAATTCTTCTCGTATTCAACAACGATGACTCCCACCCTGGCTCTGGCCGTTCCATCACGTCTTGTAAAGCTCGCACCCGTCGACCTGATTATCATCGTTTTCTATTTCGCGCTCGTTCTGGCCATCGGGTTTTATCTAAAGCGCCGCGCGAGCACGGGAGAGGATTTCTTCCTCGCCGGCCGCGAGATGACAGCCTGGATCGCCGGCCTGAGTTTTCTCTCGGCGAATCTCGGCGCGCTGGAACTGATGGGCTGGGCTTCTTCGGCCTACGAATACGGCATTTTAGCCACTCACGCTTACTGGATTGCCGCGATTCCCGCGATGCTTTTCCTCGGCGTCTTCATGATGCCGTTCTACTACATTTCCAAAACGCACTCGGTTCCCGGCTATCTAAAGCTGCGATTCGGGGAATCGAGCCGCAGCCTCTCGGCGATTTCTTTTGCTTTTATGACGGTGCTGATGAGCGGCATCAACATGTATTCCATGGCGCTTGTGCTCAAGATTGTTTTGGGCTGGAACATGAATTTCAGCATCTGGATTTCCGCGCTCACGGTTGGGATTTACGTGGCGCTGGGCGGTCTGCGTTCGGCGATTTTCAACGAAGTGCTGCAATTCGTGCTCATTTGGGCCGGCGCGCTCCTGATACCCATTCTCGGATTAATTGAAGCTGGCGGCTGGGGCCCGCTGAAGGCGCAAATCATTCACAATACATCGGTGGAATACGTTCACCTGTGGCGTTACCTCGGTTCGTTCAGCACAAATCCCGAGGGCATCCATTGGACGGGGGTTCTTTTCGGCCAAGGGCTTGTCATTTCGTTCGGCTACTGGACTACCGACTTCCTGGTTGTGCAGCGGTTGCTCGCAGCAAAAGATTTGCGGTCGGCCAAGATGGCCCCAATCATTGGCGCGGCGTTCAAAATGTTCGTGCCATTCATCGTCATCCTGCCCGGCTTACTGGCTCTGGCTGTTCTGCCGTTTAAGTTGACGGGCGCAAGCGTGGCGGCTGCAACCGGAGGGCACAGCTACAATGAAGTGCTGCCCTTGATGCTCGCTCGCTATTGTGGTCCGGGTTTGCTGGGCTTGGGAGTCACGGCGCTGATTGCCGGGTTCATGTCCGGTATGGCGGGTAACGTGAGCGCATTTTCCACCGTTTGGACCTACGACATCTATCGCGCGCTAATCAGGAAAGACGCGTCGGA